>JAZRQO010000013.1:0-73975 GCA_045649825.1 Clostridia bacterium
TTCGTAGTTCAATGGCATAAAATAAAGAGAAACCCGCAAATTTGCGGGTTTCTACCGTGATTTATAAGTTCTCGCTATTTTTGATGCTTATAAATGCTTATTTTGAGCCATTGAACGGTCTGTGCATTTTTAAACATCCCCAATCAACGTATATTCCATCATTTCAAAATGAAGTCGGCTTCCCGTGTCTGCACCCTCGGGCAGAAGAGCAAGAGCAATAAAAAGCTCATTGCTGTTATTAATATCTTTTAAATAGGCGTATTCACCCTCTATTCTGTCGAGTATATAATCCTTTGGTTCCATATTCACTCCTATATCAAAGTCATTTCCGTTTCTTTTCTTTTTTGTTAAAGTCTTGATTAAAAAACAGTTTTATGTTATGATTTAATCGAAAAGTTCTGGTCTTTTTTTAAGGGTATATGCAAATGCCGTACCAAACACTCCGGCTACAACCGCCTCGCCTATAAACACGGTTAAGGCAAAATACCCATATGTACCCGGCGCTCCATAGGCGTACATTATAATAAAGGGAACTATAAGGGTGTTTGCAAGTATAGGCGGAAGCGAAACAAGGGCAGTATGCTTTTTTAATAGCCTTGTTCCTATTGCCCCAATGAGCGTTGCAAAGGTGCCGCCCAGGATATTTGCCAGCACTCCGTCTGTTAAAAGATTGGAGATAAGGCAACCGATAACAAGCCCCGGTACTGCAGCAGGCATAAATGCAGGAAGCACTGTTAGTGCTTCTGAAATGCGAAACTGAATTGCTCCGTTTGCAAGACCGAATGCGTTTGAAACCAAAGTCAGAGCCACATACAGCGCGGCAATGACTGCACTTTGAGTTATAAATAAACTCCTTTTCATAAAAATCAACTCCATAGTTTTGTTTTAGGTGAGGATGGTTTCGAACTCACCGCAGAACATTATATATTATAAGAACAAAAAAGTCAAGATAAAAATTATTCAACAAGAGAGGAACAAAAATGAAACACAGTCTTTTACGTCACACCATCGCCCCACTGATTGCGGCTTTTATATGGGGAACTGCTTTTGCAGCACAGAGTATATGTGCCGATTATATCGAGCCTTTTACATTTAATGCTCTTCGAGGTTTAATTGCAAGCATTACCCTTTTTATAATTTACATAGTTTATTCAAAAGCGGCGAAACGGTTAGCTCCAAAATCACCCATACCCTGGAAAAAGCTTATTCCCGGTTCACTCCTTTGCGGATTATTCCTTTCAATTGCTTCAAATATGCAGCAGCTCGGACTTGGCGACACCTCAGCAGGTAAGGCAGGGTTTATAACTGCACTATACATAGTTATAGTTCCCATACTCGGACTGTTCACAGGTAAAAAATGCGGGCTTAAAGTGTGGATAAGCGTTGCCGTTGCAGTAGTGGGGCTTTACTTCCTCTGCATTACGGAAACATTTACAATTGCACCCTCTGACTTTTACGTGTTTATCTGCGCCATAGTGTTCGGCGTGCATATTATGGTAATCGACAAATATACCCAAAGTGTTGAGGGAATTCTGCTTTCCTTAGGTCAGTTTATCGTTGTAACCGTTATATCGGGAATAGGAATGCTTATTTTTGAAAACCCGTCAATTGCGGGAATAACGGAGTGCATACTCCCCACACTTTATGTGGGAATATTCTCAAGCGGAGTTGCTTACACACTTCAAATCATTGCAATGCGTGGGGCAAACCCCACAAAGATTTCCTTGCTTCTGAGCTTGGAATCCGTATTTGCAGTAGTCGGCGGAACATTTATCGGCGAAAGGTTATCAGGACGAGAGCTTATAGGCTGCGTCCTTATGTTCGGGGCAGTTATTCTCTCACAGCTCCCCTCTGAAAAAGAAAGGGAAATAAAATGAAAAAAGCACACACAGGTATACTTTTAATTATAACCCTGGCACTACTCGGAATAAGCGTATATTCCGACATAACACTGAGCAATTTAAAAAAAGAAACTGCAGAAATCCGCACGGAGCTTGAAGAGGCACGGGAAATACGCATATCAGAAGAAAACAAGCTTGAAGCAAATCCTCTTTATCAGAAATACAAAGGTGTTTCCGTCTGCATTGACGCAGGTCACGGAATAACAAAAAGGTCCGAAAAAGAGCCTGTAAGCCCCAACTCGGAAACCCTTAAAGCAACCAATGTAAACGGTGCGGCAGGGGAAGAAGAATTTAATCTTGCAGTAGCACTGCTTGTAGAGGAAAAGCTGAAGTCTGCAGGCGTTACAACGGATATGATACGCACTACCCGTGAATGTGACAAGAGCAACGTGGAAAGAGCAGAACAGGCGAACAACAGCGACTACTGCATAAGAATTCACGCAGACGGGAATAACGATACCTCGGTTAACGGAATATCCGTACTGATACCCGAAAAAAGCTACTTTGACGGCGTAGATTTTACCGAAGACTCAAAACAGATGGCGGAGTGTATCCTGGCTGAAACCGTTGCCGTAACAGGTGCAAAAAATAACGGTCTTATCGTCCGTGGCGACCTCACAGGCTTTAACTGGTCAAAGGTCCCCGTTATCCTCATAGAATGTGGATTTTTAAGCAACCCCGAAGAAAAATCAAAACTCCAAACCCCCGAATATCAGGAAAAAATAGCAGAAGGAATTGCAAACGGATTTTTGAACTATATAAGGAGTAACTAATAATGATTTATACCATCTCCGACCTGCATCTGCCTCTTGGAATAGACAAGCCTATGGACATCTTCGGCAGACGTTGGGAAAACTATGTGGAGCGAATCCGCGAGAACTGGCTTAATAAAATAAACCCCGAAGACACCGTTGTGCTTGGGGGTGACTTTTCGTGGGCAACATATCTTGAACAGTCAAAAAAGGATTTTGAATTTTTAGAGGCGTTGCCGGGGACAAAAATACTCCTTAAGGGCAATCACGACTATTGGTGGACAACGGCTTCAAAGCTTACACAGTTTACGGAAAACGAAGGCTTTAAAAGTGTTAAATTCCTGCACAACAACTCCTACAAGATTGAAAACACGGGGATTTGCGGAACACGTGGCTGGTCTCTTGATAATCTCGGCTCTGAGGAAGACAAAAAAATCTATGCCCGAGAGCTTATCCGCCTTCGTATATCCCTTGACGACGCAAAAAACAAGGGCTGCGAAAAGATGATAGTATTTACCCATTACCCACCCGTAACACAGGCGGCACAGCAGACGGAATTTCATAAAATACTCCGTGAATACGGTGTTAAAAAATGCATTTACGGACACCTTCACGGGATATCCCACAACACTGCATTCACAGGCTTTGCAGATGATGTGGAGTATATCCTAGCCGCAGGGGATTATCTTGGATTTGACCCGATTTCCGTAACCGGTTGATAATATTTTTGTTAGGTATAGTTATTACCCTGATAGTGTTAAGTTACTTGGTTTCCGAAAGTATATACTTACTATCAGCATTACATAGGAAAGAAACATGAATTTTTTGAAATTATGCGGTGTGTATCCGGTAACTTTTCTCAAAGGTTTAGTTATTGCAACAAGTGTACAGCTGACATACAACCATATGATAAATAAAGTATTTTTAGCCCCGACTTGACAAAATCATATAGGGGTAATGTCGAATTTTTTTGTTAAATAAAAACCATAGGAGGTTTATTATGATTTATAATGTACAGGATTTTAGTGTGAATTATGCAGCAATGGGAGTTGCTGAACCACCAAGGAAAACAAAATTAACATCATATATTTTGACACCATCTGAGGTAGAATGGGTTGTTCGTCCGGCAATTATTATTTGTCCCGGAGGGGGATATGGATCTACATCAGCAAGAGAGGCTGAGCCTGTTGCTATGAAATTTTTGTCAGCTGGATTTCATTGTTTTATCTTAGATTATGCAGTGGCGCCTTCGGGATGGCCGGCACCTTGTTGTGAACTTTCAAAAGCTGTTTCATATGTACGAAGTATAGCCGACGAAAATGGGATTGACAAAAATAAAGTTTTTGTTTGCGGATTTTCGGCAGGTGGTCATTTGGCTGCAAGTATAGGAGTTCATTATGATAAAGAAATTGTTCGCAAATTTTCCGGTGTGGAAGGTTTTGAAAATAGACCTGATGGCATGATTCTATGCTATCCGGTTATAACCGATCATGATACTCATGAAGGAACGATGAAGAATTTTATTGCCGGAAGAGATGAAGTGAAAGAACTTTTTGGGCTTGAAAACCATGTAACAAGGAATACCCCCAAAACGTTTATATGGCATACCTTTGAAGATCGGGCGGTACCTGTCGTAAGTACAACAAGATTTGTTAATGCTTTAGTTGAAAACGGAATTGAATGTGAAGTGCATATTTTTCCAAAAGGTCAACACGGACTATCGCTGGCAGACAGACAAACAGGCGTTGTGGTTGAAGAAGTTTCCGGTTGGATTGATATGGCGATTAGATGGATCAATAATTTTTAACAAATGCATTTATACGATTTGGAATTAGAATGATTATGATCCTATGTTTTTCAGTTCTTACTCAACACGAACTACCGCTAAAAGGTTTTGGCATCTAAACCTTATGCCTCGCAAGATCGAAAAAGGTTTGCATCTAAACCTTATGCGTCGCAATTGCGAAAAATGATTGGCATCTAAATTATACAGTCTTTATATAATGAGTGTCGAATGTTGTCGAAAATTATAGGTTGACAATATCCTACAATTTGTATATAATATAAATTGTAGGATATATTTATTGTATAAATAATAGGAGGTAGTTATGAATATAAATACTGAAACAATTACAACAATGACGGAAGCAAATCAGAATTTCTCAAAAGTTGCTAAAGTCGCAGAAAACAATGGTCAGGCTGTTATCTTCAAAAATAATAAGCCGAAATTTTTACTTATTGATGTTGACTCTAATTCATACTTTGATATTACCGATGATGAGAAGATTGATGTAGCAGCAAAGAGAATTATGAATAGATTTAAACCTGCTTTTGAGGAGTTAGCGAAATGATTAAATTGAGTAAAGAAAAAGTTTTGCTTTTGCATCAATTGATAGCAGAAGAAACAGGCGGCAGTGTTGGTGTAAGAGATGTTGGACTTTTAGAAAGTGCTCTTAGCAATGCGTATGCTACATTTGGCGGAGAAGAACTTTATAAAACAAAAGAGGAAAAGGCAGCAAGTCTTGGGTACTCATTGATATCCAATCACGCATTTGTTGATGGTAATAAGAGAATAGGTGTATATGTTATGCTGACATTTTTAGAAGCAGAGGGAATAAAAATGAATTGCACCAATGCAGATGTGGTTGATTTGGGTTTGTCTGTTGCATCAGGGTATATGAAATATGATAAAATTTTAAATTGGATAAATAAATTCAAGAAGTAATTTTTGCTCTTAACTTGATACGAAGATGTTTTCAAAAATATGTGCCGTCTAGATTATACAGTCTTTATACAAAGATTGTCGAATTTTGTTAAAATAAAAATTTAAAGAAAGGAAAAGTATAATACAATTATCTTTGGTTTTGATGATAATTATATTATACGAGTAGAGTTATATGGGTAAAGGATTTTTAGCAGCATTTATCACGTTGGTTGTTGGATTGTTAACAATGAGTGCGTTTACAGGAGCGGAAGAAGTGGGTGTTGTTGCCTCTATTTCTGTCATGGGAGCATTTATCATCTGCTTCAATGAAAAAAAGAATTAATATTATATTTTAGTCCCGACTTGACACGAACTTTTGTGAAAAACATTGGATCCAGAGTATACAGCCATTATTCAAACAAACCAAAAGGAGAGTAAAGGATGAGCAAGCACTCGTATTTACACGAATACCTTACAAATCTGCCCGATTTTCTTTTCGATTATATCGAAATTTATTATACGGGCGAGAGTATAAATACACAAATTGGCTACTGCATAGACCTTCGGATTTTTCTCGAATATCTGCAGAAGTTCAAGTTCCGTGATGTGGAGGCTCTTGAGAGCTTTACTGTGGAGCATATGGGAAAGGTGCGTGCAGAGGACATAATCCGCTTTAAAGCGTACCTTAAAGAGTATCAGAGTACATATATCTCCCCCGACGGAAAGACGGTTACGAGAACCAGACGAAATTCCTCCTACGGAATAAACAGGAAGCTTTCCGCCGTGAGGGGCTTATTTTCATACCTTTATAAAACCGACCAGATACCTGAAAACGTAACAGATAAGGTGGATATGAACAAGCTCCACCAAAAAATAAAAAAACCCCTTTCCACCCAGGAAACACTGAGGCTACTTAACATTCTCTATCACGGAGAGGGCTTTTTTACGGGACGGCACCTGACGGAGTATTTGCGGACAAAGCAAAGAGATATTGCCATTTTAATTTCTTATCTTGGCACGGGAGTGCGTGTGAGCGAGCTTGTGAACCTGAACATTCAGGACGTTTGCTTCGACACCTCATCATTTATCGTAACCCGAAAAGGCGGCGACGAGCAAGAGATTTTCATGCCCGTACAGGTGGAAAACGAGCTTTACAACTACATACAGGTGCGGAACGAACTTGACGGAATAAAAGACAAAGATGCACTTTTTATAAGCCGTCAGGGAAAGCGTATGACTGTTTCCTCCGTGGAAAAAATGCTAAAAAAATACTGCACCTGCGCAGGGATTATAGACCCCGACAAATCACGCCCCCACGCCCTCAGACGTACCTTTGCCTGCCGACTTCTCGAAGACGGCGTTGACATCAAAATGGTGGCGGAGCTTATGGGACACAAAAACATAGAAGTAACCCACAAATTCTATGCTCAGTACAACTCTGCCGCAAAGCGTGAGGTTATGAGAAAAATCAATGTTACGGGAGATATAGACAATGCTTGAACAGGACAGACATAAGCTTTTGCCCCTGTGGGTAATCCGCACAGGCTTTAAAGAACGGCAATATCATATAACCCGCACCGACGGCTTTGCCGCCTATCAGATTGCAATTTGTACGGGCGGAGAGGGAAAATTTTTATCCGCAGGAACGGAACACATCATATCAGATGGCGACGTGTTTATGTTCTCCCCAAGAACTCCCCACGAATACTACCCCATTTCCGGGAACTGGCAGATATATTTCTGCGTTTTCAGCGGCGATGGCGTAGAGGGGCTTTTCTCCTACCTTGGGTTTGAGAGAACAGAGGTTTTTACAGGTGATACAACAAAGCTCCGAAGCGATTTCAAACAGCTTTGCGAGATGACAGATCCTATGTCAATGAGCATTCAGCTTTACAAAATACTTGGGAACATTTCACACCTTACACGGTCAAATCCCCATCGCACACATATCGAAAAAAACAAACACGGTAAAATCCTCCCCGTCCTTGACTACATAGGGCAGAACTACAAGCGCCCCGTAACCCTTGACGATATGGCGGACCTCATATGCGTTTCAAAAAGCTATCTGTGCAGGACATTCCGCGAGGCATACGGGATAACACCCGTAAACTATCTTCTCAAAACACGTATAAACCGTGCAAAGCAGCTTCTTATTTCCACGGATATGAAAATAAAGCTTTTAAGCACAGAGTGCGGTTTTAACGACACGAGCTATTTTTGTATGGTTTTCAAGCGTATGGAAGGGATTACACCTGATGAGTTCAGGAGTTTGCATAAGGACTAAAAATCCTGTTTTTATCACCTTTAACAGTTGTTTTATAGCAAAAAGTCGGTATATATTGCTTATAAAATAGGCAAAATACCGATTTTTTCATAAAAAACTTGAAATAGGGGAATGTTTGTGTTATACTCGAAAATGGCTTTTGGTGTAATCTTTTACACTGCCAAATTTACGAAGGGAGGATGAAGCAAGTGAAAGAAGGAATTCATCCCGATTATAAGCCCACAACAATTCGTTGTGCTTGCGGAACAGTAATCGAGACAGGCTCCACAAAAGAAGATATCCAGGTGGAAATCTGCTCAAACTGTCATCCGTTCTTTACCGGTAAGCAGAAGCTTGTTGATACAGGCGGAAGAGTTGAAAAGTTTAATAAGCGTTTCAACAGAGGCTAAACCATTTATCTTAACCGTTTGCTCAGATAACCGAATCACCAACGGTTTCTTAGCCTACGGGGGTCATTGAAATTATAGGAGGTGAAATTCATGACAAAGGAACGTAAGGCAGAGCTCATCGCAGCTTATGCAACTCATGAAGGAGATACAGGATCTCCCGAGGTTCAGATTGCACTTCTCACAGAGAGAATCAATCACCTCAACAACGAACATCTTAACTTCCACAAGAAGGACCATCACTCAAGAAGAGGTCTTCTTATGATGGTTGGTAAAAGACGTGGTCTTCTCAACTACCTTAAGTCACAGGATATCGAGAGATACAGAGATCTCGTAGCTAAGCTCGGACTCAGAAAATAATAAAACGCAAAGCAGTTTGTTTTGCGCGTAAGTGTATAGGCAAACGACTGCGTGTGTTTATTTGCGGTCGCTTGCCTATAATTCTTATTACAGGTAAAATGCGAAGATAACCTTTAGCTAATAAACGGAGTAGACAATTAATTTGTATATTGCGTTTATTCGCTAAAATTTATCTTCGTTATTATATAAAAAGGAGATAAAAAAATGTTTAAAACTTTTGAAACAACCCTGGCCGGCAGACCTCTCGTTGTTGAAACAGGTAAAATGGCTATGCTCACAAACGGTCACTGCGTAGTCCGCTACGGTGACACTGTTGTTATGGTAAACGTAACAGCTTCAAGAAACCCCAGAGAAGGCGTTGACTTCTTCCCTCTTTCAGTAGACTATGAAGAAAAGCTCTACTCTGTTGGTAAAATCCCCGGCGGATATATTAAAAGAGAAGGTAAGCCCAGCGAAAAGGCTATCCTTACAAGCCGTGTAATCGACAGACCTATCCGTCCCCTTTTCCCTGCAGACCTCAGAAACGACGTTTCTGTTGTTGCAACCGTTCTCTCAGTTGAGCAGGACAATCCCCCCGAAGTTGCTGCTATGATTGGTACTTCAATCGCAATCGCAATTTCAGACGTTCCCTGGAACGGACCTATCGGCGGTGTATGGCTCGGTCTTGTTGACGGTGAGTTTGTTATTAACCCCACCGTTGAACAGAGAGAAAAGAGCGAAATGCAGGTAACTGTTGCCGCAACACGTGAAAAGGTTGTTATGATTGAGGCAGGTGCAAACGAAGTTCCCGAAGACGTTATGCTCGACGGTATTAAATTTGCTCACAAAACAATTATCGAAATCGTTGACTTTATCGAAAGCATTCAGAAAGAAATCGGAAAAGAAAAATTTGAATACACTCATCACGACATCGACCACGTTCTTTACGACAGAATTAAGGATGCTGAATATGCAAACCTTCAGAACGCTCTCGACACTGACGACAAGAACGTCCGTGACGAAAGAGTTGGCGTAATAACCGACAGAGTAATTGAAACTCTCACTCCGGAATATCCCGAAATCGGAACAGATATCGGTGAAATCATCTACAAAATGCAGAAAGAAATCGTAAGAGAATGGCTCGTTCAGGGCAGACGTGTTGACGGACGCGGTCTTGACGAAATCAGACCTCTTGCAGCAGAAGTTGACCTTCTTCCCAGAACTCACGGTTCAGGTCTTTTCACAAGAGGACAGACTCAGGTTCTTACGGTTGCAACTCTCGCTCCTCTTTCTGAAATTCAGAAGCTCGACGGTATCGACAACGAGGAAACAAAGAGATATATGCACCACTACAACTTCCCCTCATACTCTGTTGGTGAAACAAGACCTTCAAGAGGTCCCGGCAGACGTGAAATCGGACACGGTGCTCTCGCTGAGCGTTCCCTGGTTCCCGTACTCCCCTCAGAGGAGGAATTCCCCTATGCAATCAGAACAGTTTCTGAAGTTCTTTCTTCAAACGGTTCTACTTCACAGGGTTCAGTATGTGGTTCAACACTTGCACTTATGGCTGCAGGCGTGCCCATCAAGGCTCCCGTTGCAGGTATCTCATGCGGTCTTATAACAACTGAAACAGGCTTTACCACAATGGTAGACATTCAGGGACTTGAAGACTTCTACGGCGAAATGGACTTTAAGGTGGCAGGTACTCACAAGGGTATCACATCAATCCAGGTTGATATAAAGAACGACGGTCTTTCATATGAAGTAATCGAAGAAGCTCTCAGAAAAACAAGAGCAGGAAGAATTCACATTCTCGACGATGTTCTCTTAAAGGCTATCGACACTCCGAGAGCCGAGCTTTCACAGTATGCTCCCAAGGTTGACACAATGAAGATTGATGTTGACAAAATCCGTGAAGTAATCGGTCAGGGCGGTAAGGTTATTCAGAAGATAGTTGCCGACACAGGTGCTAAGATTGACATCGAAGAAGACGGTACAATCTATATCTTCGCAGCAACTCAGGAATCAGGCAATGCCGCACGTGCTGCAATTGAAGCAATCGTTAAGGAGCCTGAAGTAGGCGAAATCTACGACGGTCTTGTTCGTACAATCACAGCCTTCGGCGCATTCGTTGAAATTCTCCCGGGAAAAGACGGCCTCTGCCACATTTCAAAGCTTGCAAACAAGAGAGTTGAAAAGGTTGAAGACGTGGTTAAGGAAGGCGACAGACTTCTTGTTAAGGTTATGGAAGTTGACAAGAAAACAGGTAAAATCAGCCTTTCACACAAGGATGCAGTAAATATAGAAGAAAACTAAAACAATTCACGTATGAGAGAAAGCTCGCGGGCTTTCTCTCAACGTGCCAACAGACGCAGGGCGAAATTCTGCTCTGTGCAGTCATGCCGCGGCATTTGCCGCTATTACATAGGAGTGAAATAGTTATGATTAAGGTTGCAGTTTTGGGTGCAACAGGATATGCAGGTATTGAGCTTGTAAGACTTCTTTCAAATCACCCTGACGTATCTCTCGAAATTCTCGGTTCACACAGCTTCAGTGGACAAAATATTAATGATGTATATAAGAACTTCAAACACATTCTCGACAAAGAATGTACTGAAATTGATATAGATGAAGTAGCAAAATGTGACGTTGTTTTCACCGCACTTCCCCACGGTGCATCAAAATCAGTTATTCCTGCAATTGCAGAAAAGGGAGTTAAGGTTATAGACCTTAGCGGTGATTTCCGCTACGACGACCCTGCTGTTTATGCTGCATGGTATGGTGAAGAACATTCTTCTCCGGAGCTTCTTGCAAAATCCGTTTACGGGCTATGCGAGCTTCACAGAGATAAAATAAAGGATGCCCCATTAATCGGAAACCCGGGTTGCTACACAACTTGCTCTATCCTCGGTGCAGCTCCCCTTTTAAAAAGCGGAATCGGAAGCACCAAGAATGTTATTGTTGATGCAAAATCAGGTGTAACAGGTGCAGGCCGCGGGCTTGGACTTCCCTACCACTTCTGCGAATGTACGGAAAACTCAAAAGCATACAAGGTTGCCACTCACAGGCACACATCTGAAATTGAACAGGAGCTTTCAAAGCTAGCAGGTGAAGAGGTGCTGATTTCATTCACACCACACCTTATCCCTCAAAAAAGAGGTATACTTGCCACAATCTACATAAACCTTAACAAACCCTGTACAACAGAGGAAATTGCAAAGCTTTATGAAGACTTCTACAAGGATGAGTTCTTTGTAAGAACGCTTCCTGCAGGAGAGCTTCCCGAAACAAAGCACGTTGCAGGCTCTAACTTTGTTGATATAGGCGTTGTGGTTGACGAAAGACTGCAAAGAGCCGTTGTTGTGTCAGCTCTCGACAACATTGTTAAAGGTGCGGCAGGTCAGGCTGTTCAGAATATGAACATTATGTTCGGACTTCCCGAAGACACGGGACTTAAGTTTGCAGGATTTTATTTATAAAAGTGGAGATAACTATGGAAGAACTCATAAAAAAAGCGGGCATACTTATTGAAGCATTGCCCTATATTCAAAAATTCAGCGGCAAAACCGTTGTAATCAAGTATGGCGGTAATGCTATGATAAACGAAGAGCTTAAAAACTCTGTTATGGAGGATATAACTCTTCTTAAATTTATCGGTCTTAACCCCATCGTTGTACACGGCGGCGGCCCCGACATTTCTGCGGAGCTTAACAGTCACAACGTAAAGAGCGAATTTATAAACGGGCTTCGCAAAACCGATAAAGAAACAATGCGTATCGCTCAGATGGTGCTTGTGGGTAAAACAAACAAGGAAATTGTTTCACTTCTCAACACCAAAGGCGGAACGGCAGTTGGCTTCTGCGGCATTGACGGAAGCTTTATCGAATGTGAGAAAAAATACACACAGGTAGACGGTGAGGATGTTGATTTAGGATATGTTGGTGAAATTGTTAACGTTAAGCCACATCTCCTTGAGCTTCTCTCCTCCGACCAATACATACCCGTTGTTGCACCAATCGGAACAGACTCCGATGGCAACAGCTACAACATAAACGCCGATACTGTCGCTTCGGCAGTTGCAGCGGCAACAGGTGCAGAAAAGCTTATTCTTTTAACAGACGTTGAAGGAGTAAAAGACGATTCGGGCAATATTATTTTTGAAGCCCATAAAAACGAAATTCTTGAAATGATTGATTCAGGCGTAATCAGCGGCGGTATGATACCAAAGGTTCTCGGCTGCATAGATGCCATTGATTCGGGAGTTACAGGCGTTCATATTATTGACGGACGTATTCCCCACTGCCTGCTTCTTGAAATATTCACAAAATCAGGAATCGGAACTCTTATTAAGAGCGACCGATATTAAGGAAGGATTGAGATAAACCATGAAAATGTCAAAGCTTCTTATACCCACACTCCGTGAGGTACCGGCTGAAGCGGAAATCGTAAGCCATCAGCTTATGCTTCGTGCCGGAATGATAAGAAAACTTGCCGCAGGTATTTATTCATACCTGCCCACAGGACTTCGTACTCTCAGAAAGGTTGAACAGATTGTACGTGAAGAGATGGACAGAGCAGGAGCATTAGAGCTTCTAATGCCCGCACTTCTCCCTGCTGAAAGCTATCAGGCTTCAGGAAGGTGGGAAGTGTTTGGCGAGAGTATGTTCAAGCTCAAAGACCGTTGGGGCAGAGATTTCTGCCTTGGCCCCACACACGAAGAACTCTTTACCGAAACAGTTTTGAACGAAGTCCGTTCATATAAGGAATACCCTCTCACACTTTATCAGATTCAGACAAAGTACAGAGATGAGGGCCGTCCCCGTTTCGGTCTTATGCGCGGTCGTGAATTCGTAATGAAGGATGCATACAGCTTCGACCTCACTCAGGAAGGTCTTAATAAGTCATATAAGGCTATGTATGATGCATACTGCAGAATATTCACAAGACTTGGCCTTGACTTCACAATCGTTGATGCGGATTCGGGTGCGATGGGTGGAAGCGGCAGCCAGGAATTTATGGTAAAATCCCCTGTTGGTGAAGACGGCATCGCATACTGTGATGACTGCGGATATGCGGCAAACTACGAAAAAGCAGAGTGCATACCCACCGAAAAGCCTTTCGACAGCGAAGAAAAGGAGCTGGGCAAGGTCCACACCCCCAATGCTCATACAATCGAAGAGCTTACCTCATTTATGGGTACCGAGCCTTACGTTTTTGCAAAAACTATCCTTTATAAAGCGGATGACAAGTACGTTGCAGCAATGGTAAGAGGCGACCGCGAAATCAACGAAGTTAAGCTTAAGAACTTGGTTGGCTGCACAGACGATTTGGAGCTTGCAGAGCCTGCAATAGTTCGTGAGCTTACAAATGCAGAGGTTGGATTTGCAGGTCCTATCGGCCTTTCAATCCCCGTTTATGTTGACAAAGAAGTTACTATGATGAAGAACTTTATAGTTGGTGCTAACGAAACAGACTACCACTATGAAAACGTAAATATGGGCAGAGATTTTGAAGCGTTTATGGTTGCCGATATAAGACTTATTGAAACAGGCGACGCCTGCCCCAGATGCGGAAAGCCTATCAAAACTGCACAGGGCATTGAGGTTGGTCACATCTTCAAGCTGGGTACAAAGTATTCCGACGCCCTCGGTCTTAAAGCACTTGACGAAAACGGCTCAATGTCACAGGTTATTATGGGCTGCTACGGCATAGGTGTTACAAGATGTATTTCTGCCGCAATAGAGCAGAACTACGACGAAAACGGTATCATCTGGCCCCCTGCAATCGCTCCATACCAGGTAAGCGTTGTTCCCGTAAACCACAAGGACGAAGAACAGTTTAAGGCTGCAGAGGAAATTTACGAAAAGCTCCTCAATTCCGGAATTGAAGCACTCCTTGACGACAGAGCAGAGCGTCCCGGTGTTAAGTTCAAAGACAGCGACCTTATGGGTATCCCCGTAAGAATAGTTGTGGGTAAGAAAATCGGCGAGGGAATTGTTGAATACAAAGAAAGAACTGCACCTGAGGCAGAACTCAAGACAATTGATGAAGCTATTAATGCAGTAATTGAAATGTACAAAAATCTTTAATTGCGGAGGGAACTGCTATGAATGATTGTTTGTTCTGTAAAATAATAAAGGGTGAAATTCCCTCAACTAAGGTGTATGAGGATGAAATGGTTTATGCCTTTAACGACATAGACCCACAGGCTCCCGTTCACGTTATAATAATCCCGAAAGAGCATATCTGCTGTGCAAACGAAATCACGGCAGAAAACAGCCGCCACATTGCCGCAGTTTACGAGGCGGCGGCAAAGATTGCAAAGCAGCTTGGAATAGACAAGGACGGCTACCGCATAGTAAATAACTGCGGTGCTGCTGCAGGTCAGACTGTTTTCCACATTCATTTCCACCTTATGGGCGGAAGAGATTTTGGATGGCCTGCAGGTTGAGTTTTTAAAAAAGGAGAAACATTATGAACTTTAAAGATATTGTAAGCCCCGACGGCAAAACACGTATAGTTCAGGAACTTGTTCCCGGCAAGCAGATTACACTTGCCCACATAATCGCAGGTCCTGATGAAATAATCTACAGAAAGCTTGGTCTTGATCCCGCTATCGACTACTCACGTTCAGCTCTTGGAATACTCACAATGAGCCCTGCAGAAACTGCAGTAATTGCGGCAGACCTTGCAATCAAGACTGCAAATGTGGAGCTTGGATTTGTAGACCGTTTCAGCGGCACACTTATAGTAACAGGAAGCGTGTCTGAGGTGGAAGCTTCCATTAAAGAGATTATGAACTATTTAGAGAATACTCTTAACTTCTCTGTGTGCCCCATAACAAAAACATGAGAAAAATCATATTTATGGGCCGCACCGAAAGTGGCAAAACAACTCTTACACAGGCTCTCCGTAACGAGAAGATACATTATCACAAAACACAGTACGTTAACCACCACGATATTGTTATTGACACTCCCGGAGAATATGCCGAAACAAAGCATTTAGGCTATGCTCTTGCCCTATATTCCTACGAGGCAGACGTTGTGGGACTCTTAATCAGTGCCACAGAACCCTATAGCTTGTATCCCCCATGTGTAACTGCGGCTTCTAACCGCGAGGTTATAGGCATAGTAACGCAGATAGACCAACCGGACGGAAACCCCGAAAGAGCAGAACGCTGGCTCCGCTTAGCAGGATGTAAAAAGGTGTTTTGGGTAAATTCCATAACAGGCGAGGGAATACCCGAGCTGATTGAATATTTGGCAGACTAAACAAGGGCATCGCATTTGCGATGCCCTTTTACATACAAATATTTAATGTGGCAAAACAGGCACGTCCCCATTGCCACGTGAATTAATTGAAGATTAAAAAGAGGCAATCTCACTATTTATGTGAGATTGCCTCTTTTTGTTAATTATTTAAGATTATTTTCAAGCTTTGCAAGCTCTTCTGCCATTTCTTTGGGGAGCATATCGCCGAACTGAGCGAAGTACTTTTTAATACCCGTTTCAGAATCTTCAATATCCTTAATCCATTCGTTATTGTCAACAGCGAGAAGCTCTTCAAGCTGTTCCTTTGTCATATCAAGGTCTGTGATGTCAATGTCATCAACCTTAGGAACGTAACCGATTGCACATTCATCTGCACCAACCTTGCCGTCACATCTGTCAAGAATCCAGAGGAGAACACGCATATTGTCGCCAAATCCGGGCCAGAGGAAGTTGCCTTCGTCATCTTTTCTGAACCAGTTAACGTGGAAGATTTTGGGAGCCTTGTCGCCAAGCTTCTTGCCCATTTCAAGCCAGTGTTTCCAGTAAGAAGCCATATTGTAACCAACAAAGGGCTTCATAGCCATGGGATCACGACGAACAACGCCTACAGCACCTGCTGCAGCTGCTGTTGTTTCAGAAGCCATAATAGCACCAACAAATGTTCCGTGCTGCCAATCTCTTGACTGATATACGAGGGGAGCACACTTAGCACGTCTGCCGCCGAATACGATAGCTGATACAGGAACACCTGCAGGATTTTCAAATTCCTTTGAAATGCAGGGGCAGTTGATTGCGGGAGCTGTAAATCTTGAGTTAGGATGAGCAAGCTTGCCGCCTTCTGCAGTAAATTCTACGCCGTTAACCTTTGAACCTTTCCATTCTGTTGCATTAACGGGAGGATTCTTGTCAAGACCTTCCCACCAAACTGTCATATCGTCGTTATTGATACCAACGTTTGTGAAGATTGTGTTTTTCTTTGTTGACTCAAGCGCGTTAAAGTTTGTTTTAACTGATGTTCCCGGTGCAACGCCGAAGAAACCTGCTTCGGGGTTAATAGCATAAAGTCTGCCGTCGGGACCGATTTTGAGCCATGCAATATCGTCACCCACTGTCCATACCTTATATCCCTTTTCCTGGAGATATTCGGGAGGAATAAGCATTGCAAGGTTTGTTTTACCGCAAGCTGAGGGGAACGCAGCACAGATGTACTTAACTTCACCTGCAGGATTTTCAAGACCGAGGATAAGCATATGCTCAGCCATCCAACCCTCCTGCATACCGAGGTATGAAGCTATACGGAGAGCAAAGCACTTCTTACCGAGAAGCACGTTACCGCCGTAACCTGAGTTGATTGACCAGATTGTAGCATCCTGGGGGAACTGAACGATATATCTCTCTTCAGGGTCGATATCCTTTCTAGCGTGCAAACACTTTACGAAATCCTCAGCATCGCCAAGCTCGTCGATAACTGCCTTGCCTACTCTTGTCATAATAATCATATTAAGAACAACGTAGATGCTGTCGGTAAGCTCAATACCAATCTTTGAGAAAGGTGAACCTACAGGACCCATTGAATAAGGGATAACGTACATTGTTCTGCCCTTCATTGAACCCTTGTAAAGAGCTTTGAGCTTTGCATACATTTCTGCAGGGTCCATCCAGTTATTGATGGGGCCTGCTTCTTCCTTTGTTTTAGTACAGATAAATGTTCTGTCCTCAACTCTGGCAACGTCGTTTTCAGCTGTTTTGTGATAGTAACAGCCGGGGAGCTTTTCCTGATTAAGCTCTATGATTTCACCTGTTGAAACGGCTTCTGCACGGAGAGCATCTCTCTGCTCGTCACTTCCGTCAATCCATACGATTTTGTCAGGCTCGCACATAGCAGCCATTTCGTCAAGCCAGGTAAGAACTGTTTTGTTGTTAGTCATAATTATATTACCTCCTGCCATAATAAGTCGGTATAATTCTGATGAAATCCGAAATTATCCCATTTTGACTTTAATAACATTATACCACGAAAAATTCCATAATAAAAGCATTTTTTTACAATTTACAAATTTTTATGTAGAACAACTTAATTGTTAAAAAAAAGACTATCTAATATAATAGTTTTGCACAATAAAAGCAAATATTACTTATGAACGTATGAAAAAAATATTTTTTTCACTACATTTTGACATAATTGCATAAGTCTTATTGACAGTATACACAATATAATGGTATACTTATTATGCAAAATATCGAAAGGAGACAGATATTATGTATTTTGAACAGTGGAACGGATTTAATCTTAATCGTTGGGATAAAGAAATAAACGTAAGTGACTTTATTAAGCATAACTATACTGCTTACTACGGCGATGCGGAATTTCTTGAAGGTCCCACAGAACGTACTTGTGACATCAACAATCAGATTAAAGAGCTTCTTAAAAAGGAAAGCGAGAATGGCGGAGTTCTCGATATTGATACTGATACTATTTCATCCCTGGCATCATATGCTCCGGGCTATATAGATAAAGACAAGGAGCTTATTGTAGGGCTTCAGACAGATGCACCTCTTAAGCGAGGAATTAACCCCTTTGGCGGTATGAGAATGGCAAGAAGTGCTGCAAAAGCATACGGCTATGAGGTTTCAAAGCGGATTGAGGATGCTTTTGAATTTAAAACAACTCATAACGACGGTGTGTTCAGTGTTTACACAGAGGACATGCTAAAAGCCCGTCATTTCGGAATACTTACAGGTCTGCCCGATGCCTACGGCAGAGGCAGAATTATTGGTGATTACCGACGTGTGGCTCTCTATGGCGTCGACGTTCTTATTGAAGAAAAGCAAAAAGACAAAGCTAAGTACGGCACTAAGGATATGACGGAAGAGAACATCAGACTGTGCCAGGAGATTTTTAAGCAGATAGACTTTTTAAAGCGTCTTAAAAAGATGGCTGAGAGCTACGGCTACGACATAAGCAAGCCTGCAACAAATGCAAGAGAGGCATATCAATGGCTTTACTTTGCATACCTTGCAGCAGTTAAGGAGCAGAACGGTGCGGCAATGTCACTGGGCAGAGTGAGCACATTCCTTGATATTTATGTTGAAAGAGATATTGCGCTCGGTATTCTTACCGAGTCTGAGGCTCAGGAGCTTATGGACGACTTTGTTATAAAGCTCCGTATAGTTCGTCAGCTTCGTACTCCCGACTATAACGAGCTTTTCGGCGGCGACCCCACATGGGTAACGGAAAGCATCGGCGGTATGCAGGAGAATAACAATAAAACCTTAGTTACCAAAAACTGTTTCCGAATTCTTAATACATTATACAATTTAGGAACTGCTCCCGAGCCAAACCTCACCGTGCTATGGTCTGAGCATTTGCCCGAAAACTTCAAAAAGTTCTGTGCAAAGGTTTCAATAGACACTGATTCAATTCAGTACGAAAACGACGACCAGATGCGTAAAATATACGGTGACGACTATGCAATTGCCTGCTGCGTATCAGCAATGAAAATCGGTAAGCAGATGCAGTTCTTCGGAGCACGTTGTAACCTGCCGAAGCTTCTGCTTCTTGCTCTTAACGGCGGTTGCGACGAAGCAACAGGTACGGAGATTGCACCAAAGAGCGAGCCTTACAGCGGTGAGTATCTCGACTTTGACGAGGTTGTTGAACGCTTCGACCGTTACAGCAAATGGATATGCAACCTCTATATCAACACGCTTAACGTAATCCACTATATGCACGATAAATATGCATACGAAAAAATACAGATGGCACTTCACGACACTCAGGTTGGAAGATTTATGGCATGCGGCGTTGCAGGACTTTCTGTTATTGCCGATTCACTCAGTGCAATCAAGTATGCAAAGGTTAAACCCATCCGTAACGAAAACGGGCTTATTAAGGATTTTGAAATTGAGGGCGACTTCCCCAAGTTCGGAAACGACGACGACCGTGTTGACGACCTTGCAATTTACGTTCTCGACTCAATCAACACAAACCTTAAAAAGACAAAGACCTACAGAGATGCAGTTCCCACACTTTCTGTTCTTACCATTACTTCAAACGTAATGTACGGAAAGAAAACAGGTGCAACCCCCGACGGTCGAAAGGCAGGCGAGCCATACGCTCCAGGTGCCAACCCTATGCATAACAGAGATAAAAACGGAGCCTTGGCATCCCTTAACTCTGTTTCAAAAATCCCTTATTCAATCACACGTGACGGAACATCAAACACCTTCTCCATCACACCGTCTACTTTAGGAAGCACGGAAGAGGAGAGAGTGGAAAACCTGACAGACATCTTAAACGGTTATTTCCGAAACGGAGCACATCACATAAATATAAATGTTCTCGACCGTGAAAAGCTCCTGGATGCATACGAGCATCCCGAAAAGTACCCTAACCTCACAATCAGAGTTTCGGGATATGCAGTAAACTTCTGCCGTCTGAGCAAAGCACAGCAGCTTGAGGTAATAAACAGAACATTCCATAACCATATATGAATTGGGTAATTTTTCTTTGAACACTACCCATCGGTATATACAATAAAATCAGCAGTGAATTTCACTGCTGATTTTTTTAATGAACTCCTAATTTATTTTTTCTCGCATATTTCTTTTAAGCATTTCTTCTATTTCCTCTTTTACCTCCTCGGCATAGCGATTGATTATGTATAGCCAGTCGCAAAATTTATCTGATTTTCCTAAGTTTCCACCATTCTGAGAATATAATAAAGTATCATAATAAAGGTTCAAAACATTTACAAGAACCGATACAGATACCGACACATCTTCTACTTCCTCATAAAACTTTTCATAACTTGTCATATATCCACCTCTATAATACTTTTTGTATGCATTATAACTCTTAAAATAGTATTTTTCAATATAATCATAAAAAAACTCACTATATGTGAGCAGTATTACATCGATTATCACAAAGCGTGAGCAATATAACATTATTTAGTAAAGAGGTAACGATACTTCTTGATAAAAAGGTGGACAGTCCTTTTTTATTTTTATGTAAAATTTCAACAAAAAATTATTACACATAAAAAATCACCGGAAAACTCGCTATAAATTGACAAAATATCTCTTTTGTGATACAATGTATCAAACACCTTATGGAGGAAACGTTTCGTGGATATAGATTTGACAAAAACCCAAAAATATTTGGATTGGTTGAAAAAGAAATTATTTTTAGATAAGACAGCACCTACAGCTAAGTATCGATTTGTAAAAAAAGGACAGGTTTATTGGTGTGAATTCGGAATAGGCATAGGAAGTGAAATGAGCAAAGAATCACCTCGCCCTTGTGTAATAATTCAAAAAACCTCTATCAATAAGAATTCACCAAATACTATAGTTGTTCCAATAACTCACGACAAAGATTCTCTTCCTTGTTTAGTGCCAATAAAAGAATATTACGACCATTTCGGAAATAAAATATTAGACGGACAAGTTAATGTTTCAAACATAGTATGTGTAAGCAAGAGCAGATTAACTAAGCAAATATGTCAATTAGATGATGTTGAAGTCGATGAAATAGACAAAAGAATTATGTATCAACTTGATATATATAAATCATATTATGATGCAAATAAACAATTATCAAAAATTCGCCAAAAACTTCAAATTAGTGAAACTGACGATATTTTTGTGAAATTACAAGAATTGCTTGACAAATAAAAAGAAATATGATATCATATAAACATAAGAAAGTGCTCTGAAAAAGTGAGCATACTATTCAAGAAATTGAATAAAATATTACCACAAGTAAGCCAGCCTAGTTATGTTGGTATTCCGAAGACACCTTTCGTTTTATCGAAGGTGTCTTTTGGTTTGAAATGGAGATTTAATAGGGATGTCCCTATTAGTGTTCAAAAAAAGAAACTTTGCAAAAGCAAAGCCCCCAAAATTATTCATTAAACTCGAATGTCAGCCGTTCTCCCTACACCATTTTTTCTCTCCTCTAATCACATTTGTGTTTGTTCCAAACAAAATATTAAATTTGTCAACACAAATGTGATTATTTCGTTGGAATTTATTGAATTTTAGCGCAATTTGTGTTATAAAATTTATAATGGAGTGGTGAGACGAAATGTTTAGATTAAGACTTAAAGAGCTTAGAGAAACACAAAGAATATCTCAAAAACAATTATCCGTTGCACTTAACATATCACATGGTGCAATCGGTAATTGGGAAAGCGGGACACGAAGCCCCAATTCTGAATATATAAAAAAATTAGCTGAATATTTCGACGTGACAACTGATTATCTCCTTGGTATAGATGATAAACCATACAACAAGATTTTTAATCCCGAAACTGTAGAAGCTGATATTTTAAACGAATTATCCAATCTGACAGACGCAAAAAAAGAAGATGTCCTGAATTATATAAAATTTGTAAAAACAAAAAAATAAACCGAACTGCATAAAAAGTGATGTTGCTAAAAATGTTCCGACCCCCAAAGGTTAGACCAAAAATCTACCAATTGGAGGGTCTGTTTTTTTACGTGCAAATAGGGACATCCCCATTTGTTCCCGCGATTTTTCTGTTTTTATTATTTTTTAATATATCTTTGATTTCGGCTTTGTGGTTTATCAGGTATGGTCATTTGTATAAGGTTAAGCTTTAATGCCGGATGAATATAATGCCGCCTTATGGTTTCTTTTGAATTAAGACCTAATAGTTCCATCAACGATGCTAATGTGTAAGGCGTATCATATTCCATTACATCCAGAAGCTTTTTAACATACTCTGAAACATTTTCTGCTGGAGCTGAAATCTGCTCTGCAATTTCGTCAAGTATTTTATCAATCTGTTTTAATATAAACAGAATAAAGGTATTTGAGCTTCCTTCGGTATGGCACTTTGCAATAGCATCATAGTATTCATCCTGAAATTTTTCAATCTGACTTTCTATCGGTATATATTCAAATATTGAATTCCATTTTGTCAAAAAGGCACTATGCCACAATCTTGCCATTCTTCCGTTGCCGTCAAAAAACGGATGTATAAATACAAACTCATAATGGAACACAGCCGACATAATAAGCGGATGCACTTCCTCTTTACTGCGAGAAAGCCAATCAAAGAGATTTGCCATAAGTTCAGGAACCATTCTTGCAGGCGGAGCCATAAAAATACATTTATCTCCGCTGAAAACTCCTTCTTCTCCGTTGCGGAACTCTCCTGATTCATCCACAAGATATTTTGTCATTATTCCGTGGAGGCTTTTAAGTTCATCTATATTAAATGGATTTATTTGCAGAATTTTCTCGTAAGCTGCATAAGCATTTTTTACTTCCTGAACCTCTTTCTTTTCGCCTAAAACAGTTTTTCCGTTAATAACATCTCTTACCTGTCCGATAGTAAGTGAATTAGCTTCTATTTTCAGGGAAGAATGTATTGATTTGATACGATTGTTTTTTCTCAAATGCGGCTTTGCCTGCATATTGCTTCTAACACTAATTTTACCGACTTTTTCAGAAATGTTTGAAACAAGCGTGAGCATTCCGTTTGTTATATTAAATGGGGGTGTATAAGTCGCCACAAAAATCACCTCTCATAAGTATTATCTTACGTATTAGCTTAATTATACTACATATTTTTGAAAAAATCAATATTTTAGAGAAAATAGTTCATATTTCAATAAAATTACGTCTATAACAGAGATTTTGGTGCAAATACGGACGTACAGTGAAGTTTTGAACGAAGTTCAAAGTGAAGTTTCTCAATTAATTCGCAGTGAAGTTAAGTTTGTCACTTTGCCGTCAGGCGAAACTTCACTTGCCTGAACGGCAAACTTAGTTGACTGTCGATTAAATCGACAGTCTGACGTCCCCATTTTGCATAGATTACCCGAATTAATCAGTTACATTTATAGACTTCCGCCCCGTATGGGGGAACGTCGAGCCAGAACACTCCGCTTTGGGAGGTGTGAACTCCGCTTTTCGTTTCTATTTCCTTTATTCCGATACGACCTGCGTCGAGACGAATTTTTTCGTATGTTTCTGAGAAATTAACAGCAACTATATATTTTTCATTACCTTTATATCTTGCAAAGGCGAACACATTTCCGATAGTATACAAGCTCTCAAATTCTCCGTCAGTGAATGCTTCAGAAGAATTACGGAGCTTTATCCATTTTCGGAACTCACATGAGTAGGTATTGTCCGTATTTCCCCAATCAAAGCAACGCCTGCAGGAGGGGTCTGCAAAGCCCTCCATTCCCGTTTCGTCACCGTAATATATACAGGGAACACCCGGGAGTGTCATCTGCAGTGCCGTTGAAAGTATAGCACGCTTTTCAGCCTTTTCCCGTACGTCCTGAGGTAAGCGGTATGCTGCCTGTTCGCAGCGGTTTTGGGGTTTGTACCCGTCTGTAACAGCCATGAGTAATCTTTCTATATCGTGGCTTGACAACATATTAAGGCAGGCATAAAACGCCTCCCGTGGATAATTCTCCTTAAGGCTCATAATACGTCGGGACAAACCTTCCGCATCTATTGTCCCAAGGCTTGCACCGATTATTGCATTGCGAAGAGGATAGTTCATAACAGAGTCAAGCTCCGAGCCTAAGAAATACTCTCTTTCCTCACCGTAGCTAACCTTGTTTGAGGCATCCTCCCATACTTCACCGATTAAAACAGAGGCTTCTGATACGGATTTTACTCCCTTACGCAGGAGCTTTACAAAAAATCCGGGAAGCTCATCCACCACATCAAGCCGCCAGCCCGAAGCCCCAAGACGGAGCCATTTTTTTATGATTGAATTTTCGCTTGTTACTATATAATCCTGAAAGGATTTGCTTGATTCCTCTGTGTGGGGCAAAGTTTTCATTCCCCACCAGCACTCATATTCATCACGATTAGCACCGAAACGGAACCAATCGTAGTAGGGCGAGCTTTCGCTCTGATATGCACCAACGCTGTCATACTCACCGTTTTTATTGAAATACTTTGAGTTACTTCCCGTGTGGTTGAAAACTCCGTCGAGAATGATTTTTATCCCCTGCTTATCTGCTGATTTGCAGAGATTTACAAAATCCTCTTCCGCTCCCAGGGTTTCATCAATAAGCTCATAATCACCCGTGTCATAGCGGTGGTTTGAGTATGCCTTAAAAATGGGGTTTAAGTATATAACCGAAATGCCAAGCTCCTTTAAATAATGGAGCTTTTTTTCAATGCCTTTCAGGTTACCGCCGAAAAAGTCGTTTGACAGATATTCCCCGCCAAACTCTTCAGGGGTACAGAACGGCTCATCACCCCAGTTACGCCTTATTATGTCGGTACGGGTTCCTGAAAACTCACCGTTTTCGTTCCCGTTATAAAACCTGTCGGGGAATATCTGATACGCCACACCCTTTCTGAACCATTCGGGGGTTTTGTAGTCTGCAGAATACACTGTTATCTGATAAAGGCACTTTGGCATTTCATTAACTGCTTCGCCAATTCCGCCAAGACATTCACCGTTATTTCCGTAAAAGGTGCAGCCTTTGTCATTTTTTATCTCAAACCAATATCGTACAACACAGGGCGTTTCAGGTGCAGTAAATGTGCAGGCATAAATGCTCGCCTCCGACAGGGTACAGGTATACACCATATCCCTGTATTCCCTGCTCCCGTTGGTTTCCGTCACACACTGAACGCTGTGAGGTATTCCGCCGCCTGTTACAGACAAACGGAGAGTTATTTCCGTCCCCGTCTTAACTGCACCAAAAGGTAATCTGTAAAAATCATTATGGGAATTGTGCTCAATTACCATTTCTTCACCACTTTCAAACAAAGGCTGCCCATAATAAGACAGCCTTTATTTTAATTATTTGCTTTTCATTGGAGTAAGCTTCCAGATTTTTTCATTATATTCCTTAATCGTTCTGTCACTTGAGAAGAAGCCTGACATTGCAGTATTCATAATAGCCTTTTCAAGCCACTTTTCACGGTTTGTGTAAAGGGCTGAAAGCTCCTGATGAGTGTCCATATACGCTTCAAAGTCACGGATTACCATATAGTTATCCGCATAGCCGTAATCTCCATACATAAGAGTCTGATACAGGTCGCGGAAAATCTGACTGTTCTGAGTAAAGGGGCAATCCAGAAGGTCGTTTAGTACCTGACGAAGCTCGCCATTGTTACCATATATGGTCTGAACCTCGGAATTGTCGTTAAAGCGAAGGCGTGCGGCAACCTCGTCGGCAGTAAGACCGAAGATGTATATGTTGTCACTTCCCACCTGCTCAAGCATTTCCACGTTTGCACCGTCGAGAGTTCCGATTGTGATTGCACCGTTTAGCATAAACTTCATATTACCTGTTCCCGAAGCTTCTTTACCTGCAGTTGAAATCTGCTCGGAAATGTCTGCCGCAACGATTAATTTTTCTGCGATGGAAACGCTGTAGTTCTCAAGGAATACCACTTTGATTTTTCCGCCGATTGAAGCATCGTTGTTAATCATATCGGCAACAGAGTTTATAAGCTTGATTATAAGCTTTGCACGGGCATAACCGGGAGCTGCCTTTGCGGCAAAGATATATGTTTTGGGATAGTATTCAAGACCCGGGTTTGCCTTAATGCGGTTGTATTCCGCCATAATATGAAGCACGTTCATAAGCTGACGCTTATACTCGTGAAGTCGCTTACTCTGAACGTCAAAGATAGAGTCGGGATTTACTTCTATGCCGTTATTTTCTTTGATATATTCGGCAAGGTTTTCCTTATTCTTACGCTTGATTGCGTCAAACTTAGCCTGGAACTCGGGGTCCTTTGCAAAGTCTGCAAGGTTTTTAAGCTCGCTACTGTCTTTAAGCCACTTCTTACCGATTGTTTTTGTAATAAGGTCGGCAAGGTCGGGGTTACAGTTTGAAATCCAGCGTCTGAATGTGATACCGTTTGTGATTGCGTGGAATCTGTCGGTATCCAGGCGGTAGTAATCTGCAAAAATATCATTTACGAGGATTTCGGTGTGGAGCTTGGAAACGCCGTTTACTGCAAAGCAGGTTGCAAGACAGATATTTGCCATAAACACCTGACCGTCGGCGATAATTGCCATCCACTTATGCTTTCCGGGATCCCCGGGGTAAACCTCATTAAGGTATTCCATAAGACGTCTGTTCATTTCCTCGGTAATCATATGAATTCTGGGAAGCACACGTCTGTACATATCAACAGGCCACTTTTCAAGAGCTTCACTCATAACGGTGTGGTTTGTGTATGCAAAAACCTTGCGAACAATACCCATTGCCTCGTCCCATCCAAGACCTTCTTCGTCCATAAGAAGACGCATAAGCTCGGGGATTGCAAGAGTTGGATGTGTGTCGTTTATGTGAAGCACAACCTTTTCGGGGAGCTTTGAAAAGTCGTTGCCGTTACGTTCCTTGAACTCGCGGAGTATCCATTGAAGTGTGGCAGAAACAAGGAAATACTGCTGCTTAAGACGAAGCTCCTTACCCTCGGTATGGTTATCTTCGGGGTAGAGTACCTTTGAAATAACCTCTGCAAGCTGACGTTCTTCAACGGCACGTGCGTAGTTACCGCTGTTGAACTCATGCATATTCATAACGTCGGGAGATTTTGCACTCCAGAGTCTTAACTTGTTTACTATGTTTGAATCGTAGCCGCAAAGGGGTACGTCGTAGGGCATAGCGAGGATAGTGTGGCTGTTCTCGTAACGGAATGAGAACTGACCGTTGTACCAGTCGGTATACACATTTCCGCCGAACTTAACCTCAACTGTTTCCTCGGGGCGGGGTACTTCCCACACGTTACCGCCCTCAAGCCAGGGGTCGGGAAGCTCTGTCTGATAACCGTCAACGATTTTTTGCTTGAAGAGACCGTATTCATAACGGATGGTACATCCGTATGCGGGAAGGTCGAGGGTTGTGAGTGAGTCGATAAAGCAAGCCGCAAGTCTGCCAAGACCGCCATTACCGAGACCTGCATCATTTTCAAGCTCTACAATATCCTCCATTTTGTAACCAAGGTCCGCAAGCGCTGCCTTGAAATCACCCGTTTGCATAAGGTTTAACACGTTTGTGGAAAGGAGTCTGCCCATAAGGAACTCGAATGAGAGGTAGTAAAGCTTTTTATTACCGTCTCTTTTGATTGTTTTATGGGATTTAGACCAACGCTCCATTATCTTGTCACGTGCGGTGAGAGCGCAGGCTGTGTAAATCATTTTGGGAGTTGCCTCCTCCATTGTTTTACCAAAGTGACGCTCCACCTTGCCTATAATTTCATTTTTTACTGCTTCCTGAGAAGCAGTGAGCTTCTTTTTTGTTTGTGCCAATTTATTTCATTCCTTTCAAAGACTTTCATACATTCTTATATATTTATCCGCCGAAACGTCCCACGAATAGTCGGATTTCATTGCAGCGTTGATTAACTTTCGCCATTCCTTTTGCCTGTTGTAGTAAATATCCATTGCGTAATAGATAACACTGAGCATATCCTCCGCATTATAGTTTGTGAAGGAGAAGCCGTTGCCCTCGCCTGTGTATTCGTTATAGGGAACAACCGTGTCTTTAAGTCCGCCTGTTTCACGGACTATAGGCAGTGTTCCGTAGCGGAGGCTTATCAGCTGTGACAAGCCACATGGTTCAAACCGTGACGGCATTAAAAACGCATCGCTTGCCGCATAGATTTTATGTGACATCTCGTTTGAGAAGTAAATGCATGCCGCAACCTGATTGGGTGCCTGCCATGCATAGTGGCGGAACAGGTTTTCGTACTGCTCATCACCCGTGCCGAGAATTACAAGCTGAGCACCTGATTCAATCAGTCTGTCCATTGCGCAGGCTACAAGGTCAAAGCCTTTCTGGTCGGTAAGGCGTGACACTATACCGATAAGCATTTTGTCGGGATTAACCTCAAGGCCAAGTTCTGCCTGGAGTGCAGTTTTGTTGTTCACCTTTTCCTTGAACACGTTTCGCATATTGTAGTTAAAGGGTATGAATTTATCCGTACGGCTGTTCCAGTCGTCATAGGAAATACCGTTCACAATTCCCACAAGGTCGTTTTCCCTTGCCCTCATAATACCGTCCAAGCCTTCACCGTATTCCGCTGTTGTAATCTCACGGGCATAGGTTTCGCTCACGGTGGAAATTTTGCTCGCATACACAAGGCCGCCCTTTAAAAGGTTTGCATCCTTATAGAATTCAAGCTTATCCCCCGTATAGTAGTAGTCGGATATACCCATTATATCCTTAACCTCGTCAATACCCCATCTGCCCTGGAATTTAAGGTTATGAACTGTCATAACGGTTTTTATGCCGCGGTAGAACTCGTTATCATAAAAAGTGTCAAGCAAAACGGGTACTGCACCTGTTTGCCAGTCGTTACAGTGGATAACGTCGGGGCGAAAACCGATTGTGGGAAGAACGGATAGGACTGCTTTTGAGAAAAACACGAACTTTTCCGCATCAAGGTGGATATAGTCGTAAGGCTTATCGCCGTTAAAATAAAACTCGTTATCTATAAAATAATAAGTTACTCCGCCGTATATAAGCTTCATAATGCCGCAGTACTGCTTACGCCACGCAACATCTATATAGATGTGGCCAACGTATTCCATACCGTCCCTGTACTGCTGAGGAATACATCTATACAGTGGCAGAATAACCCGTGTATCAACATTTTTATCGCATAATACCTTTGGTAGTGAACCCGCAACGTCACCAAGACCTCCCGTTTTCACAAATGGAGCCGCCTCCGAAGTAGCAAATAGAACTTTCATACGTATAACTCCTCTCTTTAAGCCCGGGCATACCAAGCCTATGATATTTTAGTATATCACAATTTATACATATTGTAAACCCTAATCGTATATTTTGGGATAAATTGATAAAAAACCGTCATATTTTTACAATATATTGGTCTTAAAAATTTATATTGACTATTTAGGGGTTTTGTGATATTATTTATACATAAAATTAAATATTCACACAAAGTGTTTCTTATGCCGAGTGGGCATAAGAAATGAAAAGGGAAACGGGTGAGAATCCCGTACGATACCTGTCGCTGTATGTACCGTATTTGTATTGCCGTCGGCGAAAGCCGGTCATTGGGAAACTGAGAAGGCTGTGCAATGCAAGCTTGAGAAAACCTCATAGCGGTATAAGTCAGAAGACCTGCTTTGATGCCGATAAACGGTATTTTTATTCTTTCGGGATAATTTGTGAAAGACACAGGAATAACAGCTGTGGCAATTTTAAATAATTGCCGCAGCTTTTTTGTTGCGGCAGCGGAGGTGAATCTTTTAAAAAACCGTGTCTCACAGGTTATGAGATGAATATTTAATAAGGAGTTTTTCATATGAAAAAAAGAATTTTAGTATTTTTTGTAGTTTTAACAGTTTTATTTTCCTGCATGCCTCAAAGCTTTGCGATGGATAATATATCATCCGTTACTGTAAGCTTTACGGCACAGGCAGACGGAGCTTTTTTGCTTGCACCGCAGTTTGATACACAAGTCAGCTGTGATTTTGCAGAGAGTTTTGGATATACCGACTCAGTATCGGGAGTTTCAGCACTTGATGTGCTTGTAATGGCTCATAAAATTAAATATGGCGACAGCTTTACAGCTCAATCTGCACCAAACTATCTTACAGTTCCGGAAAGCGGATTTATATCAAAGCTTTTCGGCATACAAACATCCGCCAGCGGATTTATTATAAATGGTGCCTTTCCCCACGACGGCACAATGAGCTCTTGGGGATATAACGGAACAACCGTTACAACTCATCAGATTTATGACGGCGATATGGCAGAATTTTTTATATATCAGGATGCTGCATATTGGGCTGATGAAATTGCATGGCTTGACGAGGATGACGAGATTATTACAGCTCCCGGCGGGGATGTTGAGCTTACCTTAAAAAGCGTAACACAAATGTACAGCTCTTCATATGTAAACAAAACGGCACTTCGTGCCATGGGTTCTGCAGTCGGCTCTGCACAGCTTGCTATGGTCGATACAGCAAGCGGAAGCCTCAATGCAATAGCAGACGCCGTAACTGACGCAGACGGAAAAGTAACCATTACCGCACCTGAAAATGCCGGTACATATTATCTCACTGCATATATCCCCGAAAACGCCATTGGCGAGCCTTTAATTATGTCGCTTACAAAGCTCATTGTAAGCGGGGATGTTCCTGTTTACGGAGCCTACGATCTTACGGCGCTTTGTGTTACGGACCTTACAAACAACCCTGCCGAAATAACACTTTCTCCACAATTTGATACAAATATTACTTCATATAAGACCGCTCCCGTGGTTTATGACAGTCTTGGATTTTTATATGTTAAGGCAACCGCAGCTGACTCTGAGGCAGTAATTACTGCTGAATGTAACTCAAAAACTGCAACTATTACATCTGGAAACGGTTGGGGACTACTTACTTTTGCACTTCAAGGCGGTAAAAACAATACGGTTATCGTAACAGTTACAAACAACGAAGCCACTAAAACCTATACCGTAACTGTTCCTATGAAACCTTCTGCCAATACAGCCCCCTCACCTATAACCGCTGAGGTATCGGCAGAAATTTCAATTGGTGATACTTACAGCGTGAATCTGAGAGATTGCTTTGCCGATCCTGACGAGGTTGATACTCTCACTTACAAAGTTTCCGTGAACGGCACCGACGCAGAAACTGCTGAAACGGCGTACACCTTTACACCTGACGCACCAGGGGCATATACTCTCCTGTTTACTGCACATGACGGAGCTGCCGACAGTTCTCCCTATACCGTAACGCTTACGGTTAAGCCTTACACGGAAATCACCATACCCTCAGACAGCACTCTGTATGTGGGAGAAAATCTACGTGGGGACTGGAGCTACAATTATTTCCTGCCCTTTAAGGAATACACTCCTGCAAAAACACAGGACAACGGCGACGGAACAACCACATATTTCTATAACCTTACAGGTAATAATGACAATAACATATTCAACTACCGAATAAGCGGCGAAAGCCATATAACCTATGCCGGAAAATTTGTAAAAATCGACGGCTTTTCTATGACTGTTACCGCAGAGGACCTTGCCACTGAGGGCAAAACCAAAACAACTGCCGATAAAGATCCCCTTTCCAACAACGGATACAATGACGGCAATATATACCTTAACATAAACAAAAACGGACATCTTCTTATGGAAACAGGTGAAACCTACAAAATAGTTCCCCTCAGAAGATGGGAAATCATTGATACAACAGAAAACAACTACATAATCGAACCTGATTTCCATTACAGTGTTACAGGAAGTGCTGTCACAGTAGATGAAAACGGACTCATTACCGCAATAGAAGAAGGCTCTGCGATTGTGACGGTTACATATGATGCAATAAATGTAAACGGGTTTGTGGGCGGTCCGTTCTTCGGGGCAATATACCCTGAAAGTACAGGCGTTTTTGTTGTAACGGTTGGTAACAGCGGCGAAGTTATCGAATCTGACCTTGACAGTGAGTTTGATGTTGTATATTTTACGGGAGATAAAGGCTCATATACGATTGATACTGACGAAGATGTACAGGTTTTAAACCCTGTTACAGACACTGAATTTTCAGATGTTGCACCAAACGGTGACGGAACAGCCACCGTTCCCCTTAAAGAGGGCAGAAATATTGTGAAAACAGGAAACAACTACAGAGTAATTACCGCAAAAAAATTGAGCTACACTATAAATGGCGGGGAGACAGTACATCCCGGAGATGAAATAAGCATAACATTCGATACTGTATATTCCCCCGTTTCCAAGCTTGCGGGAGTATATAACCCTACCACGTCCATTCTCTACACAACCCCCGACGGTGCAACTGCAGGCAGCACGCCATCATCATATACCTTTGCTTCCGACACAAACAGTCAAACAGTTAAAAACCTTATCACACGAACAGAGGGCGAAGAGTGGGGGTCTAAAACATACACCTACACTTTAGCCGAAGCCCTGAAGGTACCTGCGGACTGGAACCGTGACACGTACACCCTTACAGGCGGAACAACAGTAGCGTACGGATACGGCGATCCCTTCGGGAACCACAGAGGAATTACCTACGAAACAGGGAAAGCACCAAACGACAACTATGATATGAAGGAAGGATTTTTCGGTATACTTCCCGATATTGAAATCCCAGTGGTTGCCACTGCTTCACCCATAAGCTCAATTACTGCAGACACAGAGGCGGCACAAACTGAATACTTTGCAGGGGACATATTCAGCCGTGAAAATCTGATTGTTACTGCAACATATGAAGACAACACAACTCAGATTGCCACAAACTACACCTTAACTCCTGAAATCCTCACAGAGGAAACAACAGAGGTAACAATTACATACCGCGGTAAAACCACCACCGTTCCCGTTACCGTTACCCCCCTTGAGGTAACATCTATTACACTTACATCACCTCCGACAAAAACTTCATACCTTGCAGGTGAAATCTTTAATCCCACTGGAATGGTTATAACTGCAACATATAACAGCGGCAAAACAGAACCCTCAACAGACTACACTTATTCCCCCACAACCGTTCTTTCAACAGACGATACCGAAATAACCGTAACATATACGAACAAGGAGGGGATTACTCCCGTTGTAATTCCCATTACCGTTACAAGCGGCGGAGGCAACAGCACTTCAAACACCGTGAGCGTATATTTTACACTTCTGGGAGATACTAAGCACGGCGAAGGCGGCGGAGAACATACCCTTAAAAACAACAATCTTACCACCTGGATTTCAAAAAGATTAATTACCGTGGAAAGCGGCAGCCGCGTTGTTGACGTTCTTACCAAAGCTCTGAGCCTTTCGGGAATCCCTTACAGCTGCCCTACGGGTACATATATAGAAAGCATAAAGGGCCTTAAGGAATTCGACAACGGCTCAACCTCAGGCTGGATGTACACTGTTAACGGAACACATCCAACACAGGGAATAGACGAAAAAACAGTTAAGAACGGGGATGTAATTGTATTCCATTACACAGATAACTACACCGTTGAAAGAAGTGCAGACAGATGGCAAGGGGGATCTTCATCCCCTAAAAAGCCTGCTGTAAAAGAGGAAGAAAAACCTGTTAAACCATCAGAAAAGCCTGTGTTTACCGAAAACACCTTTAATGATGTAAAGCCCGACAATTGGCACTATGAAGCGGTAAAATTTGTGTATGAAAACGGACTTATGACAGGCACAGAAAACGGATTTGAGCCTGACATGCCAATGACACGGGCTATGCTGATAACAGTTTTGTACCGTATGAGCGAAGAAACTGCAAATAGCTCCTCAGGCTTTACTGATGTAAAAGACGGTGAATGGTATGCAGATGCAATTGCCTGGGCTGCGGAAAAGGGAATTGTTTCGGGGATAGGCAATTCAATGTTCTCTCCCGATTTAAGTATAACACGGGAGCAAACGGCAGCCATACTCTTCCGCTATGCTCAGTACAAAGAAATATCCATCGCTGAAAAAACCGATATCATTCTTTCAGACTTTGAAGATTGCCAAAGCATTTCGGATTATTCGGAAGATGCCCTCCTCTGGGCCGTTAAATCGGGGATTATACAAGGCGTAACAGAAACCGTACTTATGCCCGAAAGCTATTCCACAAGAGCGCAAATTGCAACAATACTTATGCGATTTTCAGAAAGGAACTGAATATGAAAAAAATTCTCGCATTGTTCATAGCTTTTACTCTTATCATTCCATATACAACCTTTGCAAAGAATGACCAGACAAATTCAACCGCAAAATTCATATACGAAACCGTAATCCGCCCCGAAGTAGGCTCCGTTGGCGGTGAATGGTCGGTTATAGGGCTTGCCCGGGGGAAATTCACCGTACCTGATGAGTATTTTAACAGCTACTATAAGAGAGCCGAAAAATATGTTAAAGAAAAGAGCGGTATTCTCCACGAAAGAAAGTATACGGAATATTCAAGATTGATTCTTGCACTCACCGCCATAGGCAGAAGCCCTGAAAATGTGGCAGGATATAACCTGCTTCTGCCCCTTGGCGACTTCCAAAAAACTGTGTGGCAAGGAATAAACGGCGCGGTCTGGGCATTGATTGCCCTTGACTGCGGCGGCTATGAAATTCCCGAAAACCCGGATGCCGAAATACAAGCAACACGGGAAATGTATATAAACTATATCCTTCAAAATCAGCTTCCCGAAGGAGGCTGGACATTGGGCGGTACATATCCTGATGCAAACCTTACGGGTATGGCACTTCAGGCACTTTCAAAATACAAACAAAGCGAAAAAGTAAGGACCGCAATTGAAAAAGCACTTGCAATTTCTGACAAACTTGTTTATAATGATTCTGAAAGCTATGTTCAGATGATTGTGGCATACTGCGGACTTGGCATTGAGCCGCCTATTGAAATCCCATCTGAATACAGGCTCGGAAACGGTTTCAGACATCTTCTTTCAGAAACGGATATAAATCTTATGGCAACGGAGCAGTGCCTTTATGCATCAGTTGCCGAAGACCGTTTCAGAAACGGAGAGCAGTGGCTCTACGATATGAGCGATGTGAAGCCTGCTTCGGAAATTCATAAAATAGAGGCTTTGCCTGTAATATACCCCCATAAAGCCTTTGCTGACTGTGCTTCACACCCCGAAAAACCGTACATTGAAGCCCTTGCCAAAAGAGGGATTATAAACGGTGTTTCAGATGATTTATTCAGCCCTGATACCACTATGACAAGAGCTGAATTTGCGGCAATCACAGTGCGAAGCCTCGGCATTGAAAGCGCAGAAGGAAATGTTTTTAGAGATGTATCGATAAATGATTGGTTTTATGCACCTGTAAACAGTGCACTCAAATCGGGAATTATCAAGGGTGTATCTGACAGCGAATTTAACCCCTACGGAACTGTTACAAAGGAAGAAGCAGCAGTTATGACGGCAAGATGTGCAGGGCTTCTGGGTTTAAACACTCATATAGAGGAATTTGCGATAACAAATACTCTTTGTGTATTTCCTGATTACAGAGAAGTATCAGGTTGGGCAAGTGAAGCACTTGGCTTTTGCATAAGCTCAGGAATAATCCCCGACGAGGGAACGGCGCTTAACCCCAAAACACCTGTTACCAGAGCAGAAATTGCACATATGCTTTTCAATTTGCTTAAAGATGGAGATTTGATTAATGAGTAAATATAAAAACCGTATTATAGGGGGAATTGCAATTGCCACCATTCTGATTGCTTCCTTTATCTTTGGCGGCAATATTCCAAAGGAAACTACCACGGCAGAAACACGGGTGGCAACGGCATCGCCTGTTCCCTTTACCTCACCAACTCCTGAAATTACCACACCGCCCGAAGCGGAAACTCCGAAAGAGGTTATCCCTCCAAAAGCCACGGAGGCTCCCACGGTAAAAAAAGCTACTCCACAGCCAACAACAGTCCCTGAATCAGACATAAGCGAAGACCTTACCTGCACAATTTCAATCACGTGCAATACGGCTCTTTCAAATATGTCCTTCCTAACAGAGGGTAAACAGGATATTATACCAAAAGACGGGATTATACTGGGAGAAAAAACGGCAGTATTTTTTGAGGGTGAAAGCGTATTTAATGTTCTTGCCAGAGAAGCCAGGAAGAATAATATACATCTTGAATTCGTAAACGTACCTTTTTACAATAGTGCATACATAGAGGGAATAGCTAATTTGTACGAGTTTGATTGCGGTGAACTGTCAGGCTGGATGTACAAAGTAAACGGCGACTTCCCGCGGTTCGGATGCTCTCAGTACACAGTTAAAAAAGACGATAAAATTGAATGGGTATACACCTGCAATTCAGGCGTGGATGTGGGTGACAACTCAGGAACAAGAAACGGATTTAATACTGAAGAATAAAATTTTACGAAAGGAACAAGGGTTATGAATGAGTTTAAAAATTATCATCCCTCGGTCAGTTTAATATATTTCATAGCGGTGCTTGGATTCTCAATGGTTTTTATGCATCCTCTGTGCCTGGGTATATCCCTTGTTTGTGCCTTTTTATGGTCCCTTATACTGAAGGGCGGGAAAAGTATAAAATCCCTTTTGTATATGCTTCCTGTCATGGTGGTAACTGCACTTATGAACCCTGCCTTTAACCACAGGGGAGTAACAATTCTGGGCTATTTCCCGAGCGGAAACCCTCTAACCCTTGAATCTGTGATTTACGGGCTTTGTGCAGGGGCTATGCTGCTTGCGGTACTATATTGGTTTACCTGCTTAAACTCAGTTTTAACAAGTGATAAGCTTATATATCTCTTCGGCAGACTTTCCCCGTCACTTTCACTTATATTTTCAATGACACTGCGATTTGTACCGCGGTTTGCACAGCAGTTACGGGAAGTTACTACGGCTCAGAAATGCGTGGGTCGTGACGTATCAGAGGGAAAGCTCAAGTCACGTTTAAAAAATGCACTGTCCGTTATGTCGGTTATGATAACGCGTGCACTTGAAAACTCCATCGACACCGCCGACAGCATGAAAGCCCGAGGCTACGGACTTTCGGGGCGAAGCTCCTTTTCAATGTTCCGCTTTGAAAAACGGGACGGTGTACTGCTTGTTGTTATATGCCTGCTATCGGGATATATAATTGCAGGCGGAGTTATGGGTGAGATGTACTTTGCCTGCTTCCCCCAAATTGAATACAGCGGTTATTCCGCCTACGGAATAAGTCTTTTTGTGGCATATGCAATGCTTTGCATACTGCCCGTGATAATTGAAATAAAGGAGGTGCTGAAATGGAACAGTTTAAAGCGGAAAATCTGAGCTTTACATATCCTACTACGGATACAGAAGCTCTGTCAAATATTAATTTCACCGTTAATAGAGGTGAGTTCATAACTATTTTCGGAGAGTCGGGATGCGGAAAAACCACACTTCTCCGCATGCTTAAGCCTTCCCTTACCCCTCACGGCAAGGTGTCGGGACAAATTTTCTTTGCGGGAAAGCCGCTATCCCATATAACACCCCGTGATGACGCTTCAAAAATCGGATTTGTTATGCAGAACCCCGAAAGTCAGATTGTTACCGACAAGGTGTGGCACGAGCTTGCATTCGGTCTTGAAAGCCTGGGGCTTCCTACATCAGAAATACGAACGCGGGTTTCCGAAATGGCATCCTACTTCGGAATACATAATATGTTCAGACGTGATGTTTCCGAGCTTTCAGGCGGTCAGATGCAGCTTTTAACCCTTGCCTCAGTTATGGCAATGCAGCCTGAAGCTATTATCCTGGACGAGCCAACAAGCCAGCTTGACCCCATTGCGGCACAGGAATTTATACGTACCCTTGAAAAAATAAACCGTGACTTCGGGACCACGGTTATTATCTCAGAACATCGTCTTGAGGATGCGTTCCCTGTTTCTGACAGGTGTATTGTAATGGCTGATGGAAAGATTATAGCAGAAGATACTCCACGAAAAATTGGAACACACATTAAAGGTATGCCCATATATAATGCACTCCCCGCAGTTTTGAGAATATACGGCGAGGCTGACGGCTCGGGGGAATACCCCGTTACAGTCCGTGAAGGTCGGTTGTGGCTTGAAACATGTGAAATAAACACTAAGCTTACCTCGACCAAGCTTCACGAAAAACCAACAGAAATGGTAATTGAAGCGAAAGACTTACGGTTCAGGTATGAAAAAAATCTCCCCGACGTGATACGGGGCGTAAATATCAAAATCGGCAAGGGTGAGCATTTTGCAATACTTGGTGGCAACGGAAGCGGAAAATCCACTCTCCTTTCCCTCTTTTCGGGAATACACGCTCCCATAAGCGGTAAAATCCGCATAAACGGCGAGCCTCTTAACAAAAAAACAAACCTGTATAACGGATTGCTTGGCGTTCTTCCACAAAGCCCGCAGGCTCTTTTTGTGAAAAAAACAGTGGGACTTGACCTTGAGGATATGACAGACAATACGGAGCTTATAAAGCAAACTGCCGAACTTTGCAGAATAACCCACCTTTTAAATCGCCACCCCTACGACCTTTCGGGCGGCGAGCAGCAACGAGCCGCACTTGCAAAGGTGCTTCTTACAAAGCCCAAAATTCTTATTCTGGACGAGCCTACAAAGGGCATGGACGCAGGCTTCAAAAAAACCTTCGGTGAGCTTCTCGGCACCCTTGCAAAAAAGGGGATAACTATTATAACCGTATCCCACGATATTGAATTTTGCGCTCGGTACGCAAGCCGCTGCGGACTTATGTTTGACGGCGAAATCACGGCTATAGGTACCCCCCGTGAATTTTTTGCAGGTAACAGCTTTTATACCACCGCGGCTAACAAAATAGCACGTGACCTCCTCCCCTTTGCAGTACTTCCCGAAGACGTTATCGATGCAGTAAAGGGGGTAAACAAATGAAAAAAGTGATTGGAGTTATATTTGCCTGCCTTTTTATTATAACGGCTTATGCACAGTTCAGAGCTGCTCCGCCCCATAATGCCATACTCCAATGCTTTGCAATCGGAAAGCTTGGAATATGCCTTGCATGCTTTCTGCCATCATCAAAAAAAGCGGCAGCAACTTCGGAGAAGCTCTCAAAAAGCATTATTCCCTTTGCCGTCACTTCCCTTGTGGCAGTTCCCCTTACGGTTGCGGCAGGGATATACTTTTTCGGGAGCCGAAAATATTATTTTATAAGTATACTGATTATTATTGAAATGCTGATAGCCTTTTTTGCTGGCTTTGAAAACCGCCGACCGAAAGCGCGGGAAATTGTTATAATAAGTGTTCTCTCCGCTATGGCAATTGCAGGGAGAGCCGCATTTTACTTTCTTCCCCAGTTCAAGCCCGTACTTGCAATTATTATAATCGCAGGTGCAACTCTCGGATGCGAAACGGGGTTTATAACAGGCGCGATAACGGCGTTTGTGTCAAACTTCTTTTTCGGACAGGGACCATGGACACCCTGGCAAATGTTCGCTATGGGAATTATCGGGTTTATAGCAGGAATTATATTCAGAAGCGGTCTTATAAAGCCGGGAAAGGTAAGCCTTTCCGTATTCGGGGCAATTTCTGCTCTTGTGATTTACGGTGGGATTATGAACCCCTCCTCCGTAATCCAGTATCAGACAAGCCCCAATATACAGATGTTTATAACCGCCTACACGGTAGCCCTCCCCCTGGACCTCGTCCACGCCGCCGCAACAGCATTTTTCCTGTGGTTTCTAACAGACCCCGTCACGGAAAAGATTGAAAGAGTAAAAATTAAATACGGAATAATGGAAAAATGAGAGCTGAAATTCAGCTCTCATTTTTGTTATCCAACGACAACGTGTACAGGGGACGGTTCTGTGTCTGCAACACAGAACCGTCCCCTGTACACGTTTTTAATAATTCGATTTTCCCAGGATTTGTCTCTTGAATTATGTAAACCAATATGATATAATATTACGGCACCTACGATAAAGAAGAAAGGAACAAAGGTATAATGAAAAAATTATTAATTTCCGCATGTTTAATGCTTGCGGCTTTAACTTCGGCAAATTACACGTTTGCCGCTACAACCCACACTGTAAAATCAGGCGACAGTATGTGGAAAATCGCAGTGAAATATGAAGTGGGATTAAGCGAAATAATCTCTGCAAACCCCCATATCTCAAACCCTGAGCTTATATACCCGGGACAAAGCATAACCATCCCCACAACAGATACAGCCGTTGTGAATTACGAAAAAGAAGTTATACGGCTTGTAAACCAAAAAAGAGCAGAAAAGGGACTTTCTCCTCTTAAAGAAGACTGGGAGCTTAGCCGTGTTGCCCGTTTTAAGTCACAGGATATGAAAGACAAAAACTACTTCTCCCACACAAGCCCCACATACGGCTCACCCTTTGATATGATAAAAAGCTTCGGGATCTCCTACAAAAGTGCAGGAGAGAATATTGCAAAGGGACAGTCCACTCCCCAGGCAGTAGTAAATGCATGGATGAATTCATCAGGACACCGTGCAAATATTCTTAACTCCTCATACACACATATAGGTGTAGGATACGTTGCACAGGGAAAATACTGGACACAGATGTTTATTAAAAAATAAAACCCGACAAAGTCGGATTTCATCCACGTAGTGGATTTATTCCGTCGAAAGACGGATTTAACTGATAAAAAGAGATGCGAAAAAAATCGCATCTCTTTTTATCAAGGCATAAGCCATACATCTTTATATACCACTCCAAGCTTTAACGCTTCATTGTGGTTTGAAACTGCAACATCTATTTTGTTGCCCTTGATTGCACCGCCGCAATCCTCTGCAAATCTTACTCCGTAGCCATCAATATATACCGATGAAAGCTTGGGGATTACCTTGGGGTCCACTGCTATTGTGTAGCCGGGAGTAACCTCTCCGCCCCACGCAGTTGCACTTCCCCACTTTCCTGAGCATTTTGTGCATGTGCAATAATGAGTTATTTTAAAATTGCCAAGGTATACTGAACCCGACGGCACCGTAGCCACCGATTCTTCAACCGCACCGTACCAAACATCGCTTCCTGATTCTTCAGGGAACTGCATAACAGGAACAACTATTAATCCGTCAGTTAGCTGTACAAAAGGTGGAATGGAAACTGTTACAATATTATTGTGCCAATCAACCCAAAGTCCAAAAGCCTCCATAAGACCGCGTATGGGAACTACTATTGAACCGCTTGATACAACCGTTGCAGGAACTGGTGCTTCAATACTTTTACCTATTGAAACCGCATCACCTTCAGAATCCTTATAGTTATATGTAAGTCTGAAGCTCTCGTCATTAACCGTCATTGTAACAATAATGCTTTCAGGCACAAGGTTCAGACCTTTCGTGTCTGCCTTTGAAAGCATGCGGTAAGCATACTCTTCTATAGGGAGAGCAGAGTCTGCTTTTGCATTTAATTTAACATAAGCTGTTTTTTCCGAATCCGACCAGCTCACCTCAAGACCTGCACTCTCGCAAAATCTTCTGAGAGGAACTACCGTTGAATTTTCTATCGTCATTGGTGCAACTGTGTCGAAATCAATATGTACTGTACTGTCACTTACAACATTATCAAGCTTTATTCCGATTTCCCCCGCGGATACACTTGCCGAACCCAGGAAAACCGTGAACACAAATGCCAAAAGGCATAAGACTGATTTCCTCATAATTACCTCCGTTTCTTTCGTCAACACATAACTGCTGACAAGGGTAATTATACCACAAAATCAGCCTTCGGGCAATGGAGTTGTTACAAAAATTCTGATTTTCTTAAAAACTTTGTAACATTTAACGAAATTAAAAAACCCTATAGGTTTACATATTTCAAACGTCAGGAAATTATGTAATTCTAAGGGTTTTTAGGGTGTTTTTTTATGTCAATTACAACAAAAACAAGTCGAGGTTTGTAACATTTTTGTATAATTTTGTTTGTTCAATTCGTAAAAAATTTTTTTGGTTATTTTATACGAAAAATCACTTCTCCGTCCTTACAATAACGCATACGCTACCCTCGCTGTCGCGAAGCTCCGCAGTAAATCCGATGCCATCATTCTTAACAAAAACAGAAACCTTGTCACCACGGCGAAGCTCCTTTACATATACCACCTGAAGCTCCGTAAATTCATTTTCGTCAGGAAAATAATCAAGAGCAGCTTCAACTGATTTTACGTTGTTCATATGATTGTTTGTATCAAGGTCACGTTTTGTTACCGTAAACTCACCTGCAAAATCCATACCTGTCTGAGGTCTTAATCTTGGTAGGGGGAATTCGTTATCAGGCTCATCAATCGTGTCGTAGGTAGAGTTTATCTCTTCAGGGACACGGATAATGGTTTTTTTATCGGTATCAAAGGAGAACCAGCCTGCCGTGGCAATTCCCTTTATTCTGCCATCCTGAACAATCTCATACTTTCTCATAACGTCACATCTTTGCACCTTCATAATCCCCGTTCTGAACTCTGCCGGTACATTATGACAAAGTGGCTCCGAAAGCTTTATTCTCCACCCGCGAAGAAGCATTGCAAGAGAAATTTCCTGCATTTTTGCAAGGTCATATCCCACGTATGCGGAATGGAGAATAGACACATCCTGCAAAAGCTCAACCACGGTTGAAAGCTTTACTTCCCCTCTGCTGTCCAGGTCGCTGTACTTAAAATCATATTCCTTTGAAAACATATTTTCTCCTCTTTCACACAAAAACCGGTCTGTTCAAACCCGAACAGACCGGTGTCTGATTAAAAATTATTCTGCCTTGGGAGCTTCTTCGCCTTCTGCGGGAGCAGCTTCGCCTTCAGCAGGTGCTTCTTCACCCTCTGCAGGTGCAGCTTCATCTTCTGCGGGAGCTTTTTCAGCTTCCTGTGAAGCCTTAAGAGAAGCTTCCATCACAAGCTTATTGAATTCACCCATATACATATCCTTGCTGAGCTTTGACTCATCAATTCCATACATCTGAGCAAACATAGGAATCATATCCTCGCCCATACCCTGCATTTCAAGCATTTTGCCGAGCTTTATATACCCTTCGGCAATAGAAATTGTTGTGTCGCCGGGCATATCTTCGGGAAGTCCGTTTTCTTTCTTGAACTCATCGAGAGTTTTGTCCGTCTGCTTTGCAGCATCATCAAGTGTTGTTGCATAGCCGTCCTCGTTAAGGTTATAGTGGTTGATTCTTGAGTCCATAAAGTAGTATTCAGCTACCATAAGGATTCCACAGATTACAAGTGTTATAATAACTGCCTTAATAAGTGAAACTCTTGTGTAAACCTTTTTCTCTTCGTCCTCAGAAGCTTCTGCTACTTCCTCAATCGCTTCTTCGTCTGCTTCCTCAAAAGCAACAGGAGCTTCGTCGATAACTTCTTCTGCATCTTCGATTACTTCCTCTGCAACCTCAACCGCTTCTTCTGCAGCCTCAACTACTTCTTCAACTGCCTCCTGTGCAGCCTCTACTGCTTCTTCATTTTCAAATAAATTCTTTTCGTCGCTCATTTTTATATTTCCTTTCTTTTATTTATTCAGCCTCTGTTTCTTCACCGTCGGCGGGAACTTCACTTTCGGGTGATTGAGTTTCCTCAGCCTGCGGCTGCTCAATTTCAACCTCTTCAAGTATTTTTTCAAAATCGCCGTAACGCATATTTTCGTTTACTCTTTCATCCCCTGCCAGGCCCATCGCCTCAACTGCTGTTGCAAATGGGATACGGTAGTTCATTTCAACATAAAGCCCTGCAGGCATATAATTGAGTGCTACCGCCGTAATCGTATCGCCTCGCATATCTGATGGAAGACCGTATGCGTCCTTCATTTCGTCAACGGACATATCATACTCTTTTGCCATATCTGCCAGAGTGGGCATATATCCGTCCTTATTTGCATTATATGAGTTGTAGCTAACGGCATATGCCACAGCCACCGCAACAACACAGATTATAACCGCCGCAGCTGCACTTATTACCGCTACTGCCGCCTTTGAAAGATTAATGCTCTTTTGGGGGACCTCTGCAGCTTCAAGAACTTCCTCGATTTCCTTAGTGTAGCATTCCACTCTTTCTTCTACGCAATCTGCATCGCCGTCGAAATTATCGTCAGCCATACCCATTGACGATTCTTCAAAACCGTCAGTTTCGCCGTTTACAACAGGCTCTTCGGGTACAAAACCATTATTTTCACTCATCTGTAAGTCCTCCATTATTCAGCAGGAGCTTCTTCGCCCTCTGCAGGAGCTTCTACATCTTCTGCAGGTGCTTCCTCGCTTTCAAGAGCTGCAGCCATTTCTTCCATGAGCTTCTGGTAATCTGACATCTTCATATCAGGTGTAACAGTTTCAAGTAACTGACCTGAAGCCACAGCGTCCTCAAATGTCATACCGTCGAGCTTAAGCACGTTTTCTATAGTCATATTATCATAAACATCTGTCATGCTTGCATTAGCATCAGCGTTCTCTATTCCATATTCCTTCATGAAATCTTCAACTGCCATGCCTCTTTCTGCCGCAAAGTCCTTAACCTTATCTCTGGGTCTGAACTTGTCGTAAAGTGCAAATGCCGCAAGAGCAATCACTACTACCAAGACTACTGCTATAACTGCATTAACAGCCTTATCGGCTGAACTTCTTTTTGCCTTAACTTTTTCTTTTGCCATTATTAATATCTCCTTTCGGTATTACCAAATAAATATACCACTTTTTTTCAAAAAAATCAATACGTTTTTATAAATTAATTATGAATTTTCCGTTAAGGCATATAAATTGCCTGTTTTGGGGGCATAATTATGGAAATTTTTTTATCAAGTTATAAAAAATTTCAGAAAAAACTTGTAATATTTCAAACTTTATTATATAATAGTGGTTAATGATATTATCGGAGGAATTTGTAATGGAAAACAATCAGAATAATCAGAACGATACACAGGAGCTTTCCGAGCTTTTGCAGGTAAGACGCGATAAACTTGCCGAGCTTCAGAAAGACGGACGGGATCCTTTTGAAATAACAAAATATACACGTACCCACACATCAAAAGAAATTACGGAGAATTGTACAACTGAAGAACGTACAATTTCTGTTCGCGGAGAAGAAAAGCAGGTTACAGCCAGCATTTCACCCCTCGACGGACAAACTGTTTCCGTTGCAGGACGTATTATGTCAAAGCGCGGTATGGGTAAGGTAGGATTTATCCACATTGCGGACATTGACGGTCAGATTCAGGTTTTTGTTAAAAAAGACGTGCTTGGTGAGGATGAATACAACCGCTTCAAGAAGCTTGACGTCGGTGATATAATCGGTGCAGAGGGCGAAGTTTTCACAACTCAGACAGGTGAAGTATCAGTAAGAGCCGACAAAATAACTCTTCTTTCAAAATCGCTCCAGCCTCTTCCCGAGAAGTTCCACGGCATGACAAATACCGACCTGCGTTACAGACAGCGTTATACCGACCTTATTATGAACAGGGACGTTAAAGACACATTTATAAAGCGTTCAAAAATTATTTCAACTATCCGCAGCTACCTTGGCGAGCAGGGATTTTTAGAGGTTGAAACACCTATGCTCGTTTCAAATGCAGGCGGTGCGGCAGCACGTCCTTTTGAAACACACTTCAACGCTCTTGATGAAGATTTCAAGCTCAGAATTTCACTTGAGCTTTACTTAAAGCGATTAATCGTCGGCGGACTTGAAAAGGTTTATGAAATCGGAAGAGTGTTCAGAAACGAAGGACTTGACACACGTCATAACCCAGAATTCACTCTTATGGAGCTTTACCAGGCATACACCGACTACCACGGTATGATGGATTTAACAGAAAACCTCTACCGCCATGTTGCAAATGAAGTTCTCGGAACTACAAAAATCGTTTACAACGGCATAGAAATGGACCTCGGCAAGCCTTTTGAAAGAATTACAATGGTTGACGCAGTAAAGAAGTATTCAGGGGTTGACTTTAACGAAATCAAAACTCTTGAAGAAGCAAGAGCGGCAGCTAAAGAGCACCACATTGAATACGAAGAACGCCACAAGAAGGGAGATATATTAAACCTCTTCTTCGAGGAATTTGCAGAAGAGCATCTTATTCAGCCCACATTCGTTATGGACCACCCAATCGAAATTTCTCCCCTTACAAAGAAAAAGCCGGAGAACCCCGAATATGTTGAACGTTTTGAATTCTTTATGAACGGCTGGGAAATGGCAAATGCATATTCAGAGCTTAACGACCCCATCGACCAGAGAGAACGTTTCAAGGCTCAGGAAGAGCTTCTCGCTCAGGGCGACGACGAAGCAAACACCACAGACGAAGACTTCATGAACGCTCTTGAGATCGGTATGCCCCCCACAGGCGGCATAGGCTTCGGTATAGACAGAATGTGTATGCTCCTCACCGACTCCCAGGCAATAAGAGACGTCCTGCTCTTCCCAACAATGAAGCCACTTGATAAATAAACCGCATAAAATAGGCACTTTCGGAGCTTTTGGTACTCCAAATTACTCCATTTGTGCTCCACTTTATGCAAGAATATATGTTGAAAAAGGAACTGCTATTTAAAAGGGCAATGGAATTTACTCCATTGCCCTTTCAGTTATTTTCATACTGTCACAAATGTATCTAAAACGACCTATTTCGTATTAATAGCAAACAACTCCTTTTATCTTAAATTATCAATTTTATTCAGTATATGGCACTTTAAAATATTCCAAATAATTTTTAAACTTATCTTGTGCCGATAACGGTATATTTATTAATAATCAAATCATTATGCTTTATAAAATGCGCACAAACGCACCTGAGCGAAATTGGGGACGTGCCTGTTTTTGCATGATTTTATTCAGCATAAAAAAGTATCAGCAAAACATTGTTGCTGATACTTTTTTCGTATTCTTAATCGTCTATATCTGTTTCCCAACTCATTATTGTGCCGTCGGAGGCGTTTATGTCGGCATCATATTCGCTTCTGCCTTTTTTGAACTCGATCTCATAATGCCACACACCGTTGTCCTTTTCAAGCTCTACTCTGTCAAAAATCACTTCGCCGTGGGAAAGGCCCGCCTTTTGAAGTGCGATTTCTTTTGCCTTTTCCTCGCCTATAAGGTTTTGGGAGTTTGCCGTAGTTTTGTTTTCAGGTACGGGGATTGCAGTTGCCTGCATAAGGGATTGTGTTGCCACAGGTGTATTTGTTTCCATTGGTGCGTTTACATTTCTGCCGCAGGAAGCAAGCAAAGCACCACACAGTGCAACTGCACATAAAATTTTAATCATACCTTTATTCGCTCCTTTCAAAATCATATAGCTTAGTATGGTTTGTTATTTTATTTATATGCAAATAACAAACATCTATCGAAATATGATTATCCACACTTGCAGAAAAAGGATTTTATCAGTCGAGAACGAGTGAGGGAGCAGTATAAATTCTTGCGGCATATTCTGCGTCAAGGGAGTAAAGCCCTTTTGCATCACTTCCGAAAAGCTCCATTTTTTTAATCATATCGTCTGCATTCTTTTCTTCTTCAAGCTGTTCCTTTACAAACCAGTCTAAAAACTGCATTGTTCTGAAATCTTTTACGTCGTATGCGGCACCGTAGATGTCGTTTATAAGGCTTGTTACATATTTTTCGTGTTCAAGTCCTGCTTTTAAGGGGTCCATAAGAGTTTTAAGCTCTTTATCCGGCTTGTCGATTGCACCAAGCTCTACCTTTTCACCGCACATCTGCAGATACTTCAAAAAGAGCATTGCATGGTCACGCTCCTCCTGAGCCTGAATCATATACCAGTTTGCAAAACCGTCAAGACCCTCTGCCTCATAAAAAACTGAAAAATCAAGATACAGATAAGCTGAATAAAGCTCTTTTGTTATCTGTTCATTAAGTAATTTTGAAACCTTCATATCCATATGTCCTACCTCCATTTCTGAAACAGGCGACCCCAGAAGCGGCCGCCTGCAAAATATATCTTATTTGAAGTATCTGTTGAGAAGTCCCTCAAGGCCTCTGCCGTGTCTTGCCTCGTCTTGAGGGTTATTTAATTTTTTACTGTAATTTCAATATATTCAAAGGTGTGGGTTTTGCAAACCCCACTTTTTTCCACTTGAGAAACTGGGGCAAAGAGAATATGTTGAGATTACGCTGAAAAAGTCAATTTTACATTTCATTTAGAACAGAGAGTAGTCTGTCTTTTGCGTCCTCTGTGGTTGTTGCATAATACTTTTGACAGATGTTTGTGTTAGCATGCCCTAAATGCTCTGCAAGAGCAATCATAGGGATGTTTTGCATAGCAATTATTGACGCATTTGTGTGGCGTAAAGCGTGAAAATGAAAGTTTATATTTGTTTCTTTTTTGACTTTATCAGTCCAATATTTTACAGAATTGATAGTGATGAGTTCCCCATTTTCTTTTCTTTGAATAAAATCTCCACCTACAATTTTAACCTCTTTATCTTTTATAGTTCTGTCATATACTACCTCTGTATTTTTATAACCTTTGCTCTGTTTATCTTTGTCTTGTTGCTTTTTATATTCTATCAAGTAATCATACAATTTGGTTGGAACTTTTACCTTTCTTTTGCTCTTTTTGGTTTTAGTTGGTCCTAAATAGAAAATCTTTTCTTCTTGACTATAAAGCAACTGTTTGTTTATGTGTAATTCGTGGTTAGTTCTGTCAAAGTCCTTCCACATTAAAGCCATACATTCTGAAATACGTAAACCACAGTAATAACAAAGTAAAAATGATATATATAGGTTGCCATCTTTCATAACAGATATAATTTGCTCTATCTGCTCTTTGTTATATATTTCTATTTGTTCTCCCTCATCTTGTTTAGGTGGCATTGATAGTTTTGTGGTTTTATTTTCAAAATCTTTCCTATATCTTTCTGGTTCAAGCCAATCATTATCATAAGCATATCCATATATTAGCCATATAAGTTTAAGAAAACCCTCAACATAACTATACTTGTAGCCTTGTTCAAAATTATTGTATTCATCCCCATCCTTGTATAGTTTTGCAAGATAGTTTTCTATATCTGCTTTGGAAATCTCTGCAAGTTTTTTATTCCCCCATTTAGGTTGAATGTGGTGTTCCCATAAAGACAGATGTCTTCTTGTGGTACTTTCCCTTTTGGTAAAAGCCCTATTTTCAAGATAGTGGTCAAATACTTCTTGAAATGTTTTTGTATAATCTCTTGTGGTGGTGGGTTCAATAGGTTTTTCGTGTGCCCATTTATAAGCAAGTTCATCTCTTGCCTTTTTTGCTTGAAGTGCAGTATGATAACCACCTCTATTTGTATCTTTGGATATGCCATTGTATTTTCTTGTCAGTCTAAAACCCCAAGTTCCTTTTCCTACTTCCTCATATACACCTCTGTATTTTTTCTCTTTTTTTGCTTTTTCCTTTTCTTTCTGCTCTTTCAAGGTTTTTGATATTGTTCCCTTTTGAACTCTCTCTTTTAAGGTAGCCATATTTCTTACCCCACTTTCTTTGTCATTATTTAAGTTCTTGAAACTATTGTAACTCTTCAATGTGCTATAGTCAAGCGTTTTTTGCATAATTTGATATAAATATTTTGTGTGTAAAAATGGGGTAAAAAATAAAGTCCTAAAAAACTTACATAATTTAGGGGTAAAATCAGCATAAAGCGTTGGTTTATAAGCGTTGTTTTTTGCCAAATATTTTTCAACCACATATTTTTTTATGATTTTTAAAGGTGTTTTTATCTGTTTTCTAATAGGATGTTCCATAAAAATATATAAAGTGTTGGAAAAATATAAAAGCAATTCTATGTGCTGATGAGTTCATTTTTTACTGATTTATATTGATTAAAATGGAACATTATGGTATAATGTGTATGACATAAATTAGAGTTGGGGTATGCTTAAAAAGGATGGAGGTAAGAGAATATGTATAAATTGGAACGTACGCGCAAAGGCAAGATTGTTTTTGGTGTTTTATCACTCATTTTCTTTGTATTGTTTTTACGTGGATATATGGGTGGTGGCTATGAAATAATAGTGGATGGTTATATGAATGAACCTTTATCATCAATTGTTATGATTTCTTCACTATTTTCTGCTATTATTTGTTTAGTATGCTTTTTTGTGGTTAATGCGTTGGAAAAAGATATAGTTGAGTGGTTGAAAATAATTGACAAAAACAACTGATAGGTTAATAAACTTTAAAAGATAAAACTCTTTTGATAATATAGAGGTGGTAATATGAAAAAATGGTACTTATGGTTAGTTTTAGCACTTATATTTGCTATTGGTGGAGTGATAAATTATTTTGATGAGAGAAGTATTATTGGCTCAATTATTCAAGTTTGCATTACTACATTTCTTGCTTTTGTTCAATTTTTTTGTGATAGGAATGGAGAAAAAGGAAAAAAGTATTTAAGTATATTGGGATAACTGTATTAGTATTATTGGTTATATGGTTGCTATTTCTTATCTGTAATACGTTTTTATAAAAAGATTAGGCTATGAAACCAAAACCTAAAATAATAGGCTATGGAAATAAGTCCTAAACAATAGGTTATAAAAACAAGTCCTAAAAATTAGGTTATGAAATCAAAGCCCATCTAAAGATTATGAAAAAATCTTTGGATGGGCTTTTTGTATGCACTCAAAAATAGAGGTTATTTTTTCAGCAAATAAAGATTGTCATTTCAACTTTTTAGACATAAATTATAAAACTTTTGACATGTGTTATAAAAGATTATAGACTAAAAAAATAAAAGTTTGGACAAAAAGAACTACAGTTTAAATATAATATATTAGGAAGATTATAATTATAGATAAAATTACTTAAACCTATTGAACTTAAACAATGATAATCTAATATTCAAGTTGGTATTCCTCAAGGGTGGTTGGGTGGGTGTAGTCAAGGTCAGCCAATGGTGTATATATGAAGGTTGGGTGGGTGGGGATGTCAATTATAGTTTGTGATATAAGTTTTTAGGGTGGCAGAATGTTCCCTTTGTGCAATAAGGGAACATTCTGCATAAACTTAAAAAGATTGTAGTTATGGGAATATGTGAATGAGATTTTGCAAAATCTCATTCACATACAAAAAATAATGTTCTATTCACACTTGAAAACGTGTGAATAGAACATTAAAAATCTACAAAAGAGGGGTTGTTTATAATGGGAAAAAGATATGATGAGAAAAAAGGCAAGGTTGGAAATAAGCATAAAGCAGAACCAATAAAGAATATCAAGGATATTCAAAAGATTAAACAATATCTTTTAGGGAAGAACTCAAAGAGGGATTATGCCCTCTTTGTAGTTGGAATTAACATAGGTCTGAGAGCGTCAGACCTTGTTAAATTAAAGGTTGGAGAAATCTATAATATAGAGCGTGGAGAGGTTAGAGAAAAGGTTAGGATATTAGAATTGAAAACTGGCAAGGAGAGAGAGTTTACAGTAAATAGTTCAGCAAAAAATGCCTTATATCTGTATTTTAGTGAGAGGGGTAGTTTAGATAAGGATGATTGGGTATTTCAATCACAAAAGCACTCATCCCTACACGTTAAATCAGTTGCAAGAATGATAAGAGAGGTAGGCAGAGAGTTGGGGTTGCCTTATAATCTGTCAAGCCACAGTCTGAGAAAGACTTTTGGATATCAAGCATACATAAGTAACATACAGAAAGATAATGGCTTTATTTATACCCTACAATCTATTTTTAACCACAGTTCAGCAAAAACTACATTAAGGTATATTGATATAGATATAGAGAAAATCAGTAATGTTTATCAAGAACTAAATCTATAATGGGGTTATAGGGTATAGATTTGTATTTTTAGCAAAAGTGTTATAAATGCAGTAATAGCGTAGAGAAATCATATTTTAGATTTTGAAAATCAGTTATAGTGTGATGACAACATATTAAAGGGGTTAGAGATAAATATTTGCAGATTATTTGAGTTTAATTTATTTCTAATCAGTAAATATAGGGGTAAATAATATTATAGGGGGTTAATCTTAAAATATTTAGGGGTTTAATTTCGTAAGAGATATTAAAAGTGGGGTAATTGTAAATTTACCCCACTTTTAATGTTTTTGAGATTTTGAAATTTTGCATTCTCACAGTTCTAACCCCACACTTTAACATAAAAAATTGGTTTTGTTGAGATTGCGCAACAAAACCAATTTTTTGATTTCATAATTTACCTAAAAATCTGTTGACAATAGGTAATATAAGGGTTTGAGAGATTTCTCAAACCCTTAAAATGTTGTTATTTCAATATTAGAAGTATCTCTTTAAAAGTCCCTCTAAGCCTTTACCGTGACGAGCTTCATCGCGCGCCATTTCATGGACTGTATCATGAATCGCGTCGAGTCCGTTTTTCTTTGCACACGATGCAAGGTCGAACTTACCCTGAGTTGCACCGTATTCGCAGTCAACTCTCCACTTAAGGTTATCCTTTGTTGTAGCCTTCATATTAGGCTCAAGGTCTTCTCCCAGGAGTTCAGCGAACTTAGCTGCATGCTCAGCTTCTTCATAAGCTGCCTTTTCCCAGTAGAGCCCGATTTCGGGGTAGCCTTCTCTGTGAGCTATTCTTGCCATACAGAGGTACATACCTACTTCTGCACACTCACCGTTGAAGTTAGCCATAAGCTGTTCAAATATGAACTTCTTATCCTCTTCTGAAATGTCGGGGTTATTCTTTACGGTTTTGCCGTAAACGCCGTACTCGTGCTCTGCTGCAAGAGCCGCACCTTCAACCATTTCTTTGAACTTTTCTGCAGGCACCTTGCATACGGGACAAGCAGCGGGAGCTGCATCTCCTTCGTGAACATAACCGCAAACTGAACATACAAACTTTTTCATAACTAATTCCTCCTGAATTTTAATTTAAACATTTCCTACATTTTCCGTAAAACAGCAGAGAATAACCGTCAATTGCATTTCCCGTTTCACTGCTGAACTTCTCCTCAAGGTTATTAATCGGCTCTACATGAAGGTCGCTCACCTCGCCGCAGCATTTGCAAACGAAATGGTAATGGCAATGAGTGAAAGCATCGTAATGCTCTGAGCCTGAGCCTGTGGAAAGCTCTAAAACCTCCCCTGCTTCTACAAGCTGTTTGAGATTTCTGTACACCGTAGCAAGGCTCACTTTGGGGAACTCCTTGCGAAGCTCTGTATAAAGCCAGTCTGCCGTGGGGTGACAGTCAGTGGAACGCAAGATTTCAATCAAGGCATCTCTCTGTTTTGAATGCCTGGTTATCATCATAAACGTATCCTCATTTCTGTTTACTAACAATAACGATAATCATTATCGTTAATTATATTATAGCACAAAAAATTTATTTGTCAATACTTTTTTTGAAATTTTTTCAAAAAAATTTTTTAGCATAAAAAAAATTTAAAAATCTTCAACCCCCAATCTTGGGGGCATAAAGGAAATCTTTTTTTGAAAAAAAGCAGAAGAAACGCGGATTTCCCATCTCTTCTGCTTTCGTATATATTATTTTTTATGACACGTATCTTTCATACCGCAGCTGCCGCAGCCACAGGAGCAACCGCCTTTGCCGTCTTTTACGTTTTTAATTCCTTTTAGGATAATTGCAATAAAAATTACTGCAATTATTCCGCCTACTATTATTGTTGGTAACATAATATTCCCTCCTATTGAGCAGGTCTGAAAATAAGGTAAATTCCCCATACAAGAACTGCAGCTGCAGCTAAAGTCCATATACCAAAGCCTGCGTCGCCTGTAAAAAGTCCGCCTATTCTATATATTATAAGGGACACGGCATATGCAAAGGCACACATATATCCGATTGCCGCCGCCGTCCATTTTGGACTGTTCATTTCCCGACGTATGGCTCCCATTGCCGCAAAGCAAGGTGCGCACAAAAGATTAAAGATAAGAAATGAAAAACCTGCTAAGGGGCTTGTAAAGAATTCTGCTCCCGTCTGTGACATTGATGAAAGGGAGCCGAAAACTCCTACTACTTCTTCCTTTGCCACAAGTCCCAGTATTGTTGCAACCGCAGCCTCCCAGGAGCCGAAGCCAAGGGGAACAAAAAGCCATGCAATAAATCCGCCTATAACACGAAGGAGTGACGCACCGCCGTTTTCATCCGTTATATAGTGAAATCCGCCGTCAAAGGAAAGGCTGTTCAAGGTCCATATTATAATGCTTGCCGCAAGAATAACCGTGCCTGCCCTTTTTATAAAGTCCCATCCCCTGTCCCAGGTGGTGCGAAGCACATTGCTTGCAACAGGGGCGTGGTATGCGGGAAGCTCCATAACAAATGGTGCGGGATCGCCTGCAAACGCCTTAAGCTTTTTAAGGATTATACCTGAAATCACCACTGCCATAATTCCTATAAAGTAAGAAGCCGTGGCAATTATGCCGCTTCCGCCGAAAAGAGCGCCTGCAATGAAGCCAACAATAGGCATCTTTGCACCGCAGGGGATGAAGCAGGTAGTCATAACAGTTATTCGTCTGTCCCTTTCCTGCTCAATTGTACGGCTTGCCATAACTCCGGGAACGCCGCAGCCTGAAGCCACAAGCAGCGGGATAAAGGATTTTCCGGAAAGCCCGAATTTTCTGAAAAGTCTGTCCATAATAAATGCCACCCGTGACATATACCCACAGTCTTCAAGAAGCGAAAGCAGGAAGAACAGAATAATCATCTGAGGCACGAAGCCGAGAACTGCACCAACGCCGCCTACTATTCCGTCCATAATAAGCGCATAGAGCCAGGGTGCTATAATGGGTACTCCGCCCTCGCCTAAAAGCACAAGGTCGAGCAGCTCAGGGATACTGAGCAAGTTCGCAAGAAATCCCGTTTCGTAGGTTTCCGCAAAAGAGCCGAAAAGCCCGTCGTTCATAAATGTTACCGTCCAATTGCCCACTGTACCGATTGACAGTGTGTATACAAGAAGCATCACCGCTACAAATATGGGGAGTGCGAAAACACGATTTGTAACCACTCTGTCTATCTTATCGGAGAGCTTAAGCCTGCCCGCGTTCTTTTTCTTGCAGCATTTACGGGTTATACGTGTAACGGTTTCGTATCGTTCATTTATAATAATGCTCTCTGCATCATCCTCCAGCTTCTGCTCCACCGCTTTGATGTCTGCCTCTATATGTACCGCCTTTTCGGGAGTTAGCTCCATCTGCTCCATAACACGGATGTCACGCTCGAAAATCTTTATGGCATACCATCTCTGCTGAGCTTCGGGCATATGGTGTACCGTTGCTTCCTCAATATGGGCAATAGCATGCTCCACTATTCCCGAAAAGAAACACACAGGTGCGGATTTTCCGCTGTTTGCCGCCTCGATTGCAGCCGTTGCCGCCTCGGTTATTCCCTCATTTTTAAGAGCTGAAATTTCCACCACTCTGCAGCCAAGCTCACGGCTTAATGCTTCTATATTAATCTCGTCACCGTTTCTGCGGACTATATCCATCATATTTACTGCAGCAACAAGGGGTATCCCAAGCTCCGCAAGCTGGCTTGTAAGGTAGAGGTTGCGTTCAAGGTTTGTTCCGTCTATAATATTGAGTATTGCATCGGGATGCTCGTTTGTAAGATAGTCACGGGCAACCACCTCTTCAGGAGTGTAGGGTGACAGTGAATATATTCCCGGAAGGTCTGTGAGAATTACACCTTTACTTCCCCTGAGCATCCCTTCTTTTTTTTCTACCGTAACTCCGGGCCAGTTTCCCACATACTGATTTGAGCCTGTAAGGGCATTAAACAGAGTTGTTTTACCGCAGTTAGGATTGCCGGCGAGCGCTATTTTAATTGACATCTGATTTTCCTCCGATTTTATTCCACAACAATCATTTCTGCATCCGCTTTGCGGAGAGAAAGCTCATAGTCACGCACCATGACCTCTATGGGGTCGCCCAGTGGTGCCGCTTTTCTCACATATATTTCAACACCTTTTGTTATACCCATATCCATTATGCGCCGTCTGAGAGCTCCCTCGCCCTCAACTTTCGCCACCTTTGCGGTGCCGCCTATTTTAACATCCTTTAATGTTTTCAAGTTTCACCCTCCTCAGTTAGTCTTGACTAACTCACGCAGTTAGTCTAACATAACTCCCTTAAATTGTCAATATTCTTAGCTTGTATTTTTTTATTTTTTACAAATTATACTAACTGCCGTTATTGATTATGATAAATCTTTTGTGCAAAATACAAAAACAAAAATTATAGGGACACGAGGGACAATAGATCCGTTCCCGTGCCCCCTATGTCCCCGAAAAAAGAAGGGTCTGTTTATAAAGTCAGCCCACAAACCAGGGGATGGTTAAAAATAGTGCAGAACGTACGAAACGAAGTATTATGCGGTTTAAACCGCATAATACCCTGCCCGTACGGTGAAGTCCAAATCTTTGATTTGGTAAACGACACCTATGCAACAGCGTTCCAAATCTTTGATTTGGGTAACGCCACTGCTAAGGCGTACGTTGGTACGTCGAGTGGTGAGTTACGTTCGTATGCGGTGAAGTCCAAATCTACGATTTGGTAAACGACACCCATGCAACGGTGTTCCAAATCTTTGATTTGGGTAACACTACTGCTTTCAATGGCATAAAATAAAGAGAAACCCGCAAATTTGCGGGTTTCTACCATAATTTATAAGTTTTCGCAATTTTTGATGCTTATAAATGCTTATTTGAAGCCATTGAACGGTCTGTGCATTTTTAAACATCCCCCTCCATAACTATTCATTATTCATTTATTAATCAGCTCTGCTCTTTCCAGTGCCGCGTCTATGTTTTCCATTATATTCTCTGCACCGACAGCCTCTGTAAAGCCTGCCTTTTCCATTACCTGCAACGGCTGCTCGTTGGCGTGGGAAAGAATGAGAGTTACTCCTGCATCTGTGCAGTACTTATGTATTGCCCACATTGCCCGCATTGCAGAGGCGTCAAGGGAGGGTACGTTTCTCATACGGAGAATAACCACCTTTACTCCGCCCTTTACGGGGATTGATGCAACCTTGTCGGAAGTTGCAAAGAACATGGGGCCTTCGATTTCAAAAACCTCTGTCTTTTTGGGGATTTTTTTAAGTCTTCCTGCATCACGTGAGTTCTTTTCGTCGGCTGAGGACCAAACTCTGATACCTGTTACGTCAGACATACGCTTCATAAACAGGAATGCCGCAACTACCATCCCAACCTCAATGGCAACAACAAGGTCGAATACCACTGTAAGCACAAATGTTATAACAAGAACTATTATATCGCTCTTAGGTGCTGTTTTACATATTTCAACAAAATGACGCCATTCACTCATATTGTATGCCACAACAAAAAGGATTGATGCGATAACGGGCATAGGTATAAGTGCCGCATAAGGCATAAGAACAACAAGTATAAGAAGAAGGACAACTGCATGAACAATTCCCGCTATTGGAGTTCTTCCGCCGTTTTTTACGTTTGCAGCCGTTCTCGCAATAGCACCTGTTGCAGGTATACCACCGAAAAGACCTGAGCAGATATTACCAAGCCCCTGTGCCATAAGCTCGGTATTGGAGTTATGGCGGTCGCCAACCATTCCGTCGGAAACAACACAGGAAAGGAGTGATTCAATTCCGGCTAAGAGTGCTATTGTGAATGCACTCGGGAGAAGTGCTGCAACAGTTTCAAAGCTGAATTCGGGCATTGCAAATGCGGGCGGTGCATTTGTTATGGTATACAAATCACCAATTGTATTAACGGGCATATCAAATACCTTTACTATAACAACGCCTGCGATTACGGCTATAAGTGAGCCGGGGATTTTTTTGCTTAATCTGGGCCACACAATTAAAATCGCAAGGGATATAAGACCTACAAGCACCGCCATAGGGTTAAGCGTGCCGATATTATGTATTATTTCTTCCGCCTTTTCCATCGTTTCAACAGGGGCACCTTTAAATGTAAGCCCTAAAAAATCCTTTATCTGGCCGATGGCGATTGTTACTGCTATACCTGCAGTGAAGCCTGTGGTAATGGTGTAGGGAATATATTTTATAAGTGAGCCGAGGCGGCAAAGTCCCATGATAATAAGGATAATTCCCGCCATTATAGTTGCGATAACAAGCCCTGATGTTCCTGCCGTTGCCACAATTCCTGCAACTATGGTTGCAAATGCAGCGGTGGGACCCGAAATATTTACGGAGCTTCCACCGAAGAAGGATATTACAAAGCCAGCAACAATGGCAGTGTAAAGGCCCTTTTCAGGTGAAACCCCTGATGCAATTGCAAGGGCAATTGAAAGGGGCAGAGCAATAATTGCAACTATTACACCTGCGATTATGTCGTTTACTATCTGTTTCTTTCCGTTAGCCTTTACGGAAGTGAAAAGCTTTGGCTGAAAAATTTTCATTTGAGTATTCTCTCCTTGTTTCTTTTTAAAACCTTAGCTATTATACACCCCTTATCGGACAATATCAAGGAATAAAACAAAAATCGTCAACTTTATGGATTTTCGGGCGAACATGATAAATCATTAGGTTAATTTGCAAAAAAGGGCTATTGCGTTAAACATTTTACATATTGCAGAAGAAATTCTCCTGGGATATATCGTATATCTTCATAATTAAATAAGTACTCCCATTGTGTGGTCGATTTCGTGCTGAATTATCTGGGCGGTAAAGCCTTCAAAGGTTTTTGTGCGGGTTTTGAACTCCCGCGTCTGATACTTCACGGTGATTTTCTTATACCTCTTTACATGTCTTGGCCCTCCGAGAAGTGAAAGGCATCCCTCTTCTGTTTCATATGCACCCGAAGCTTTCACGATTTCAGGATTAAACATTGTCATATATCTGCCCTCTGCATCGAAGCAGATAATCCGCTTTTTAACCCCTATCATATTAGCCGCCATACCAACGCACTCCTCCCTGTGTGCCGTTAGGGTATCGAGCAAATCGTCAGCAACCTGAAGGTCAGATACGTCCGCCGCCTCGGATTTTCCGCCAAGAAAAACAGGGTCATGAACCAGTTCTCTTACCATATAATAAAATCTCCTTAAGCTCTTTTATTGATAATTATATATCATAACCCCCATCTTGTCAATCCGTTGTAAACACTTGCAAAACAATACAACTCACTACATACGAATTAAAACTGCCGAGTGCTCAAAAAACTCTCGGCTAAGCCTTAATTATTTTTATACAACCTGCTAATACTCTTGTGTGAATTATTTTTTAAAAACCCGTACCGCCGCAACCGTCATATCGTCTGTGGGTTGCTTTATGCCTTTTCCCCGTGCCCCCGTGAGGATTGCCTCTGCCACGTCATCCATATTTTTTTCGTCATCAGCTATTATTCTCTTAAGCTTCTCGCCCGACAAAAATCCTGCACAGTTACTTTCTGCTCCGTCTGAAAGCATTACAATTATGTCCCCGTCCTCAATGCGTTTTGTTATGCAGGAGATATGTACTTCGGGAAGTATACCCACAGGCAGGGATGGTGAAAACACTGTTTCCACACTGCTTTCACGCTTTATGAAGCTTTTGCTTCCGCCAATTTTATAAAACTCTCCCGTTCCCGTTGTAAGGTTAACGGAGAGTAAATCAACTGAACTGAAGCATTCCTTCTCCATACCCATTGCAAGGGAAGAATTAACCGTTTCAATCGCCGTTCTTGGTGAAAATCCGTTACGTAAAAGCTCTTCAAGAAGCCTGAGGGTTATTCTGCTTTCACGGCTTGCGTCCGCACCCGTTCCCATTCCGTCACAGATTATTACATAGAACTTGTCCCGTCCCGTTCTGAAGCCTGTTATACTGTCACCCGTCACGGTGCGGTTATCCTTGGCAAGCTGTACCATGCCAAATTCCACATCATAAACAGGGGCAGTGGTAAACCGCATAAGACCGCCCTGTGCTGTACCTGTGTATTCCATAGGCAAGCCTGTTGCAAGAGTGGCTTTTTTTGCGAGCAGCTCACGGCTTACCCGTTTGTTGACAGACACAAAAACTTCTGTTTCCCCCGTTTCCGTTTCAAACGCACGTATATCTCTGGGGGGAACTCCAGCCTTTAAAAGCTCTGTGGATACCTTTTCTTCAACCTCGGGAACAAGGTGGAAGCCTGCGGAAATTTCGTCGTGAAACTCTACGAAAAGCTTTGAAATTTCCTCGTACTGACGAAGAAGCAAATCACGGTTATTTATAAATTCTCCCTGCTTCACCGCATCCCTTTTAAACAGTTCATAGGAATGGGCAAACTCGGAAAGGAATATTTCCTGACGTTTGCAAAGACGTGTAAACTCAGACGGTGCATTGCTCGTTGTGCAAAACCCTGAACGCTCAATTATTTCAAGTATTCCGAACATAATGCGATATGTGTTCACCCTCTCGTTATGAAGGCATGTCCCAAAATGAGGGCAGTATCGGCATACACGGTCTACTGTGTTGTCAATAACGGTGCAAACATCTTTATTATACATATGAAGCCGCTTCTGAGTGGCACTTTTGTAAATAGCCGACAGACGGGAAAATCCCGTACCCGTTTCTGCAAGTCGGTGTGTGAGATATTCACGCATTTTTGTTTCGGGGCTTACAAAATCTGCCCTTGCGGTGCGGTTTACAAACAGTGCCGCTGATTTATGGAGCTTATCGGGAGTGATTATAAACAAAATCGCCGCCGCCACAATCTCGAAAGCAGGTATACTCATAAGATTACCCGTTACGAGTACTAAAAATACTGCTCCGCCCATAAATCCCAAAGCAACGCCGTATTTTCCGAAGCTTCGGAGCAAGCCTGCAAATATTGCGGATATTCCGTAAAGTCCCGTAAGCTGTACGGCAGAGGGGTTGTCCATATTGCAAATAAGCCCCGACGCCACACCGCAGCTTCCCGAAACGGAAAGGGGCAGACAAAGAGCCAGTGTCATCACGGAATAGGAGCATATTATTTTTGCAAGATTAAGCCCTCCCGGCAGTATAATATCTGATATTCCCGAAATGAAAATCCCCATACATACCGCCCCTGAAATCAGCTCCTGCTCCGTGGGCGGCCGCCGTGAATATGTAAACAGAAGCGAAGCTTTTTCAAACACGGTATATAAAAAGGCACACACCATACCCTCTGTTAAAAGAAGCATAAGCTTATAATAGGTAAATCCTGTATATGTCATAACAGCAGCTCCGCTTATTATAAGAAGCATCCCTGTTATTGCGGCGGAAAAGGGTGTGTTTTCCTTTTTCTCGGGCTTTAAGATGGAATACATCCAGAAAAGCACCATTGCGGATATGTACTTCACTCCCTCTCCCTGCACACCCGCAGAAACCATACCAAGCATAACTGCGGCAATAGCAGGAAGACCTATACGAAGGTCGCACACCGAGGCGAACATTGCAACGGCAAAGGGGCTGATTCCCAGGCAGGAGCATCTTGAAGCAAGAAACAGAAGTGCAAGGGGCAGACTGTCGGATAGTACAGGCTTTCTTAAAAGTTTTGTAACAGGCGAGGTTGTCCTCTGAAGCTTTGGCATAAGTAAATCGATCCCTTCATTATTTTACTGCTACAGTATACCACAATGCTTTGTAGTAATATGTCGTAACCGGTTGTCGTATTCTGATATAAATACTTCAAAATCCGACAACATATTTGCACAAAAAAAATTGCGGAAAATTCCGCAATTTTTTTATAGTACTTTATTAAGAAAATCCTGAGTTCTCGGGTGTTGGGGGTTTTGGAAAATATCTTCCGGAGTTCCCTCTTCTACTATAACACCCTCGTCAATAAATATAACTCTGTCGGCAACCTCTCTTGCAAAGCCCATTTCGTGGGTTACGACAACCATTGTCATACCGTCCTTTGCAAGCTCCTTCATAACTGCAAGAACTTCGCCCACCATTTCGGGGTCCAACGCCGATGTAGGCTCGTCGAAGAGCATTATATCGGGATGCATACAAAGTGCTCTCGCAATTGCAACTCTCTGCTTCTGCCCGCCGGAAAGCTGCGAAGGATAGCTGTCCGCTTTATCGGAAAGCCCTACCTTATCGAGAAGACGAAGTGCCTCGGCACGTGCCTCCTCTTTTGTTGCCTTTTTGAGGTCAACGGGAGCGAGCATCAGATTTTGCATAACGTTTAAGTTATTGAAAAGGTTAAAGTGCTGGAACACCATACCGATGTTCTCACGAACCTTGTTTATATTAATCTTCTTATCGTCTATATGGAAGCCGTCAACCACGATTTCACCGCCGGTTATGGTTTCAAGCTTATTCAGACATCTGAGGAACGTTGATTTTCCGCTTCCCGAAGGGCCGAGAAGAACTACAACCTCACCCTCATAGATGTCGGTTGAAATATCGCTTAAAACCTCAAGCTTTCCAAATCTTTTATTAAGATGAGATACATGAATTTTTACATTTTCCTTATTCGCGACCACGGTTCAATCTCCTTTCCAAAGCTTTGGCAACCTGCTGGAGTGAAAGAATCACAACCAAATACATAACTGCCACAATAGCCCATACCTGAAAAGACTTGAATGTGATGGCAATAACATTTTGTGCCTTGTTAACAAGTTCGGGAAAACCGATAACTGACAGGATGGAAGTATCCTTAAGCGTTATAATAAGCTGATTTACAATGCTTGGAATCATATTCTTGATAGCCTGGGGAAGCACAACCCGAAACATTGAACGCCAATATGTAAGCCCCAAACTTCTTGCAGCTTCCATCTGACCGGGGTCGATTGCCTGAATACCGGCTCTTATGATTTCCGACATATACGCACCGCAGTTAAGGGCAAGACAGATTGTACCTGCCTGGAGTGCGGTGAAGGTTACAGAAAGCCCGAGAAGGGTTTTAAGCCCGTAGGGAACTCCATAAAACACGAAAAATGCCAGCACTATCATAGGTACACCTCGGATGAGGTTTACATAGACTGCTGATATAAATCTGCTTACCTTATTATCAACTACGCTTGACAGTCCGAAGATTATACCCAGGATACATCCGAAAAGAAGTCCCAGGAGTGCCAGGAGCAAGGTCTGCCCCATAGCTATAAGCAACAGCGAACCGTACGTATCTATTATCTGGCTCATGTTATCTCCTTATCACTAAAACGCTATAATATGAACACAACATTATCAGCCGTGTTCATATTATAAGGCACCGATATACACGGCGCCTTATAGCTTTTTTCTCAAATATTAATCAAAAATTAACCGAGGTATGTTGCAATAATCTCGTCGTACTTACCGTTTTCTCTGATGTTCTTAAGACCTGCATTGAAAAGATCGAGAAGCTCCTGGTTAGCAGCATCGAAAATAGCCATACCGTACTGAGCAGGCTCATTTTCTGTTCCTTCAACGAACTTCATATCAAGCTCACCTGTTTTGATATTGTACTTGAGGATAGGTGTATCGTCGAAGCAAGCCTGAACCTGACCGCCGAGAACTGCCTGGTACATATCGGGTGATGTTGAGAATGTAACAACCTTGAAGCCGTACTGGTCTTTGATGCTTTCTGCATATGTGTTGCTCATTGTTCCGTTCTTAACTGCAACTGTTTTTCCGTTCAAATCTTCAAGAGCGTCAATGTCAGAATCAGCTGCAACTGCCATACCCTGAGTTGCATCATAGTAACCGTCTGAGAAAATCCAGCCTGAAGCTTTTCTTTCGTCAGTGATTGAAGCACCTGCTATCATACCGTTTGCCTGACCTGCCTGACAAGCAGCGATTGCTGCATCCCAGCCAACGTACTGAAGGTCGTAAGTAAAGCCCTGGTCCTCTGAAATAGCCTTTAAAATGTCCATATCGATACCGACAATATTACCGTCTGCATCCTGGAATTCGAAGGGGCTGAAGCCCTTATCTGTTGCGATTACGAAGTGCTTTCCGCCTTCTGCATCATTTGTAGCTGTGTTATTTGCGCAGCCTGCAAGTGCACATACACCGATTGCAAGAGCTGCAAGAACTGAAATAATTTTTTTCATTTTTATTTCCTCCTGAAAATATATTATCTAACATTATACTATATAATACCAAAAAAATCAACTGTTTTTTGAAAAAAACCAAAATTGACGATTTTTCCGCGGAAAATATGATATAATATTAGCAATAGCGAATAAAGAAAGGAGAAAAAACATATGACGGAAAAATACTACACACAGGTTGAAAACTCACTTATAAGCTATCTTATGACAGTGAATAAGGCGTCGCAGATAAAAATTCTGCTTTGTATAATACGGTTTACAAGCGGCTTTCACCGCGAAAAAACCGAGCTTTCCGCAAGCTTTATTGCAAAATTCACGGGGCTTACCCGCCGTACCGTTATCAAAGAATTGTCAGAGCTTGAAAAGATGAGGATAATAAAGAGAAAAAACAGTTCTGAAAATTACATAAAAACCGTATGTATCAATAGTGAAGTGTATAACACGGGGGGTGAAACACAGAACACTGGGGATAGTGAAGCGAAGAACACGGGGGGTAGTGAAGCACAGAACACTGGAGGTAGTGAAGTCTGCTTCACCCAAGAAATAAATAATATAAATAAATATATATCAAATAAAGAGAGTAAAGAAACTCACACAGGTTATAAAAACTTTTCAAAAGAACTTTTAACAGCTGTTAATGACTGGGCAGATATACATAATCTTAATTTCAGAAGCCGAAGTGTTCTTGAAAACATAATACACAAATATGTTTCTGATTTCGGCGAAGGTGCAGTTGCGGATATTATAAATCAGTGCATTGCCGAGGGCAGAGGCAGCATATATTTCGACCGTTTGGGGAAACCGACAAAAAAGTACGGCAGTCCCGATATTGAGGCATTTACCTGGAATGAGCTTAGTATGTAGCAACGAAGCCTTTAAGGGGCTTTGTTGCTTTGGGGCAGTTATGCATTTCTCGGCGTAGTAATATTTTTAAAAAGTATTGTGGTTGCCCAAAGACCTGCCACGCCTACTACCGCAAATATTATTCTGCTCAGTACTGAGCCCTGACCTCCGAAGAGTGCACCTACGAGGTCAAACCCGAAAAAGCCTATAAGCCCCCAGTTAATTGCTCCTATAATTACAAGAGCTAAAGCTGTTTTATCCATAAAAATTCACGCCTTTCTGAGTATTGAACTCAGACTTATTATTCCACACAAAAAAATATATAAACAGGGAAATTTTGAATATATGAAAAATTTATTTTGTTATTTTTTGGCGGCAATATCAATTATTGTACTTACTTTTGCTTTTGTTTCTTTAAACAGTAAAAGCCCGGGCGGTGAGCTTCTCAGTGAGTTCGGGTGGGAGTTTCAGCCAAAGCCCATAGAGACGGCAGAAATTATCATTCCCGAAGAATTTGACGAGGTTTTTGAAAACTACAACGAGCTTCAGAAAAAGGCAGGGCTTGACCTTAAGCCGTATATGGGAAAGCGCGCCACGCGTTATACCTACATAATAACCAACTACCCCGACGAAACCGTAAATCTTCGTGGCAATGTCCTTGTTGTGGACGGAGTTGCCGTGGGAGGCGACATATCAACGGTAGAGCTTGGAGGATTTATGGAGGCACTTAATTTTAACTTGACAAACTTCTGATTTTTTTATATACTTTATGTATGTAAACATACACAGGAGGATAGCTATGTACAAGAGAATAGTTGCACTTGCCCTTTCAGTTATTGCACTTTCGGGCAATTTGGCATTTGCAGATAATTATAAAGAGGAATTCCCGTGGGCGGCAGAGGCGGTTGAGTACTGCGTGGAAAATGATATTCTAAGGGGCGACGGTGACGGCGACCTTATGCTGGGTGAACACCTTACTCAAAGCCAGTGCCTTGCCCTTATTAACAGAACCTTCGACGTAAAAGAAAAAAAAGGCTCGATTAAGGTAAGCTCATCACACTGGGCAAAAGCTGATATAAATAAGCTTTCAGGCTATCTGCTCCGTCCCTCGGATTTTGCAGCTGACGGAAATGCAACCCGTGAAATGTTTATTGCAACGCTTATGTATGCAACGGGTGTTAAGCCTGAAACAAAAGTATCGGTGCTAAAAGAGAAATTTTCCGACTACAATGCGGCATACCCCGAATACCTTACATATCTTGCAGCAAGTGCCGTGAAAGGATATGTGGAGGGCAGTGAAGGCAAGCTCTTCCCCAAGGATAACCTGTTCCGTGCAGAAGCGGTTACACTTATATACCGTATAAAAAAAGCCACAGGAAAGGTAAATACCTCTACTGATATCCCGGATGACACGAGGGAAGATGAAGAGGCACCCCGCCCCTCAATGGATATAAAGGGCAGACCTCAGATTACATATACACAGGCTATGAAATGGGCAAAGTCGAAAGGTGCACATCAGCGTTATCTTGACGTTGCGGAGTATTACTGGAAATACGGCGAAATGATGGGAATTCGCCCCGAAGTTCTTTATGCGCAGGCAGGTAAGGAAACAGGCTACGGAAACTACGGCGGAAGAGTTCTTCCCGAAATGAATAACTGGGCAGGCATTAAAAAGTACGGTGCAACGGGTGACGAAACAGAGGATCACGAAACCTTTGCCACACCCGAAGACGGTGTAAGAGGGCATTTTAATCATATGAGTGCATACGTGGGCGTAAATCCCGTAGGCGAAACCCACGGCAGATATAAATCAGTTAAAGGGCTCTTATGGGCAGGAACAGTTACCGACGTAAATCAGCTTGGCGGAACATGGTGCCCCGATAAGGAATACGGAGTTCAGATAATAAAGCTGGTAGAAGAAATGATAAATTACTAATTCATTACGCGAACAAAGTGAGCGAAACAATTATGCAAACTATAACTTCATCCTCAAACGAAAAATTCAAGCATTTCCGCACTCTCCATTCAAAAAAAGGAAGAGATGAGTCGGGAGAATATATGGTTGAGGGCATAAAGTCCGTAACCGAGGCTGTTATGTCTGAAAAATCAAAGGTTTCTGCAATAATTATCAGGGATGACCTTGATTTTGACGTGCCTTCAGGCGACTTTCAGGTGTATGTTATGCCGCCTGCCCTTGCAGACCGTCTTTCCGATACAAAAACTCCACCGGGAGTTTTTGCGGTTATAAAAAAGAACACTGATTTACCTGATTTGAAGTCTGACGGCGCTTATGTATATTGCGACCATGTTTCCGACCCCGGAAATCTCGGTACAATAATCCGCACTGCCGACAGTGCAGGCTTTGACGGAGTGCTTCTCAGCACCGGGTGCGTGGAAGTCCATAACCCAAAAACGGTGCGTTCCTGTATGGGCTCGTTTTTCCATACAGATGTTTTTGAGAATGTGACAAAGGAAGACCTTGAAAATTTCCCCGGCAAAATATACGGCGGAATACTTGCAGGCGACACAATAGACTACCGTGACGGGGATTACAGCGGCGGAATAATTATCGCAGTGGGGAACGAATCAAACGGAATAAGCGACAGTATAAAGGAAATATGCCGCCCCGTAAAAATCCCCATTTACGGAAAAGCGGAGTCACTAAATGCCGCAGTTGCGGCTTCAATTCTCATTTATGAAGCGGCAAACAAACGAAATCCACAAAATCAATAAAGAGATATAATCCGTGAAAACGGCTTAAAACCTATGGTTTCAGAAGGTTGCTTGTGAAAGTGAACAAAAAACCTCTTTAAATTTGGTCTATTTTTTACACGAAGACTTAAATGTTGAAAATAAACGAATTAGCCTATTAAAAATATGCAAAGTGTATAAATTGTGAATTTTTTTCTATTGTCAACAGAGGGAAAAACCCCCGTATTTTATGCAAAATAAACAACTAAAAGGCAATTAATTTTGCCTTTTTTGCCTTATAGGGAATTGTGACTAAAGTGCAGCTTGGTTTTTTGTGCAATTGTGGGATTACAAAAAAAATTCCGTTGTGGTATTATATATACGTAAATTGATTTGTCAATTTGCTGGCACAGCACAATATGTGCCAACAACCACTAAAATGGTGAACTATTAAAGTTTTTATAAAACGAGAGGGGATTTATAAAATGGCAGATTTACAGTTAAAAGGTATTTACAAAAGATATGCCGGCGGTGTAACAGCTGTAAGTGACTTTAACCTTGATATTGAAGATAAGGAATTTATCATCCTTGTCGGACCTTCAGGTTGCGGTAAGTCAACAACACTTCGTATGATCGCAGGTCTTGAAGAAATCAGTGAAGGTGAACTTTACATAGGCGGAGAGCTTATGAACGAAGTTGCTCCTAAAGAAAGAGATATAGCAATGGTTTTCCAGAACTATGCTCTTTATCCTCATATGACAGTTTACGAAAACATGGCATTTGCTCTTAAGCTTCGTAAAACTCCAAAGGATGAAATCAAAAAGCGTGTTGAAGAGGCAGCTCAGATTCTTGACATAAGCCATCTTCTCGACAGAAAGCCCAAGGCTTTGTCAGGCGGTCAGAGACAGCGTGTTGCTCTCGGTCGTGCTATCGTTCGTAATCCTAAGGTATTCCTCATGGACGAACCTCTTTCAAACCTTGACGCTAAGCTTCGTGTTGCGATGAGAACAGAAATCAACAAGCTCCATAAGAAGCTTGCTACAACATTCATCTACGTAACACATGACCAGACAGAAGCTATGACAATGGGTACAAGAATCGTTGTTATGAAGGACGGCGTTGTTCAGCAGGTTGACTCACCCGCTAACCTCTACAACTTCCCCTGCAACGCATTCGTTGGCGGCTTCATCGGCAGCCCCCAGATGAACTTCGTTACAGCTAAGGTTGTTGACGAGAACGGTATCTGGTTCGAGTTTAACGGCAGCAAGATTAAGCTTCCCGAAGGTAAGGTTAATGAAGATATTAAAGCATACATCGGCAAGGAAGTTCTTATCGGTATCAGACCTGAAGATATCCATGACGACCCTGCAATGCTTGCAAACAGCGCTGACAGCATCGTTGACGCATACGTTGACGTAACTGAAATGATGGGTGCTGAAACATACCTCTACCTCAAGATTTCTGACATACCCTTCACTGCAAGAGTTAATCAGAGATCAACAGCTAAGCTCGGTGACAACATCAAGGTTGCTTTCGATATGAACAAGATTCACGTATTCGACAAGGAAACAGAGCTTGCAATTCTCCACTAAACTCTAATGGGATGTGTAAAAATGCACAGACCGTTCAATGGCTTTAAAAATTCGTATGTGAACATAAAGCACAAACAAAATTTATAAATAATGTAAAAATCCGCAGGTTTGCGGATTTTTGCTTATTTTATGCCATTGAACTACGAACGTAACTCACCCTCGACGTACCAACGTACGCCTTCGGGCAGGGTATTATGCCGCTTTAGCTGCATAATACTTCGTTTCGTCCGTTCTGCACTATTTTTACCCATCCCGTAAAAACGAGGAAAATTATATGGCAAAGAAAAAAACAATTGTAACAAACGCTATGCGAATTCTTACGGCTTCGGGAATTGATTTTGAGGCGGTAGAATATGAAGCGGAAGAAGTATCAAAGAATTTCGGGGCGTATATTGCAGGTTTAACAGGTATCCCGCCTGAACAATCTTTTAAAACCCTTGTTGGTAAGGGTGATAAAACGGGACCTGTTGTGGCAGTTATACCCGTAGAAAAGGAGCTTGACCTTAAAAAGCTTGCATCGGTTTCGGGTAATAAGCGTGTGGAGCTTGTTCCTGTAAAAGATATACAGGCTCTTACAGGGTATATAAGAGGCGGTGTATCACCCGTTGGAATGAAAAAGAAGTTCCCCACATACATTTGTGAAACCTGCAGAAACTTTGAAAGAATAGCAGTAAGCGGCGGAGTTTGCGGGATAACGCTTATGCTCTCCCCCGAGGACCTTGGGAAAGTAACAGAGGGGACTTATGAAAGGATAACGGTATGATTATTAAAGAATCGGCAGAAAACTATCTTGAAGCCATACTTCGACTCGGCGAAATAAAAAGTAATGTTCGCTCAATTGACATTGCAGAGGATTTAAATATTTCAAAGCCCTCTGTCAGTGTTGCAATGAAGAATTTCCGTGAAAACGGATATATAGAAGTAAGTCCTGAGGGATATATCACTCTCTCGGAAAAAGGTCTTGAAATCGCAAACCGCACCTACCTCCGTCATAAGCTTATAAAGGATCTGCTGGTTAAAATCGGCGTTACTCCTGAAACAGCAGAAAATGACGCCTGCAAAATTGAGCACGATATAAGCGACGAAACGTACGAAAGGCTTGAAGAACTTTATAAAAGCATATAAGAGGTTTAAAGTATATGGGACGTATTAATTCTATATTTACCGGCAGTGCCGTTGACGGTCCGGGTGTGAGGTCGGTGGTGTTTTTTCAGGGCTGCCCCTTACGGTGTGCCTACTGTCATAATCCCGAAACTCAGAACCCATCAGGCGGCGAAGAAATCACTGCAGACGCTCTTTTTAATAAAATAAGCAGGTATGCAAACTACTACGGAAAAAGAGGCGGAGTTACCTTTTCAGGCGGTGAGGTGCTTATGCAGCCCGAGTTTCTTATAGAGCTTCTGAAGCTTTGTAAGGGTGCGGGTATCCATACCTGTATTGATACTTCGGGTTGTACGGGAAATTCCACCCCCGACGAGATTTTCCGCCTTGTTGATTTAGTTATTCTGGACATTAAAATGAATACGGAATCGGATTATGAGAAGTATATAAAGGGAAGCCTTTCAAAAACCCTGGACTTCCTTGAAAAGTGCGAGGAATATAATGTTCCCGTTTGGATAAGACAGGTAACGGTCCCCCACATAAACGACACTGAGGAACAAATACAAATGCTGAAAAAGCTTACAGTCGGCAAAAAATGCATACAAAAGCTTCAGCTTCTGCCCTTTGAAAGACTTTGCGAAAAAAAATATTCGGATATGGGAATTGCCTTCCCTATGGGCGATACTCCTGCCATGGACAAAGACAGGCTTTCAGAGCTTCAAAGGCTTCTTGACGAAAAGAAAGGAACTTACAACAATGAAATTTGACGGAATACTCCTTTGCACAGACCTTGATGAAACACTTCTCCGAAAAGATAAAAGCATATCGGAAGAAAATAAAAAAGCTATTGAATACTTTAAAGAAAACGGTGGCAAATTCACCTTTATAACGGGCAGAACTCACGTAGGAGTTAAGCCAACTCTTGAAGCGGTAAAGCCCAACGCACCTATCGGCTGCCTTAACGGAAGCAGTATATATGACCACGTAAAAGGTGAAAACCTGATGGAAATGGAGCTTGACAAATCGGCTGCAGAGGTGATTGATTTAGTGCTTGAAAGGTTCCCGTCTATGGGAATTGAGGTTGTAACCCATAAGCATAACTACTTTTGCAAACGTAATTTCCGCACAGATGAACATCAAAGGCTTGAATTTTTACCTACTTATGAAGGTGATTATCACGCAATTGAAGGCAAGTGGGCAAAGGTTCTGCTTATGGATGAAAAGCCTGTGATTGATGAGCTTATTCCGTATATTGATACTTTGGAGCCTGCAAAAAGATTTGATTTTGTACGCTCCACATCCCACTACTACGAAATCCTGCCTCCGGGTGCAAGCAAAGGGAATTTGCTTATGCAGATTGCGGAAATCCTGGGTATTGACAAAGAAAAAACCGTTGCAGTAGGTGATAACGAGAATGACATTTCAATGATTAAAGCCGCAAAAGCAGGATATGCCGTGGCAAATGCAACAGAAATAACCAAAAAAGCGGCAGATTTTGTAACCGTAAGCAATATGGAGCATGCCATAGCAAAAATAATCGAAGATATACAAAATAAAAGGATTTTGTGAAATCACAAAATCCTTTTATTTTATGTTCTTTATATGCCTGAAGGTTTCCTTTTCTCCCTTTTGGCTGAGCATTACAAGCCAGCTTTCAAGAAGCTCTGAGGTTACAGGATGAATTACACGTCTGCTCTTTGCCCTTAAAAAGTATTCAAGGGGGTGGTTATCGGTGTAGTTTTTCTTTTGGTATATCTTGCTTGCGGCAACTCTGTCGCAAAACATTTCTTTTACAAACACAAGGGGCATCTCTACGGGTGACACAACCTTTGTTTCAGGATTGTAGTCCGTCCAGTATTCAAAATGGTGACGGTTTCTTCCCTTATGATGCATCCATGCTTTTGAATGACCGAAGTCGGCACGCTCACCCTCATTGGGGCTTCGTGTCCCGTCGGTATAATATTTAACCCCTGCAAAAAACTCCGTGGGTGAAAATTTTGATAAGTCATGCAAAAGCCCACGCCACAGTATTCCTGCTTTAAAAGCATGATATATAACAGCGTTTCTGTGCCTTATAACCGTTGTTAAATGTCCGATAAATTTCATACTTTTCTCCTTACGAGCTTTTTCCACATAATAATCAGGATTATCCCGTTCACCGCACCTGTAATAGCCCATGACACGGGGTATGTTATGTACAGACTTTGAAGGCTTGGAAACATCTTAAAAATTGTTGCAATATACACAAGCCTCAGAACGCATATCCCAAAAATGGAGGTAACCATAGGTGCAACGGAGCAGCCTATGCCCCGAAGTGCTCCGACGAAAACTTCATTGAAGCCGCATACAAAGTAAAGTGTGGAAATAATGGCAAGCCGCCTTACCGCAAAGCCTATAACCTCTGAATCCTCAGTAAACAGTCCTGCGAGGGTGTTACCAAAAACATATGCTCCAACTCCTAACAGAAGTACGGTTACAAACTGTATACCAAGCCCTTCAAAAATTCCTTTTTTTATCCTATCGAGCTTGCCTGCACCGAAATTCTGAGATGTAAATGTAAGTGTTGACTGATTCAACGCCATAATAATCACATACACAAATCCCTCTATATTAGCAGAGGCGGCATTTCCCGCCACGGCAAGAGCGCCGAAGCTGTTTATTACTGACTGCACTGTTACATTCGATATGGAAAACAAGCTACCCTGAATTCCTGCAGGAAGACCGATTTTAGTCATAAGCAAGAATTCTTTTTTATTTATACCAGCCTTTTTAACGTCAAAGCGGTAGCCTTCTTTTGACTCGATGAGGCATTTCATAACCATAAACGCACTCACGCATTGAGAAATTGTTGTTGCCGCCGCAACGCCTGCAACGCCCAAACCGAGTACTGCCACAAAGAACAGATTAAGCACTACGTTGATAAACCCTGCAATCGCAAGGTAGAAAAGAGGACGTCTTGTGTCGCCAACGGCACGAAGGACACCACTACCGAAATTATAGAGCATAAAAGCGGGCATACCTATAAAATATATTTTAAGATACAGCGCCGCACTGTCGATTACCTCAGGGGGATTGTTCATAAGCGTGAGAAGCGGCTTTGCAAAAAGAACACCAATTAGCATTATTATAACGCCAAAAATAAGGGACATTGTAATACAGGTATTAACCGCTTTGTGTGTCGCTTCCCTGTTTGCTGCTCCGAAATGCCTTGAAATCACTACGGAAGCACCTGTGGCATAGCCCATAAACACGTTAATCAGCAAATTTATAAGCGACGTGGTAGAGCCAACCGCTGCAAGAGCGATTTCTCCCTCAAACCGTCCCACAATAACAACATCCGCGGCATTAAACAAAAGCTGAAGCAGGCTTGAAAGAATAAGAGGCACCGCAAAAAGCACCATATTTTTGAACACAGAGCCCTTACTCATATCTATTTCATATTTTTTCACTGTATTCATCTCCAGTCATATTGATTGTATCAAAAACACCCTGAAAAATCAATACCATAAACGACTAAAATTTATAACTGCAGGTACAAAATGTATAGTGATTTTTTTACGTATATATAAAAAGGGGATGTTTAAAAATGCACAGACCGTTCAATGGCTCTAAATAAGCATTTATAAGCATCAAAAATAGCAAAAACTTATAAATTACGGTAGAAACCCGCAAATTTGCGGGTTTCTCTTTATTTTATGCCATTGAACTACGAACGTAACTCACCACTCGACGTACCAACGTACGCCTTCGGGCAAGGTATTATGCGGCTTAAACCGCATAAT
>JAZRQO010000014.1:0-3574 GCA_045649825.1 Clostridia bacterium
TTAAACTTTCTGGACTGTCAGACAGTACCGAATATGTTGTAACCCTTGCAGGAACGGCAACAGATGTATATGGGGGAACAGTCACAGGTACAGAAGTTACATTTACAACAACCGAGCCAGAAAATATTTTAGCAACACTAGGAAAGAACCCTGATTTTCAAACAGGTCAAAAAGACCCGTGGGAGAATAAAGATGTGGTACTTACAGTATCCCAGGGAACGGGTATTAATGGCTCTTATGGAGCAAGCTACGTATCTACAGGCTCAAATGAAAATATGCGACTTGTAAATGTGCCTTATGAAGATGGGGAGTACTATATATTTTCTGGATATGTTAAAACGGATTCGGCAAATTCAGGCAAGTTAATTGCACTCACTGCACAGCAGGCAGGGGGCGGAAGTACGATGACAGGAAGCAAACATACCCTTTCAACTCATTGGCAGAAGATTAATTTTGTTTTCAAACTGGAAAATAAAACTTCTAACTTTAAAGCACATTTAGGCGTTGAGGCTGATTCGGGAGTGGTTGTTTATGCTGATGATTTTTCGCTTATGAAGTATAATCCTGTTGCTCTTGTAACTTCAAATATTGAAAACAATCAAAAAGGAGTTTCCATATCTCAATCGGTTTTACTGACATTTAATAATAAAATTGCCGATAACGGAGAGCTTTCTGAGTGTTTCAGTATAAACGATATTACTGTTAAAAGTGCAGTTCTTTCATCCGACGGAAGAAGTATCACCCTGGAATTTAACGGTTTGCTTAAACCCAACACAGAATACACACTTACGGCTAAAAATGTGGAGGACATTTACGGCGGTGTGATATCACCGTTTCAGATAAAATTTGAAACAGGCGACGCTTTGTCGGTGAGTGAGGCTCCCGTTATGTACAAAAACGGAATAGCTCAGTCGCAGCTTACTCCCGGAGAAATTACAGTTAAGTCAACAGTTCAGAATAACGGAAATACAAGCTGTGAAAATCCTGTAATGATTGTAACAATGTATGATGAGAACGGATTTTTGATTGGTGTTGAATCAACGGAGTTCGGAGGATTGCTGAGTTCTCAGGTAGGCAGCAATACAGCGGAGCTTGAAGTGCCCTTAACGGTTACAACAAATGCGGCTTTTGTTACAGTACATATCTGGAAGGCGGCAGGCAATATCTCATATATGCAGACTCCGATGAGGATGGCAGTACAAAATTAAATGTTGAGGAGGTATTCAGATGTATAAGAAATTTATTTCAGCATTATTATCGGTAACAGTTCTTTTTGGTTTATTTTATGCAATTCCTGTTTCAGCTGCAAATCTTTACACAAACAGCGGATTTGAAGGTGGCACGATGAACTGGCTACAAAGTGAATGTGACTTTATAGCAACAGGCAAAACATCGGTGGAAGGAAGGGTTTCTCTCAAGGTTGCAAACCGTAGAAAAGAATGGTCAACTCCTCAGCAGTTTGTTGACCTTAAGCACGGAAAAACCTACACAATTTCTATGTGGGTTAAAACCGAAACCGATGAGGCAGATTGCAAAGTAGTTGCAGAGGTTTATAAAGGCGATGAAAAAGCACTTGTAGAGCTCTATTCGCAAAAAATCGGTCCCGAATGGACAAATGTGAAGGGTACTTTCACATTCAATCATCCGGAAGCCTTTGACAAGGTTAAGGTTTATTCAAGGGTGGTTTCACTTCAAAACCTGTATTTTGATGATATGCAGCTTTTTGAGGCTAATGCAAAAGAAAATACTGCAACGAAGCCGGCTGCCACAAAAGCTCCCTCAGAGCGTGTAAATCCTGAAACACTGAATAAATCAGAGCAGGTTACAACAAAGGTAAATCTTATAAAAAACTCTGATTTTGAAGAAGGAACAAAAGGCTTTACTCCTGTAAATACACATATTGAGATTGTAAAAGCAGATATAAGCGGCGTAGCCGCACTTCGTGCAGTGCCGGAGGATAGCTCGGCATACTTATTTACGGAAGTTGATCTGATGAGAGGTAAGAATTATACCCTTTATATGTGGTATAAAGGCGGCCCTGTAAAAATTCAGCTTGCAGATGAAGTTATAGCCCAGGGTAAGCTTGAAAACGAATGGAAGCTTATTACCAAAACCTTTACCTATGATGATATAAATAAAGAATCAAAGCTTATATTCAAAGGCGAAGGGGAATATTACCTGGATGCAGTTTCCTTGTATGAACTGCCTGTTATAGTAAATTCTCCAACCCAATCAGAACAAGCCGTTAACAATCTCCTCGTTGGCGGAGGCTTTGAAAACGGTAAGGATGGTTGGATAGCTAATTTTGAAGTTATCGAAAGCAGTGCGTCACATAGCGGAAAGCATATGGCAGTTGCCCGGAGCCGTGTGAATACTTACGACGCACCTCATCAGAATGTTACATTAAAGTCAAACACAGATTATCAGTTATCTGCATGGGTGATGTCACCGAATTCTTCCGAAGCTGTACGGCTTCACCTCAAGGGTACGGGTATTGCCGGTACAAATTATGTCACCCTTAAAAAGGGAGAATGGACGTATCTTTCAGAGGTATACAATACAGGGAATAATACCGAGTGCAAAACGGAATTCCATTCAAAGGGGCTTTCGGATTTGTATTTTGATGATATATCCCTTGTTGAGTATACGGAAGAGGCGGCTACTGAAACCCCGGAAATTCCCGACTCTCCCGAGATTGTTGTAAATCCCGGTAATGTAACCGAGAGTGGTGCCGAGTATGCATATTCATGGGACTTTTCCTGTAAACCCGGAACGGCACATATCCTTGCCGGCTGGGTGGTTGATATGAAAACTGCAAATAATTTTACTTATCATTCAATTAAACCTGCAGAGGAGAACGGAAAGACAAGGCTTGATTTTCTTACTACCGAAGCATCCATAAGTACACTGCCGGATAAATCACTTTCTTTTGAAGCGGAAAAATACCCTTATATAAGTATTAAAGGAAAGGCGAAGAAAAATAACCAGGCAAGGCTCTCATGGGTAAATGAAGAAACGGGAGTTAAATCATCTATAAATTTCAGATGGGACGAAAATATCATAATCGACCTTAGCGGGCATCCTGATTGGAAAGGACGCATTTCAAAGCTGACATTTGAGCCTGTAATAAATATTGTGAAAAATGAATATGGATGGGCTGAGGCGGGGCAGTATGTAGTGCTTGAAAATATCTCGGTATTTTCAAATAATGCTCCCGAAAAAGCTTCACACGGTGCAATAACACGTGCCGACTTTGTTGATATGCTGGTTAAAGGTCTTGAAATGATAAACTATGGAGAGGCTATTCCTTTTCATGATGCAGGACTTTCAGCTCCCTGGTATGAAAGCCTGATAACTGCAACCGAGGCAGAGATTATAAAAGGCGACGGTGCAGGATATTTCAGACCATCAGATGCATTAAACCGTGAGCATGCGGCAATTATGCTTGTACGTGCCTGCAATTATTTTGAAAGAAATCCCGAAATGAATATTTCAGAATATGATCAAGCCGTTAAACTCGGATTTGTTGACAACACCAGAACAGGTGAGTTAACTGCCGATGAAGCAGCAAGCA
>JAZRQO010000015.1:0-1758 GCA_045649825.1 Clostridia bacterium
TTAAACTTTCTGGACTGTCAGACAGTACCGAATATGTTGTAACCCTTGCAGGAACGGCAACAGATGTATATGGGGGAACAGTCACAGGTACAGAAGTTACATTTACAACAACCGAGCCAGAAAATATTTTAGCAACACTAGAACAGAACCCTGATTTTCAAACAGGTCAAAAAGACCCGTGGAATCCCAATGTGGAACTTGCGGTATCTCGGGGAACGGGTTATGGTGGCTCTTATGGAGCAAGCTACGTTTCTAAAGGCTCATATGAAAATATGCGACTTATAAATGTGCCTTATGATGATGGGGAAACATATGTATTTTCAGGATACGTTAAAACAGACTCGGCAAATTCAGGCAAGTTAATTGCACTCGCTGCACAGCAGGCAGGGAGTAAAAGTGTGATAACAGGAAGCAAACATACTCTTACAACCAGGTGGCAGAAGATTAATTTTATTTTCAAATTGGAAAATGAAACTGACATCTTCAAAGTTCATTTGGGTGTTCTGGCAGACGCAGGAGCAATGGTTTTTGCAGATAATTTTTCACTTATGAAGTATAATCCGCTTTCGATGATAGCATCAAATCCTGAGAATAACCAGAAAGAGGTTTCTATAGTACAGTCAGTTTTATTATCTTTTAACAATAAAATAGCAGATGACGGAAAGCTTGCTAACTGCTTCAGTATAAACAATATGACGGCGAATAGTGCGGCTCTTTCATCAGACGGCAAAAATATCACTCTGAATTTTAACGGTTTGCTTAAACCCAACACAGAATACACACTTGAGGTTAAAAATGTGAAGGATATTTACGGCGGTGTGATATCACCGTTTCAGATAAAATTTGAAACAGGCGACGATTTGTCAGTGAGCCAAACTCCTGTTATTAATCCTCCGAATGTAACCGAGAGTGGTGCCGAGTATGCATATTCATGGGACTTTTCCTGTAAACCCGGAACGGCACATATCCTTGCCGGCTGGGTGGTTGATATGAAAACTGCAAATAATTATACTTATCATTCAATTAAACCTGCAGAGAAGAACGGAAAGACCAGGCTTGATTTTCTGACTGCCGAAGCATCTATAAGTACATTGCCTGATAAATCACTTTCTTTTGAAGCGGAAAAATACCCTTATATAAGCATTAAAGGAAAGGCGAATGAAAATAACAAAGCAGGGCTCTCATGGGTAAATGAAGAAACGGGAGTTAAATCATCTATAAATTTCAGTTGGGACGAAAATATCATAATCGACCTTAGCGGGCATCCGGATTGGAAAGGACGCATTTCAAAGCTGACATTTGAGCCTGTAATAGATATTGTAAAAAACGAATCTGGATTGGCTGAGTCGGGGCAGTATGTAGTGCTTGAAAATATCTCGGTATTTTCAAATAATGCTCCCGAAAAAGCTTCAGATGGTGCAATAACACGTGCCGACTTTGTTGATATGCTGGTTAAAGGTCTCGAAATGATAAACTATGGGGAGGCTATTTCTTTTCGTGATGCAGGACCTTCAGATCCCTGGTATGACAGTCTGATAACTGCAACGGAGGCGGGGATTATAAAGGGTGACGATGTCGGTTATTTCAAGCCGTCAGATATTATAACCCGTGAGCATTCGGCAATTATGCTTGTACGTGCCTGCAATTATTTTGAAAGAAATCCCGAAATGAATATTTCAGAATATGATCAAGCCGTTAAACTCGGATTTGTTGACAACACCAGAACAGGTGAGTTAACTGCCGATGAAGCAGCAAGCA
>JAZRQO010000016.1:0-24127 GCA_045649825.1 Clostridia bacterium
ACCGCGTCCGGTGGACGAAGAAGGGAGGGTGAGGATGCGCTGCGGTCGATAGATAACGAGGGAGTATTGCTCCCGAAGATATATATCGGGGAACCGCAAGCCGGCTGTTGGTTCAAGCCCAACTGCGAGAGCCAGAAAAAAAGACATTTTTCGACAAAGAAAAATGTCTTTTTTTCAGCTAAATTCGCCTGCGGCGAGCTAAATGTGCTACGCACGCTAAATTACTTCGTAGCTAAATTGACCTTCGGTCAGCTATAAGGCGAATTTAATTTAGCTGTTTTGAAAAAACAATTTAGCTATTGCAAAGCAATAATTTCGCTTTGCAACTTGTTGCAAAATTTAGCTAAAATATCTTGCATCTATTATGTACATGAAAGCCATAGAAACCGAATGATTTAGATGACTTTCTGGAGAGTTCTGTTTTTTTTGATAAAATTTTTCGAAACATATTGAAATTTAATTTGAATTATGATATAATATGATTAAACTTAATAAAAACGGGAGCTTGTAGTACAGGCTGAGAGGAAGGTATGACCTTCGACCGAGAACCTGATTTGGATAATGCCAACGTAGGGATGCCTGAACAAAGAGTTTAGGAATAACGATGTGTAAATTGGAAGTTACCAAATGGGTAGCTTCCTTTTTTGTTAGAATGGAGGTGAATTTTGCATCCGAGATAATCGGACGGATATCTGGCGAGCGCCTTTTGTCTTGTATTTAGCGATGGGAACCCGTGTTTCGGGGTGAGAGGAGAAAATTGATTCTCGACCGACCAAGGTTTATGCCTTGTATATAAACAAGAAAAGAGGAATTTCAAATGACTAATTCAAAAAACTTACTTAAAATGATTGTACTTTCAATGCTTATCGCTCTTGGTGTGGTAATATCGCCGATACTTAGAGTTGAGGGAATGTGTCCTATGGCTCATTTTATCAATATTGTATGCTCAGTATTCTTGGGCCCTTGGTATTCCCTTTTATGTGCAACACTCATTGGCATTATTCGGATGGTGACAATGGGCATACCGCCAATTGCATTGACGGGTGCAATATTCGGAGCGTTTTTGTCAGGCGTTTTTTATCGTTTGTCAAAAGGTAAAATTATTTTTGCAGTGCTTGGCGAAATTATCGGGACGGGTATTATTGGTGCTATTGTATCGTATCCGGTTATGAATTTGATTTGGGGTAAAGAAGGTCTGAGCTTGCTATTCTATGTTCCGTCGTTTATTTGCGGAACGCTTATTGGCGGTAGTATAGCATATGTATTTTTACGCAAATTTGCTGATAATGGAATGCTCACAAAAGTACAAAATATGCTCGCATCAAAAAGTTATCAGGATAAAAGCAGTTTGCTTTCAAACACTTTGGTGATTGCAGCGTTTGGTGCGATACTTTTTGTGGTGATTGAAATAACAACCGGTATGTTCAAACTTACATCACCAATATTTGAAATTTTGCCGTACATATCTCTTTTAGTTTGTATTCTTATATCACTAATATATTATATTTTTAAGAAGGTGAATAAAGATGGCAGATAAAATCTGCGACATTAGGGAGCAAGTGATGGAAAAAAAGCCACTTATTCATTGTATTACAAATCCAATATCCATAAATCAATGCGCAAATACTATACTTTCCGTTGGTGCGAAGCCTATTATGGCTGAGCACCCACAGGAAGTTTGTGAAATAACCGGTACATCTGATGCATTAATGCTTAATATGGGTAATATTACAGATGCAAGAATGGAAGCTATTATGCTATCTTTGAGGAAAGCGAAAGAAATTGATATTCCCATTTTGTTAGATATTGTGGGAGTTGCTTGTTCAAAGTTAAGACGTGAATATGTATTGGACTTACTTAAAATGGCTGTACCATCTGTAATAAAAGGGAATTATTCAGAAATTTTAGCTTTACAAGATATGCAGTATTTTTCTCGGGGAGTAGATGCTGAACTTTCTATAAACAAATGTTATATTACAAATACGTCAAAAAAACTTGCTGAAAAGTATCAAACAGTTATTCTTGCTACAGGTAAAACAGATATTGTAACAGACGGAATAAGAACTGTGTGTATTAAAAATGGAACACCGTCACTTACATCTGTAACCGGTACGGGATGTATGCTAGGGGCCTTATGCTCAGCTTTTATGACATCTGCAAATCCTATGGTAGCGGCTGTATCTGCTTGCTCTTATTTTGGAATTTGTGGTGAGCTTGCTGAAACAAAACGAGGAAACGGAAGCTTTATGGTGAATTTGATGGATAGAATATCAACTCTTGGCAGAGAGGAAATATTAAAATATTCAAATACGGAGGAAACATAATTTGAAAAAACTAAATACTAAGTTGTATTTTATAACCGACAGTACAGATTATACCGAAAAAGAGTTTCTTTTTCGTATAGAAGAAGCCTTAAAAGGTGGTGCAACACTTCTGCAGCTTCGTGAAAAAGAAAAGACTACAAGAGAATATATTGAGCTTGCTGAAAAAATTCATCATATAACAAAAAAATATAATGTTCCCCTTATTATTGATGACAGAGTTGATGTTGCGCTAAGCGTAGATGCAGAAGGTGTTCATGTCGGTCAATGCGATATGCCCGTTTATATAGCAAGAAAGCTTATGGGAAATGACAAAATTGTGGGTGCGACTGCAAAAACAGTTTTGCAAGCAAAAGAAGCTTATGCACAAGGTGCAGACTATTTGGGTGTAGGGGCAATTTATCCCACAACCACAAAGGTTAAGACAGTATTGACTTCTACTGATACATTAAAGGATATTTGCAATTCAGTTCCCATTCCTGTCAATGCAATTGGCGGTCTTAACAAAAACAATATTGATATTCTGAAAGGAATACCCATTGCAGGAATTTGTGTGGTATCCGCAATTATGAAAGCGGAAAATGTTAGAATTGAAACAGAAAAAATTTCAGAAAAAATCAGGGAGTTGGAAATATGAAAACTGCATTGACTATTGCCGGTAGCGATTCAAGCGGAGGAGCAGGTATTCAAGCGGATATAAAAACTATGACAATGAATGGAGTTTATGCTATGAGTGCAATAACTGCACTTACTGCACAAAATACCACCGGTGTATGGGGAGTTCAGAAAACATCGCCGGAATTTTTAAAACTTCAGATTGAAGCTGTTTTCAGGGATATTTTTCCAGACAGTGTAAAAATAGGTATGGTTTCATCTGCGGAGCTTATATCAGTTGTTGCTGATACACTAAATTATTTTAATGCAAAGAACGTTGTGTTAGACCCTGTAATGGTTTCAACAAGTGGTTCAAGACTTATGGATATTGATGCAATTTCGGCACTTGCGGAACGGTTGTTTCCTCTTGCGACCTTGGTTACACCAAATATACCTGAAGCTGAAATTCTTTCCGGTATTAAGATAAACAGGGATACGGATGTTGAAAGGATTACAAAATACATCGCTGATAAATATAGTTGTGCTGTACTTTTAAAGGGTGGTCACAGTATAAATGATGCAAATGATTTATTGTATATTGATGGAGAATTTCACTGGTTTTATGGTAATCGTATTGACAATCCAAACACGCATGGGACCGGGTGTACACTGTCTTCTGCAATTGCATCTAATCTTGCAAAAGGTTTTGGGGTGTTTGAGTCGGTAAAAAGAGCGAAGGAATATATTTCTGATGCACTTTCAGCGGGGCTTGACTTGGGAGCAGGTTCAGGGCCGCTGATGCACAACTTTGGACACCATACAAAATATGCTGAAGAATTATCTGATTGAGAGGATGAGTGGAATGAGAAATTATACAACACAAATGGATGCTGCAAGAAAAGGCATAATTACACCGGAGATGAAGGCTGTAGCTGAAAAAGAGTACAGGACACCCGAAGAAATAAGAGAGCTTGTTGCAAAAGGTCAGGTTGTTATCTGCGCGAATAAGTTACATACTTCAATAGAGCCGAATGGTGTTGGGTCAATGCTCAGAACAAAAATTAATGTTAATTTAGGGGTTTCAAGAGATTGCAGGGATTATGACATCGAAATGGAAAAAGTAAGGGCAGCAGTTAACATGGGTGCAGAAGCTATTATGGATTTATCTTCCCACGGAAATACCAAAGTTTTCAGACAAAAGCTTGTCAAAGAATGTCCTGCAATGATTGGTACAGTCCCGGTATATGATAGTGTTATACATTATCAAAGAGATTTGGCAACACTTACCGCAAAAGATTTTATTGATGTTATAAGACTTCATGCTGAAGATGGTGTTGACTTTGTAACCATTCATTGCGGGATTACAAGAAAAACGATTGAACAGATTAAAAAGCATAAAAGAAAAATGAACATTGTTTCTCGTGGTGGCTCTTTGGTATTTGCATGGATGAGTATGACGGGGGAGGAAAATCCATTCTATGAGCATTATGACGAAATACTTGATATATGCCGTGAATATGATGTTACAATTTCTCTTGGTGATGCTTGCCGTCCGGGATGTCTTGCAGATGCAAGTGATGTGTGTCAGATAGAGGAGCTTGTTCGACTTGGCGAGCTTACAAAGCGTGCGTGGACAAAGGATGTTCAGGTTATGGTGGAGGGACCCGGTCATATGCCGTTAGACCAAATTGAAGCTAATATGAAAATGCAGCAGACAATCTGCATGGGTGCACCGTTTTATGTGTTGGGACCGATTGTTACTGATATTGCTCCCGGATATGACCATATAACATCAGCAATTGGAGGAGCTATTGCTGCTTCGGCAGGTGCAGCATTTCTATGCTATGTAACACCCGCAGAACATCTTGCACTTCCAAATGTTGATGATGTTAAGCAAGGCATTATTGCATCAAAAATTGCGGCTCATGCTGCAGATATTGCAAAGCAAATTCCTCATGCAAGAGATATTGATGATAAAATGGCTGATGCACGAAGAAGCTTTGATTGGGATATGCAGTGGGAGTGTTCGCTTGATCCCGAGACGGCAAAGAAAATCAGAGATGACAGAAAGCCCGAAATTGAGGAAAGCTGTTCAATGTGCGGTAAATTCTGTGCAGTAAGAAGTATGAACAAGGCGTTAAACGGTGAACACATAGATATTTTGTAAAAGTGAGCGAATTTGTATTTTACTTGTTTTTCAGCATCTGACGAAGCTTCCTTCTTGTTCTGTTTATGTGTCTTTCAAAATCCCCGTTTGAGATTAATTCTGCTAGAACATATTGCTCAAATATAGGAACGGTACAGGAGTAAAATCCTATTTTTTCAAAGAAAGGTTTAGCAAGCTCTTCCGGTAAAACCATATATCCGATTCTCATTGAGGGAGCGATTGTCTTTGTGAAGGTGTTTACATATATTACACTGTGAGTGGGTTCAAGTGAAAAAACAGTGTCCTCATTTTTAGTGGATACGGTAAATTCAGAATTGAAATCATCTTCAATAATTACGCCATTTCGGTCTTTTGCCCATTTGATATATTCGTTTCGCTTTGAAGCACTTGCTGTGATACCACTTGGAAAGCTTCTGAAAGGTGTTATATGAAGGACAGATGCTTTAGTTTTTGAAAGTTGTGAAGTCAAAATTCCGTCCTTTCCCAATCTGAGCAAATCGCATTCAGCTCCGTTTGCTCTATATATAGAATAAATCTTTTCATAAGAGGGATTTTCCAGAGCATATATCTTATCACGTCCCAAAAATTGAACGATAAGGCCATAGAGATATTCTGCTCCGGAACCGATTACAATTTGGTTATATGAAACACGAATGCCTCTGCTTCTTGCAAGATAATCTGAAATTGCTTTTCGTAGTTCAGTACATCCTGAGTTTGGAGATTTTATCAAAATGTTTTTTTCGTATTTTGATATTACGTTCCGCATCGTTTTTGCGAGTACAGAGAATGGAAATTCATTTGTATTATATTGATGATTATTTGTGGTTATGCTGTGTACTTCGGTTTCAACAATGGGTAAAAAATCATTTTTACGATATGTAACAAAGTACCCACTTCGTTCTTTGGCTTCGATGTATCCTTCATCACATAATATTCCATATGCATGTTCAACGGTGATAACACTTGTTAGTGTTTCTTCTGCAAGAATACGCTTGGAGGGGAGTTTGTCTCCGTTTTTATAAAGTAAATTTACTATGTCTGTTCTGAGCTGTTCATACAGTTGAATGTATGCTTTTTTTGTTGAATTTGTATCAATTGAATACTTCATCTGGTTATATTAAATTCTCCTTAATTGGTAATTGTGATATGTTCAGATTTATTATATAATAAACGTAAAGTTTTGTAAAGGGGTTTTTTCTAAATGAAAACGAACACACAAAAAATTGTAACTTCTTCAATGCTTGCTGCTCTCTGCTGTGTAGCAACAATGATTATTAAAATACCTTCTCCGCTTAAAGGCTATTTAAACCTTGGCGATTGTGTTGTACTTATTTCCGGCTGGCTTTTGTCGCCTGCATACGGATTTGCTGCTGCAGGTATCGGTTCTGCGCTTGCTGATGTATTCTCGGGCTATCTTGTATACGCTCCTGCAACTTTAGTAATTAAAGGTATTATGGCAATTGTTGCACATTATTGCTTTAAGGGAATACATAATAAATTGGGTAACATACCTTCAAGGATTATCGGAGGTACGCTGGCCGAAATAGAAATGATTGTTGGATACTTCGTATTTGAGGGATTTATGTATGGATTTGTTCCGTCTGTTGTAAATATCCCTGCAAATGCAGTTCAGGGCGTTGCAGGGTTAATCATAGGTTTAATTCTTGTTAAAATATTCGAGAAATCAAAAATTTTTTAATAACAATTAGTTCTAAAATATTCTGCTTAGTCAAAAAAGGACACCACAGAGTGTCCTTTTTTGATACGTGTAATTTACTCTAATTTATATAATATGTTATCACCGATAGAATATACTTTCTTGAGGTATTTGAAGGTTTCTTCCTGTGTTGAATATTCTGATGTTTCGTGTTTGCTTAAATAGATATAATCAATCCCTTTGTCTCTGCAAAAATCAGTAAGTTCATCATAAGTTCCTGTATATGCGGATTTTATTTCATCTGCTCTTGCATAATATTCTTCTGTAAATCCGTGGAAGTAAACATATAATGATGACCCTGAATATATATTCCTTCCCGCTAATGTTACTACGGGATTAAGGTGCTGTGTGCCTGTAAGAAAAAGTGAATCTGATGGTGTATTTTGTTTGATATATTCCGCTATTTTTATATCATTTTCTGAAAAAGTAAGGTATTCTCCACCGCTTATATATTCTCTTATTATTGAAAGTGAGCCCGATAGTATTCCCAGCCCTATAATAATAAAAGCACAAGTGCTCCGTAATTTAAATCCTTTAAGCTTGTTCCATATATAAACAAGCCAATCGCTTACCGTGATAATCAGAATTATATAAGGAATAAAGAATAACTTGTTGTTATCATATTCGTTTGGCTGAAAAATAACACATTCAGCAAGTAGAAATAGAACGCCGCATGCAATCGTCAATTTTTTGTTGGTTTTCGGTGCGTGAATGATAGCAGGAATAGCAAAGATTGCAGGTATGCCCCAGTTTTTAACATAAAACCAAAAATAGTTATCGGTTTCGTTTACCCAGTTAAATCCAAACCTTAAAAATGATTCATTACCGGCAGTCTGGCTGAAAGTCCAGTAAAATAGTTGAGGCAGTGCAAGTGTAAGTGCAATAAAACCATAATATATCCAATTCATGATATATGTTTTTTTAGAGCTTTTGTATGGAAAATGCAGAAAGAACAATACACCGCTGATTATACCAAGCGCCAGAAACGAATGGGTGTGAATCATTGGCATTGCACCTGCTATAATACCAAGAATAACAAAATCTTTTCGATTTTCTTTCTGTATTCCATCAATGAGTAACCATAAAGCGGGGAGGAAAATGCACCAACCTGCCATTGTGGTTCGTTGGGGGATAATCATATCACAAATGGAGTTCACCCACCGTAGGTTATAATCAAGGCAGTTTGTCGGGGTGCGGTAATACTCGGTAAAAATGTTTGTAAAAGGCTCGTTCACGAAAAAGTACATAAATCCTAATCCGCCGCCTAAAAAGAACAGGATACATGAAAGTATAGCTGCCGACTTTTTGTTTGTGATTTTATATGCCAATATATAAAAGCCCATTACAAGCAAAAGTGTTAAAACATAGCTTGGAATTAGCACCGAAAGCCTAAGAGGTGTTCCAAAAAGGTACAGACTTGAAGAGAGCATATTAACAAAAAACGGATAGTTGGTTTTATATCCGTCAAGAAACGGATAGTTAGGCGGAAACACTTTTTGCTCGGCTATGCTTGTTACAAAACCCAGGTGCATTTGCAGGTCGCCATAGGTTGATTGACCGCTTGCCACACCGCCTGGAATAGGGGTAAGAATATGATTAGTTAAAAGTAACCATATTAAGAGTGAAAATGGAATTATAACAAACCCCAACACCTTAAAATCAATTCCGCACGTTTCTGAAACTTCAATTTGTGGTTTATAAAGCAGTAATTTTTTTAGGAGCAACAGTGGAATTGATGTAATCAAAATAAGTAAAATGTGGCTCAAAACTGTAAACCCAAATATAAACGAAGGTAATACAATTCCTGACATTAAAAGAAGATTTCCTAATATTCCTCCAAACCATATTTTAAAATACAAATCTTTATTCTTAAATATCGTTAAGCTATAGCCATAACCTATGACTAAAAATAATAAGTATATAAGAACCCCGACCATATAAACCTCCGAAAACAACTTGTGAAGATATTATTTGAATTATAACTCAACGGATAAAATGTGTCAAGAGCATAAAAACAAATAGGGTAAAACTATTGCAAATGAAAAGAATATATGTTAAAATAATTCAATAAAGTTGATTTTATCGTACAGAATAATTATATAATCTTGGAATATTATAATATTGTAATATTTAATGAAAGGAAAATTTATCTTGAAAAAATTACTTTTATCTTTTCTTGTTTTATACACGGTTTTATCTACAACAGTGCTTGCGGCACCTGACCTTGTTTTTAAACCGAGAGAGGGCGGGAAATACATATACAGCAATAACCGCGAGTTTATATACCGTGAAGACCTTGCAGATATAAGCAATGAGCATGCAAGGTTTATTATGTCCAATGAAGATATGGCGCCTGATAAATATACTCTTTTTGCTTCTCACGTTAACCATACGGAGCTAAAAGACGAAAAGGGTGCAATATGCGATAAAGGCTTTGACGTGGAGCTTGATGTGATGTTCCGTGCTGAAACTGATTGCGAAATTTCAATTGGCGCCCTGGGTTTTGAAGTCCCGCTTAATATAACCTATTATATCAATCGGGAGGAGTTAACTACTGAAAAGGAGTGGGGATGCTTTACTGCCTGGGCAAGTTACCTGGGTGAAGAAATATCAGTTCTTGATTCAGGTGAAAAGTATAAGCCCGTTCCTTTTGAACCTGTAAAATTTTCAATGAAAGCAGGAGAAACAGTATATCTCAGTGAATTTATACCCAACTACAGAGCTGTTCCCATTTGGCGTCCTGTGCATATAATAACGGATTTTGAGCTTAAAAGCGGAGTTTGTGATATAAATGTTTTTGCGGTAAAGTCTATCGGTAATACTGCAGGCAACCGCCGACATATGAGTAAAAATATTGATTTCGCACCCTTTATTCCGCAGTATGAAATGAAAGGCGTTGCAAATTCTTTAAATCAGGTAGATGCGTATGTAAATCTTACAATTCCCGGTTATATAGGAAACGGTGAGAAGCTTCCGGTTAGAGTTTATAACAGATACTCGCCTGCAGGGAAAGATGTCACCACCTGGTATACAAATCTTAACCCCACATCTGACATATGGAATAAAGACAATGTTGCAGAAAGCTGTATGCTGGAGTTTGAATACAAAGACCCTTCGAAAAAACGTTATTATGGGAAAGGTGTATCTGAAAGTGAAAAAACAGATATTTGGTATTTCGATACCAACCATGCACTTTTGTGGGAATATAAAAAAGATTTGAATATACGAGAAAGAGATTTTGTTCCGAACTTTAAAATAGATGAATATATACCCGAGGAATATTGCAATTCACTCGGGAACTACGGTGTTTTTCAGAATTATCATATTACAGTAACAAATGAGGGATATTCCGATAAATGGTTTAATTATTATCTAAACACAGGTGCAAATAATCTCATTATTCTAAGAGATGAAAACGGAAATCTTGTTGATGGATATCCCATTACAAAGGGTACGGTTGGTTGGAAAGAAACCGACAGGCTTGCAAACGTAAAGGTTCCGGCAAGAGAAACCGTTAAATTTGTTCTGACAGTTATTCTCACCACAAACCACCCCGGGGGTATGGAAAATTCTTTTGTTATAAGCGATAATGCAGCTCCCGTAAAAACATATATTCAGGATTTCCCCGAAAATGTGAAAGACACAAAATACACAGGCAGGGAATATCTGAGGTATGATGATGGAAAACTTTTAACATCAATAGATGGTGAAATATGGACGGAACATTATATTTCTCCCGAAGTTGAAAAGATTTTTGATACAGGCAGTGAAATTCGTGTAACATATACGGGTGATGGATATATAATTAATAACTGCCAGCACAGTGGCATTCCTTACTATATTGTCCGCGATTACTACAGAGAAGTATGGTTTTTAAATGAGGAATTTGAGCTAGTATGGAAACGGAATTTTGAAATATATCCTACTGCATCATCAGGTGCGTTTAGGATGGATTATATAAAGGCAGGGTCGGTATATTATACTGATGACGGTAATGATTGGAAGCTTCTTGGTGGAGGACTTAATCTGCCCTGCTATAACTATGGACGTTTCGCAGCCTCTGCACGTAAGGGAGAAATTTGCCTTTCGGAAGATGGAGTAAATTTCTTTGATGTGGTATATGAAACTTCAAAGCCTTTATATATAGATTCTCTCGGAGATGTATACTACTATATTTCAGGTAAGAATATATACGTCTCTGCCGAAGGTATTTATTGGAGTAAAATCACTTCGGAATGTGATATTGAAAAAATCAGCAGAACAGAAAATGGTGTAGTTATAAATGATAGCTTTAAAATAGATTTACCTGTTTTAAACAGAGATAATTATGTTTTGAAATTTAATAACAAATATTTTGGTTTTTCAAAACCTCCTGTAAAAATCGGAGAGAGTTTTTATATTCCATTGAGAGCATTTGCTGAGCTTGCAGGCGGAAAAGTGGTATGGGATAGTAATACTTCTTCGGCACGAGTTACTATAAACGGTGTTACGGCATCATTCTCGGCAGGTGACACATTTACAGACCATAACGGCCTCCAAGCCCGTGTTTGTATAGACGGCGATACAATGATGATTCCGTCATTTGTTACTGATATATTTTTAATTGAAACGGAAGAAATTGAATGAAACGTATTGTAATAGGAATAACTGCTCACGTGGACAGCGGTAAAACTACTTTGTCTGAAGCGATGCTTTACAAAGCCGGTGAAATACGCAGTCTTGGCAGAGTAGACCACAAGGACGCATTTTTGGATAATTCACAGCTTGAAAGGGAAAGGGGTATTACCATATTTTCCAAGCAAGCGGTGTTTTCGTGGAAAGATACTTCCTTCACTTTGTTGGATACTCCGGGGCACGTTGATTTTTCGACTGAAACTGAGAGAACATTAAAAGTGCTTGATTACGCAGTTCTTGTAATCAGTGCGAGCGATGGCGTCCAGAGCCATACCGAAACAATCTGGAAGCTCCTTAGAGATTACAGGGTTCCTGTATTTGTTTTTATTAATAAAACAGATATATGTGAGCGCTGCGAAGATGAAATCCTGTCAGAACTCAGAACTAAGCTTGGAGAAGGGTTTATCGATTTTTCTAAGGCTCCCGACAGTGAAGAACTTGCTATGTGTGATGAAAATATTATGGAGGAGTATCTTGGTGGAAACATATCAGAAGAAAGTATAAAATCCGCTGTTTTAAGCCGAAGAATATTTCCCTGTGTGTTCGGCTCAGCGCTTAAGGTTACGGGTGTTGATGAGGTTTTAAATGTTCTTAACACCTATACACTGCAAAGAGAAGCTTCACAAAGGTTTGGAGCGCGTGTATATAAAATAACATTTGACGAACAGGGCAAACGACTTACACATATAAGAGTTACAGGTGGAACGCTGAAAGTTCGTGATGTTATATCAGGTACAAATATTAAAGGTGAATCATGGGAAGAAAAAATTAATCAGCTCAGGATATATAGTGGTAGTAAATTTGTTCAGGAGGATGAAGTGGGCTGCGGATGTGTATGTGCAGTGGTGGGACTTACTCAGACGTTCCCGGGGGAAGGTCTTGGAACTGAAGCAGATGAGAGCGCCTCGCTCCTTGAACCTGTTTTCAGCTACAGTGTTATTCTTCCTGAAGGCTATGATGTACACAAGGCACTAGTTATGCTAAGACGCCTTGAAGAAGAGGACCCCACACTACAAATTGAGTGGAATGAGCAACTCTCAGAAATCAGAATAAGACTTATGGGAGATATTCAGCTTGAAGTGTTAAAACGCATAATTCACGATAGATTTCAGCTTGATGTAACCTTTGGAAAAGGCGGAATTGCATATAAAGAAACAATAAAAGAGCCTGTGCGGGGAATTGGTCATTATGAGCCTTTGAGGCACTATGCAGAAGTTCATCTTTTGCTTGAGCCGGGCAAACCCGGAACCGGGGTGGTTATTAAATCAGATTGCAGTGAGGATATGCTTGATAAGAATTGGCAACGGCTTATTCTTACACACCTTGCAGAAAAATCACACATTGGTGTGCTTACCGGCTCTCCCATAACAGATATTAAAATATCACTAATAGCAGGTAGGGCACATCAGAAGCATACCGAAGGAGGAGATTTCAGACAGGCAACCTACAGGGCAGTACGCCAGGGATTGAAGTCGGCACAGAGCGTTTTGCTTGAGCCGTGGTATAACTTTACTTTGCGTATCCCATCTGAGAGTGTAGGGCGAGCTATGACAGATATTCAACAGATGGGAGGAAGCTTTAATGCTCCCGAAACAGAAGGGGATTTTTCTGTTATAAAGGGCTGCGCTCCTGTATCGGAAATAAATGAATATCATAGCGAAGTAACAGGGTACACAAGGGGCAGAGGAAGACTCTCATGTATTTTCAAAGGCTATGAGCCGTGTCATAACGAAGCAGAAGTAATTGAAGCTTACAGCTACGACAGTGATGCTGATGTAGAAAACTCCGCAGACTCTGTCTTTTGCAGTCACGGTGCAGGATTTGTTGTAAAATGGGATAAGGTTCCTGAATATGCTCATGTAGAAAGTAATATTTTTGAAGATTCGGAAGAGAAAGAAGTAAGGGTGCGTGAGTATATTCGGTCTGTTGCATCCGATGAAGAGCTTCTTAGAATTTTTGAACAGACGTATGGTCCTGTAAAACGTGTCCCTCACACTGCTATGGAAACTCGCAAAAAGCCTGTATCGGAAAAAGCTTATAAGCCTAAAAAAATTGTTCGTGGAGATGAATATCTGCTTATTGACGGATATAATATTATTTTTGCGTGGGACGAGCTTAAAAAGCTTGCTGCAGATAATCTTGATATGGCAAGAAATCGCTTGATTGATATTGTTTGCAATTATCAGGGCTATAAAAAAATCAATGTAATCCTTGTTTTTGATGCATACAAAGTAAAGGGAAACAGGGGTGAGGTTGAGAGGATTCACGGCGTTGATATTGTGTATACTAAAGAGGCGGAAACGGCTGATATGTATATAGAAAAGGTAACACATCAGCTCGGTAAAAATAACCGTGTAAGAGTGGCAACCTCTGATAATCTTGAGCAACTTATAATTCTTGCAGGTGGAGCTATGCGACTAAGTGCAGAAGCGTTCAAAAAGGAAATTGATGAAACAGAAAAAGAAATACGTGATTTTTTAAAATTATTGTAATGAAAACAGGCGAGATCAACGCCTGTTTTCATTATATTGAATAAATATGTGTGTGTATTTGTTTGCCTGAATAAAAAAATAACAAAATTTCTAAAATAGTATTGTGTTTCAAATGTATTTATGATATAATTCTACAGTTAATATGGGGAGGGAGGTGCTGTTTTTATGGCAGTCGTTGTAACAAAAGAAGATATGGACGTACAGAAGGGCTTTATACTGCAGCTGAAACAGTACTGTACAAATGTTGCAGCCGCAACCGGTCATACCCCATTAGCTCTTACTGAAACCTACGGATGTCAGCAAAACGAAAATGATACCGAACGTATCCGTGGAATGCTCTCTGAGTGCGGTTTTGATTTTACTGAGGACCCGCAGATTGCAGATATTATTATATATAACACCTGTGCAGTACGTGAAAATGCCGAACAAAAGGTGTTTGGAAGGCTCGGAATTCTGAAGCATATAAAAGAATCCCGCCCTGAACTTATAATCGGCATTTGTGGCTGTATGGTGCAGCAGGAGCATATAACAGAGCAAATAAAAAAGAAACATCCTCAGGTAGACCTTGTGTTCGGAACTCATGCACTTCATAGATTTCCCGAACTGTTATGGAATACAGTAACCGGCAAAAAACGCGTTGTTGATATAGAAAACAGTGAAGGTTATATTGCCGAAGGAATACCTGTTAAGCATACCGATAAGAATAAAGCATGGGTTTCCATTATGTTTGGATGTAATAATTTCTGTACCTACTGCATAGTGCCTTATGTACGAGGCAGGGAAAGAAGCAGAAAGCCCGAGAATATACTTGATGAGATAAAGGAACTGGTAGCAGGAGGAGTAACAGAGGTTACACTTCTGGGACAGAATGTTAACTCTTACGGAAAAGACCTTGAAGAAAAAATTGATTTTTCGGATTTGCTTTCTATGGTAAACGATATAGAAGGTCTTAAAAGAATTCGTTTTGTAACATCCCATCCCAAGGATTTTGGGGATAAGCTTATAAAAACAATGGCTGACTGTTCAAAGGTTTGTCATCAGCTTCATCTTCCGTTTCAGGCAGGAAGTAATGCAGTCTTAAAAGATATGAACCGAGGATATACTAAGGAAGAATATCTTGATAAAATAAACAGGCTTAAAGCGGCAATCCCCGATATTGCTCTTTCTACGGATGTTATTGTGGGATTTCCGACCGAAACTACCGAGGATTTTGAACAAACACTTGATGTTCTTAAAAAGGTTGAATTTGATAACATATTCTCTTTTATATATTCAAGGCGTGAAGGAACACCTGCAGCAAAGCTGGATTTTGTTCTTTCCGATAAGGAAATTCATTCTAATTTTGACAGATTGCTTGAAGTTCAGAATGAAATTTCACTCCGCAAGAACCTTGAATTTGAGGGAAAAGTTGTAGAAGTTCTTGTGGATGGAGAGAGTAAAAATGATTCACAAATGCTTTCAGGCAGGATGGAAAATACAAAAATAGTTAATTTTAAAGGTTCTCCCGACCTTTGCGGCAAGTATGTAAAGGTTAAGATAACAAAAGCTCATACATGGAGCCTTAACGGGGAACTTGCAGAATAAGAAAGGAACAAGAATTATGACACCTATTATTGAAAAAACAAGAGAACTTGGCGAACTCATTGCCAATAGTGAAGAAATGAAAAAGGTAAAGGAAGCAGAAGCAGCACAGGAAGCTGACGAAAATGCAAAGACTTTGCTTGTTGAGTTTAATATGAACAGAATGAATCTGGGACGTGATATCCAGAACGGTAAAATAACCGAAGAAGAAGCTGTAAAGCTTAACAATGAGGCTTTTAATAAGCTTGTTGAATCTTCAGAAACAATAAAGGCATATGTTGATGCTAAGAAAGAACTGGATCGTGTGGTTACAGAAGTAAACGGAATTCTTAACTATTACATCACAGGTCAGACTCCCGGTTGTTCACACGACTGTTCATCCTGCGGCGGATGCCACTGATTTCAGGCTTATTTTAAATTTGAATTGATGGGAAGGTTAACGTCATGACACCGATGATGACACAATACCTTGAAACTAAGGAAAACTATAAAGATACTATTTTGTTTTACCGCCTCGGTGACTTTTATGAAATGTTCTTTGATGATGCGGTACTTGTTTCAAGAGAACTTGAGCTGACTCTTACAGGTAAAGACTGCGGAATGGAAGAGAGAGCACCAATGTGCGGAATTCCTTTTCATAGTGCTAATGTATATGTTGCAAAGCTTATTGAAAAAGGATATAAGGTTGCCATCTGTGAGCAGGTGGAGGATCCAAAACAGGCAAAAGGTCTTGTAAAGCGTGAAGTTGTAAGGGTTATTACGCCCGGTACGATTGTTGATTCAGAACTTTTGTCCGAAAGGGAAAATAATTATCTTGCAGCAGTGTACTCCGAAAATGGAGTGTACGGTATTACTTTTTCAGATATTTCAACAGGTGAAATATATGCCACCTGCGTAAGTGACGGAATTCACGTTGTAAATGAAATGGCAAGGTATATTCCTGCTGAAATTATAATGAACGACACTTGCGAGAAATCGGTTATTGCAGAAATTCAGCTTCGTATAAAAGTGAAGCCATCAATTCTTATTGACGAGTTCTTTGAATTTGATGATGTGGAAGCTATGCTTTCAAAACAATTCCCTGACGAAAAGGTTAATTACAATATTATCAATCCGTCTGTCCTGAAAAAATCGGTTTGTACAGCTCTGCGTTATCTCGAAACAACTCAAAAAAGCTCATTTTCATATATGAATAAGCTTACTCTTTACAAAATCGGAGAGTATATGGATATTGATGTCGCAACCCGTCGTAATCTTGAAATTTGCGAATCTATGAGAAACGGTGATAAAAAAGGCACATTATTATGGGTGCTTGATAAGACCAAAACCTCTATGGGTGCCCGACGTCTTAAACAATGGCTTGAAAAACCCCTCATAAATGCAGATGGTATAAGACAACGACTGAATGCAGTGGAAGAGCTTACCGACAGAATCATGCTCAGAGATGAGCTTATGGAAGAACTTTCCGGAATTTATGATATATCACGTATCACATCCCGTATATCAATCGGGAGTGTTACTCCGAAGGACCTTATATCCCTACGAAGTTCTCTTGCACATCTGCCGGCGATACGTGAACTTCTCGGGAAATTTGCCTGCTCAACTGTAAAGCGTCTGTATGATAACCTTGAGCTTATGGAGGATATACGTGAATTTCTTATGTTCAGTATTCACGATGAAGCTCCTGCACTTCTTCGTGAAGGTAAAGTAATCAAGGAAGGCTACAGCGAGGAGCTTGATAAGCTAAACCAGGCAAAAAATGAAGGAAGCCGTTGGATATATGAGCTTGAAGCGCGTGAAAAGGAAGAGACGGGAATTAAAACTCTAAAGGTCAGATATAATAAGGTTTTCGGATACTATATTGAAGTTTCCAAATCCTTCATGGATCAGGTACCGGAGCATTATATCAGAAAGCAAACCCTTACAAACGGTGAGAGATATATAACTCCTGAACTTAAGGCACTTGAAGATACTATTTTAGGTGCAAGTGAAAAAATTGCTGCCCTTGAATCAAAGCTTTACAGTGAAATCGTAGACAAGCTTCGTCTTAATATCCAGAGGCTCAAAACAGTTTGTGAAGTGGTGTCAAATTGCGATTGCTATTGTTCGCTTTCTTCTGTCGCATCTCTTTATAACTTTGTTAAACCTGAGATAACTGAAAACGGCGAAATAGAGATTAAAGACGGACGTCATCCGGTTGTGGAAAAAATGCATCACAGTTCGATTTTTGTGCCGAATGATACAAAGCTCGATACAGATGATAACAGAATGATAATAATTACAGGCCCGAATATGGCAGGAAAATCAACATATATGCGTCAGGTTGCTGTTATAACCCTTATGGCTCAAATTGGAAGTTTTGTGCCTGCAAATTTTGCACGTATCGGTATAGTTGATAAAATATTTACAAGAGTTGGTGCATCAGATGACATAGCTGCAGGGCAGAGTACGTTTATGGTTGAAATGTCAGAGGTGGCACATATACTTTCTGAAGCTACTGACAAATCCCTCATTATTCTTGACGAAATCGGTAGAGGTACAAGCACATACGACGGTCTGTCTATTGCATGGAGTGTAGTTGAATATGTACACAACAAGAAAAATATTGGTGCAAAAACTCTTTTTGCAACTCATTATCATGAGCTTACACAGCTTGAGGATTCTTTACCCGGAGTAAAGAATTATAACATAGCAGTAAAGAAGTACGGTGATGACATAACTTTTCTCAGAAAAATTGTTCCCGGTGGTGCAGATGAAAGCTATGGTGTTGAAGTTGCAAAGCTTGCAGGTGTTCCGGAACCTGTTATTAAAAGAGCGAAAGATATTTTAAAATCAATTGAAAGTGATGACGGAACAGGTGTAAAGGTTTGCTCAGGAGAAAGAAAAAAGATTTCCGATTCTACTCAGATGGATTTTTTTGATGCAGGAGCAAGTATTATTGCGGAAGAACTCAAAAAGCTTGATGCCACCACATTCACCCCAATTGAAGCAATGAATAAACTTTATGAGCTTTCTCTCAAAGCAAAAGAGCTTTTATAATTTCATAGAACAGGAGGATATTTGTGAAAAAGCTGTTTCTGATTTTTATATCAGTTATTTTGTTTTCAGCGTGTTCAACTTCAGGTGACATTGCAATGAAAATAGATAATGTAGAGATAAAAAAAGAATTTATTGAATATTTTGAGAAATCATATAATACTCAGTCGGGTGGGACTGTTTCGGAAGCGGTTTCACAAAAAGCCCGTGCTCAGGTTGAACTTTACGGCAATGTTATAGCTATAGGCAGAAAAATGGGTATTAATGCACAGCAGGAATACAATAATCGCATTGAAGCTGTTAAGAATAATTACGGCAGTGTTGAAGAATATCTTAAACAAGCAGATATTTCTAAGGAGTTATTTGACTTTTTGATGTACGGCACATCATATCAGACACTCGTTCTGAACGAATTTGTAAAGGATATTGGCATTTCTGAAGCAGATATTGACCAATACTTTATGGGTAATTATTATCGTGCCAAGCATTTGTTGCTCCTCACTCAAGGTAAGAGTGGATTTGAAAAAGTTGAGCTTAAAAAGAAAATTGATGAAATTTTCAATCAGGCACGCAATGGTGAGGATTTCGACAGATTAATTTCCGAATATAATGAAGACTCGGGTGTTAAAAATGCTCCTGATGGTTACGTTTTTACGTACAATGAGATGGTAACTGAATTTTATGATGCGGTGGCAGGTATTGAGATAGGGCAGTATGCCGTTGTTGAAACCGATTATGGTTATCATGTTGTTAAGCGTCTGGCTTTGGATGAAACGCCGGAGCTTTATAAAAAATTCAGAAATGAAAAGCAGATTGATATTTGTCAGTCATATGTAGCGGATAAATATTTCAGAGAAAATTATTGGAGAGTTAAGCAAATCTTGCTTTCTACAAAGAATAAATCTGCTGATGAAATTGCAATGTTGGAAGAAACCGCAGAAGAAATATATAATAGACTTCTAGACGGGGAAAATTTTGATGAACTTATGGAAAAATATAATCAGGATGAAAATGTAGCCGATAATCCTAACGGATATGTTTTTACTTATAACGAGATGGTTCCTGAATATTTTGATGCAGTAGCATCAACCGACTTGGGAGATTATAACATTGTTGAAACAGTTTACGGATTTCATATTATAAAAAGGCTCGCGTTTGATGATCCCCCCGAAATATACTCTGAATTAAAGAATTCAAAATTGGAAAAAATATATCAGATGGAAAATGTTGATTTAAACGAAATGTTCCTTGATTATATTCATTCTAAACTTGAAGAATATAATATACGGAATCGTAATTTTACAAGTGCTTATTAAAAATTTTACTTAAGTAAAAAAATTGCTGTCGCAATGGAATGGAGATAAAATATGAACAACAATGATTTTAAGCCGTATATACCGGCAGATAAGGTGACGCCTGAAATAACTGTTGCTTCTATAGTTATGGGAGTAATTCTTGCGGTTGTCTTTGGTGCAGCGAATGCATATCTCGGACTTCGTGTGGGAATGACAGTTTCTGCATCAATACCCGCAGCGGTAATAGCTATGGGTGTAATACGTATTATAATGCGTAAAAACTCAATTCTTGAAAGTAACATTGTCCAGACTGTAGGCTCAGCTGGTGAGTCTGTTGCAGCAGGTGCTATTTTTACACTTCCCGCACTGTTTCTTTGGGCAGCAGAGGGGAAGATGGACAAACCCGGGATTCTTGAAATTACACTGATTGCTCTTATTGGTGGCTTGCTTGGTGTATTCTTTATGATTCCATTAAGAAATGCATTGATAGTTAAGGAACACGGTATACTTCCTTATCCTGAAGGTACTGCTTGTGCAGAGGTCCTTCTTGCAGGTGAAGAGGGAGGAGCAAATGCTACAACTGTTTTTGCAGGTATGGGCTTTGCAGCAGTGTTCAAACTCATAATTGACGGCTTGAAGCTTGTTGCAGGTGAAGTTACATTTGCAGTAAAAAGCTTTGCAGGTGCAATCGGAACTCAGATTTATCCGGCAGTAATGAGTGTAGGATATATATGCGGGCCCAGAATTTCATCTTATATGTTTGCAGGCGGTATAACAAGCTGGCTCGTTATTATTCCTCTTATAGTTATGTTTGGTGCAGATACAATTATGGCACCGGGTACAGAAACAATTGGTGCAATTTTTGAAGCCGGCGGTGCAGCAGGCATTTGGAGCACATATATCAGATATATTGGAGCCGGTGCTCTTGCGGCAGGAGGAATTATAAGCCTTATTAAATCACTTCCGCTTATTGTTAAAACATTTGCAGGTGCTATGAAGAGTATGTCAGGAGCAGGTGCTGCAGGAACAGAACGAACAGCCCGTGATCTTAGTATGAAGATTGTTATAGCGGCTATTGTTCTTCTGACACTCATTATATGGCTTGTACCTGCAATTCCTGTAACACCTCTCGGTGCTGTAATAATTGTAGTATTCGGATTTTTCTTTGCAACTGTATCATCAAGAATGGTTGGCTTAGTGGGAAGTAGTAATAACCCTGTATCAGGTATGGCTATTGCAACGCTTCTTGTATCAACCCTACTCCTTAAGCTGACCGGTAATGTTGGTTCAAGCGGTATGATTTGTGCAATAGGAATCGGCTCAATAATTTGTATTGTGGCAGCTATTGCAGGAGATACATCTCAGGACCTTAAAACGGGCTTTCTCTTGGGAGCGACTCCAAGAAAACAGCAAATTGGTGAGGTAATAGGAGTTATTGCCTCTGCTTTGGCAATCGGTGGTACACTTTACCTTCTCGACAGTGCGTGGGGCTTCGGTTCAGATGAGATTTCAGCCCCCCAGGCAACTCTTATGAAGATGATTGTTGAAGGTGTTATGGAAGGCAATCTTGCATGGGGGCTTGTTCTTGTTGGTGTATTTATCGCAATTGTTGTTGAAGTAATCGGTATTCCCGTATTACCTTTTGCAATCGGTGTTTATCTTCCTGTACACCTTAATGCTTGTATTATGGTGGGCGGTTTAATTAGACTTGCAGTTGACAAGATTAGAAAAGATGAAAGAGTTACAAATGACGGTATACTCTTCTGCTCAGGTATGATTGCGGGAGAAGGTCTTGTAGGCATTATACTTGCAATTCTTGCAGTTGTTGGTTTTAGCAATGCTATTGACCTTTCGGGTTATATAAATCTTCCTGTATGGGCAGGCAATACCCTTTCACTTATTGTATTTGCACTTGTAATACTCAGTCTTTTGAAATTCACTATATGGAAGAAGCGTAAGTAATGAGTAAGAAAAAGATTATACAAAAGAACTATCTTGAAAAAATCCCACTTCCGTCGGAACATATTAAATGGACTGAGGGGGAGGATGGATTAATAACTCTCGAGATTGAAAACACAGGTGTTTTTAACAGAATAGCTCAGAAACTATTTAAGAAGCCTAAAATATCATATGTTCATCTTGATAAAATGGGGAGTTTTCTGTGGCATAAGCTAAACGGAAAAGATAATGTAATTGAACTTGGCAAGCAGGTTGAGATTGAGTTTGGCGATGAAGCCAATCCCTTGTATGAAAGGCTTGTAAAGTATTTTGAAATTCTGTATAGCTATAATTTTATCACATGGGTAGAGTGATTTTGTAAATAATACGGTTTGTAAAAACCGATAAATTAATTATGAAGGAGATTGGAAAAATGGATTCAAACAAAAGACCGGATACTATGACTCGTATCACAACAAAGGAACTTGCAGATGCATTTATTGCTGAGCAGGTTGAAGCGGTTCGCAAACAGGTAGGTGACAAAAAGGTTCTTCTCGCACTGTCAGGCGGTGTTGATTCATCTGTTGTTGCGGCGCTTCTTATTAAAGCTATTGGTAAGCAGCTTGTTTGTGTTCACGTTAATCACGGACTTATGCGTAAGGGTGAAAGTGAGCAGGTTATTGAAGTTTTCAGAAATCAGCTCGATGCAAACCTCATATATATTGATGCAACAGACAGATTTCTCACAAAGCTTGAAGGTGTTTCTGATCCTGAGCAGAAGCGAAAAATAATTGGTGGTGAGTTCATTGTTGTGTTTGACGAAGAAGCTAATAAGCTTGAAGGTATTGATTTCCTTGCTCAGGGTACAATATACCCTGATATCCTCGAGTCAATTAAGGCTGCTGAAAGCGGTAAGCCTGTAAAATCTCATCATAATGTGGGCGGACTTCCCGAAGATATGAAATTTGAGCTTGTAGAGCCTGTAAAGCTTCTTTTCAAGGACGAAGTAAGAGTTGTAGGAAAGGCATTGGGACTTCCTGAATCAATGGTAGACCGTCAGCCGTTCCCCGGCCCCGGTCTTGGTGTGCGTTGCCTTGGTGCAATAACACGTGACAGACTGAATGCCCTTCGCGAAGCAGATGCAATTCTCAGAGAAGAATTCGATAAATGCGGTCTTGCAAAAACAGTATGGCAATACTTTATTGCAGTACCAGATATGAAGAGCGTAGGTGTAAGAAATGAAATGCGCTATGAAGGTTGGCCCGCAATAATTCGTGCAGTTAATACAACTGACGCAATGACAGCAACAATTGAAGAAATCCCCTACGAAGTGCTCCACAAAATAACAGCACGTATCACAAGTGAAGTGGAGGGAATAAACAGAGTCCTCCTTGACCTCACACCAAAGCCTGTAGGTACAATTGAGTGGGAATGACGAATTGCGGGGCGAAAACCGCATAACCACGCCGTTTTCGGGTATTTTCAAATGAAAATGGCAACGATTTGGCAACATTAAATATTAAAAATTTAGAGCTAACTGAAATCAAAATCAGTTAGCTCTCTTTTTGTATTTAAACCAATAACTTACCAAAGGCGAAAGCATTGTGAATGAAGAATCAAAAGAACCGATAAATGTTATCTATCAAACGGCAGAGGATGGATTACAGTGAACTTGTTGACATTGCCAATGCTGCAATATGGCAATATCGGGATATGTACTTGCGACCTGACTTTTACGCAAATAATCTTGAAAAAGTCAGAGTTATTATTGCTCCCGTAATTGAAGATTATAAATCCGGCAAAATTACATATGCACAAGCAGAGTTCAATGCTCGTAACAGAATTTATCAATCTGTAAAACCTGATTTTAATCCCGATGTGGAATATGTGAAAGATCCACTTTCTAGAGATATTCCATCGGTGGATAATAGTTTGTTTATACTTGCAAGAAAATTGATTTTAGAAAGTAAATAATATCAAACAGTAAAGGTATAGCTGCTTGTGGCTATACTTTTATTGCGTTCAAGTAAGAATTATAGCTACATAATATTGATTATTGATATATTATACAGTCGAAACAAGGCGGTTAATTAACGTTTTGTAAATTATTTAATAGAATTTCCCCATTCCATTGACAAGACAAGAAAAATGTGGTAATATATATTCAGCATTGTGTGTGCTGAATAAGGAGGTGCTCCTATGCCAAACATAAACGAAGAATTGATTGTTGATGAAATGTCACAGAAAATAATTGATGTTACATCATATCTTGCTACAACCGAGGGAGCACACAATGTAAATGTTCGCAAAAT
>JAZRQO010000017.1:0-153941 GCA_045649825.1 Clostridia bacterium
TGGTTAGAAATAACACTTGACAATGAAAAACGCACGAAGAAAAAGCTTGCCATAAAAGATGAAAATGTAATTAAAAAGCTGAACGATAATCCTATTGAAAATGTTATCGGTGTTAATCTTAAAGCATCAATTCCTGACAAAGCACTTGAAGGAAAAGCAGATTATTATATAAAAGATAGCATACAACTTTTGATTGATTATGATGATTATGATAAGTATTTTGAGATAGTAGATATTTCGTATGGCGAAGTTCCTGATGTTGTGAAAACATACGATGCAACCCCCGAAGATAAAATAAGCGAGTATATTAAAAATGGCGAACTCTGTTATTCCTCTACTCACTATGAAATGAGTGACGGAACATGGAAAGTCAAAGAACTTCCATATACATACAAATACAGATTAGAACTTACGGGAAGATTGCATAATGCAGTAAAAGATTCTACTTACATTATTTTGAGCAACAGAAACGATATTACTTTTGAGCAAGCGTGGAAAGCAAGCGGTCTTAGCAGTAATACAGAAGATTACTTTGATACAAAAGATGCTATTATAGTCGGACAAAAATAAAACTAATCGCCGGGATTTTCTCGGCGATTTTTGTTAAATGGTTGACTTTTGATTTTCAATATGTTATAATTCTATATACATAGAATATCTATGTATATAGAATTAAGATGTAAAGGTGATGAAAATGGCAATTAACAAAGAACTTGTAAAAGGCAGCACATCAATTCTTGTTTTATCGTTGTTATCAAGAGAAGATATGTATGGCTATCAGATAACGCAGACTTTAAAAGAAGAAACTAATAATGTTTTTGAGATGAAGGAAGGTACGTTGTATCCTCTTTTACACGGATTGGAAAACGAGAAAGCAATCGAGGCATATTGGAAAGATGCTGATAATGGAAAACGCAGAAAATATTATCATATCACAAAAGTTGGAAGGAAACTTTTAGACGATAAAAAGGCTGAATGGAATGTGTATTCTAAAGCGGTCAACACGGTTATAGGGGGTGTGTGCTATGAGTAAAATGACAGAATGCTTTATCAATGATATTTGCAGTTATATAAAATATAAGGCTGCACATAAGGAAATTAGAGAAGAAATATCATTACATATCGAGGAATTAAAAGAATCTTATATGGAAAAAGGAGCTTCTGAAGAAGAAGCAGAAAGAAAAGCTATTACTAATATGGGTAAAGCTGAAGATATAGGTGAAAAGTTAAATAAACAACATAAACCTCAAACTGAATGGAGCCTTATTTTCTTAACTGCTATTATTTCTATCTTTGGTATTTTGGTAATGTATGTAAGTAGCAATTTTGAAAATCATCCTATTTCTTTTGGAATGCATATACTCCATATTGTATTGGGTTTTGCAACTTTAATAGGCGTGTATTTTTTAGATTATATTAAGTTAAAAAAGCATCCGGTGATTTTGTTTTCACTTGGAATATTTTTAATGATTATATGTGGATTTTTTGGAACTCAATATAACGGAGTTCGTAGTTGGATTCGTATTGGGAATATTGCTATTTCAGTAAATTCAATAGTAGGAATATTATTTGTTGTGGCTTTTTGTGGTTTCTTAGAAAAGTTTCAAAATGAAGGATTTATCGGTATATTTAAAATGATAATTATAGGAATATCCTCTATGTTTCTTTTCGTGCTTCAGCCATCAATGAGCATGGTATTTATACTTTTGGTAGCATACGCTATTGTTTTGTTGAGAGCTATTTCATTAAATCATTTTGGCGGAAATAAAAAAATTCAAATGGTTTCACTTCTTTCTTTTGGCGGCATATCAGCTATTTTGAGTGTGTTATTTGTAATAATTCAAAGTCCAAACAGAATACAACGGTTGTTAATGTTTTTGGATAATGGTGCATCAGATCCTTTAGGTGGTGGATGGATATATGCTATGGGGCATAAACTATTAAATGCAGCGAATTTAATCGGTAAAGCATCACCTTTATCTGAAGGTAATATAGATTGGGTAATGCCATCAATTACAACTGATTTTGCTCTTATAAATATAATATACAATTTTGGATGGTTAGTCGGCATTGCTCTTTTAATTACAATAGCAGTATTCATTATGAGAATGTTTATAACTTCAAATAAAGTAAAAAATTCTTTTGGTTTTTATGTTGCTCTCATTTCTTGTGTAATGCTTACACTACAGTTTGTAATAAGCACCTTAATGAATCTTGGCTTATGTCCTTATTTGGATGTTTCTCTGCCTTTTATATCATACGGAGGTACAAATTACATTACAAACATGATATATGTGGGATTGATTCTATCTGTGTGGAGAAAAAACAATATTTTGCCCCGAACTTATAGAAATGTGAACAGGAAAGAAAAAATGATAACCTTTGCTGACAACAAACTCATTATTGATTTTGGAGTTAATAAGACAAAAGATGTTTGAAAAACGAATTGGAAGTGATTACGATAAGAAAAAAACTATGTGTAGTTTTATTACTAATTGTGATGTTACTGTCATCTACAACCGGATGCAATAATACCACCGTAAATAATAACAAATCAACAGAGGTGAGTGATTTATCTAAATTAGAGTTGTCTGATGATAACATGGTAAAAACGATTCAAGAAATATCAACACATCCTCGTGCAGTTAATACAGAGCAAATAAAAGAGGTTGAAGAATATCTCATAAAACAATTTCAAAGTTACGGATATACAAAAATAGACAAACAACAGTTTTTCTATAATAATGGTAATAATGAAAATGCAATTCGCAGGTCATCACAAGCTGATATATATTTAGCTCCTACTGCCGATTCAACGGATGCAGACGGTGTTGGCAATAATATTATCGTAACTAAAAGAGCTGAAGATACAACAAATGAGTTAATTTTAAGTGCTCACTTCGATAGCACCGAAAATTCTTATGGTGTGAATGATAATGCTTCGGGGGTTGCAGTAGTTCTTGAATTAGCAAGAGTGTTGTCGGATATTGATTTACCATATAATGTGAAATTTATAATGTTCTCCGGAGAAGAAAAATACATGCTTGGCTCAAGATGGTATGTAAACACTTTGTCTGAGGAAGAACGAAAAAATATAATAGGTGTAATAAACATTGACACTATTGCAGAGAAAAGTAATTTGGGTTATATGTTGATGCTCCACGGAAATAAAAAGATTGAGAATAATCAATATACCGATGAAGATTTAAAACGATTAGCCGATGCTAATAAAAATAGTATTTCAGAACTTTTTGAAGACGAGAATAGATTTATTCCAACAATGGCAATGAATAGTGACCATTACCCCTTTTCGTTGGTAGGAATTCCTGCTGTTTCAATAGTACAAGATTGGAAAGATGGAATAAATGCAAATTCACCTGACGATGTATTTGAAAAAATCGATACTGATAGGTTGTATGAAGTCGCATCAGAAGTTCTTAATGTGCTATTAAAGATTTCACAATAAAGCTACAATTCTATAATGATTTATAAACCCGCCGGGAAACAATCTCGACGGGTTTATTCGTTTTTTGACCAATATCTACATTATCCTTGTCTAAATATAAGGAATTTGCTCAATTTATATACTATAATGACGAAAAGTTTTTATGTTTCAATAACAAGTTTCGACAGACAATGATAGCGAAAAATGGTATAATTATTGTAAAACGAAGATAAAATATCACTTTATTTAGAGAAATACTGTTTGCTGATGAAGGAGGATATAAAAATGCTTTTACTGTATGATAATGTACCAATTATTAGAATAATGAAACTTGACCGCTTGGTTCCTAAAGGAGTCAAGCGGTTGTTTTTTGTGCGAAATATGTAGATATATATTTTTTTTAATCTTATAATGTCAAATTTTGGAAGGAGAGGAAAAGCGTGACAATGACTGAAGAAAGTTCAGAACAATATTTACAACAGAATAAAGAAAATGTTTGGCGTGGCAATCTCGCACGCACATAGGGTTTATTCGCTTCTGATTGCAGGCGGATTGCCGTGCGGTCAGGAGTGATAAAATATGTATCTTTGCCCAACACCAATTTTAATTGTATTTGTAAGAAGAAATCGCTCACATCAACATAGGACAAGCAGTAGTAAATGTAACAACAGTTCCGATGCAGATGGCGGAGCAAGGGTTCGCTCACACCGTACAGCCAAAGAAAGCTCTTTAGGTAGAGTTTGCTTTGGTTGTTTTTTTATCTCTAAAAACAGAATATATCATTGTCGAGGTCCCCCGTACTCCAATTAAATTTAACAAAAATTTGGTTGGAGGATGTTCGAATGAAAAAAACTTTAATTATTTTTTCTAATGTAAAGGTTTCCTTGACATTAGACGTGTATTATAAAAGCCGAGAAAGGGGGTGTCGGCTGTGAAAGAAAAACTAACTACATATGAAAGACGAGAAAATATCAAGTTGTTCTTAATTAAAGAAAAGGCTACAACTGCTCTTAGATTGTCTTTTATGTTCGATGTTTCAAGACAAACAATTATGAATGATATTGTTTTTCTCAGCAGTCGATTGCCCATAATCACCACCAAAGGAACCGGTGGAGGTATTTTTCTCAATTCGGATTTTGATGGTCCTAAAGAGTATTTAAACTCTGAAGAAGAACAGTTATTATTGAAGTTATGTGAAAAAGTAACATCTAAAGATAAGATGATTCTTTCTAACATAATTAACAAATTTTCTGTTCCTAAGGACAAATGAAATCTTTTGTGAACCTTGAAAAAGAAAGCGTGCAAGATAACGGCATTGCAGTATATGAGCATACGGATACATTCCGATAAATTTGAGCCGGGCAATGGGTACGCCATGACGATTTTGTTAAACAACCTTCATTTACCTTCTTTCTAAAGGTTGAAAATTCGAGCGAGAAATACCTGCATTGTAAAAGAGGTCTGCTACCTTGTGGCAAAGATGATTTATCGGCATAATGATACTTCTGCTTAGTTACAGTCCGAGCGTTTAAAGCGTCGCAGGCAATAAGAGCAGTCCGGGCGGTGCCGGGAAGGTGAAATTCCTATGGAGCAGTTACGCAAGCTGCCATCCGTTTTTGCTTTAATTATTGATATGGTTTGATGGTATTAAAAAAGGGATCGGTATGCATAGTCCCCCTAAAAATACAAATATAAGTATGTGTGCACCTGTTACTTTGTTGTATTGTGTATTGGTCCCTTTCTTAATGCTATCAAATCGGAATATTACAAACTATGATACACATAAAATGAAGAAAGGACGGTGTTGCTTTGTGGATGATAAGTATGTTGTGACTTGTGAAGATGATAATATCCAAAATGATAAAGAATTTATTCTTAACATTCAGAAGGCAATGCTTGTTACTTTGTTTGAAAGTAAAAAAATAAACCACTTTCAATACGAATACGCAATAGAATTGCTTGAAAAAAATTTTAGAAAGAAGTAATTTTTTTGCGAATATTTAATACAGATGTTAAAATTTTATTGAAAGGAGTTGGTTTATAATGCTAAATGTAGCAGCATATTGTCGAGTTTCAACCGACAAAGACGATCAGGCAAACAGTTTTGAAAGTCAAAAGTTGTATTTTGAGGAATATATAAAAAGAAATCCTGAATGGGAACTTTATGAAATCTATGCAGATGAAGGCTTGACGGGTACAAGTACAAAAAAGAGAAAAGCTTTCAATAAAATGATTGCAGATGCACACTTAGGAAAATTTGACCTGATTATCACAAAAGAAGTAAGCAGATTCGCAAGAAACACCGTAGATACTCTGCAATATACAAGAGAATTAAAATCTCTAAATATTGGTGTTTACTTTGCTCTTGATAATATCGACACTCTTGCACCGGACGGAGAATTAAGACTTACAATCATGGCTTCGTTGGCTCAGGAAGAAAGCAGAAAAACATCTGAACGAGTTAAATGGGGACAAAAGCGACAAATGGAAAAAGGTGTTGTCTTTGGACGAGATATGCTTGGATATGATGTTGTAAACGGTGTTCTGCATATCAATGAAGATGGAGCAGAGATTGTAAGATTGATATTTCATAAGTTTGCAATAGAGAAAAAAGGTACATACACCATAGCAAGAGAACTTCGTGAAGCAGGATATAAAACTATAACGGGAAATGCAATATGGACAAATACTGTTATTCTGAAGGTTCTGAGGAATGAAAAGTATTGTGGTGACCTTATTCAAAAGAAAACCTTTACTCCTGATTTTCTTACACATCAAAAAAAATACAATCGTGGTGAAGAAGATTTTGTTGTGTTAAGGGACCATCACGAACCTATTGTTTCAAGAGAACTTTGGGATATGGCACAATATGAACTTGATAAACGCTCACCGTCTGAAGAAATCAAATTAAGACATAGTAATCGTTATCCACTATCGGGAAAAATAGAATGTGGTTGTTGCGGAAACAGATTTGTGTCAAGAACGAAAAAAAGAAAAGACGGAAGCAGATATAAAGCTTGGCGATGCTATGAAGCAGCACAACATGGCTTGCCGAAAATTGATGCTGCAGGGAATCAAATCGGATGTAATGTTAATTCTCAAATTCGTGATGAAGATTTTATGCTTGCGATTCAGAAAGTTATTGAAAATTTGAAAGCGAACAGAAAAGTAATTTTAGATGGAGTCCTTGAAGTCTTGAAAATTGTATTCGATGCAGGAGAAAGTAAACAACTTGATGAAGATGCAATCAAAAAGAGAATTGAGAATCTTACATCTAAATCGGAAAGATTGCTTGATTTGTATTTGAGTGAGGATTTGACAAAAGAACAATATCGACAAAAGAAAGAGAGCTATGAAAAAGAGATTGCGGAGTTAAATTACTCTTTAACACAAAGCAACAAGGAGAAATACAATTCATACGATAGCGAACAGATAATTGCCGATGTGAAAGAATATCTATCAGATTTACTCTATGCAAGAAAGCAAGACGATATATTTTATAAAACAATCATAGAAAAGATTGTAGTTTACGATAGGAAGCATTTTGATGTTTATTTAAATTTGCTCCCACACAGATGGAAAGTAGTGCTAAATTCAGCGTTAGAGCCGAATGACCTGTGTGGGAGCATTAAACACACGACATACCTATGTCGGTAAGCAGGCCTTTTGTCACATCATCGGGCATCATATAGCGTTGGGTAAGATAGCGAAGCGAAGCTCCGAGTTCGCCGTGGGGACCGCCATATTGAGTGATTATGACATTTGCAAGCTTGGGGTTGGTTCTTTTGATTTTTATAGGAAATTCAAGAAATTTATTATATTGAAACATTTAGTTTGCCTCCTTTTCCCATGGCCACGGAGAGTCTATCCAATCGAATGTGGTGCTGTTAGCACTTGCAAAACCCGTAAGCGGGCCGTAATTTTTTTCGTATTCTGCTCTTAGTGTCATATATTTTTTAACAAGGTCTTTGAAAAGCTCAAAGGCCTTTTTGTCGCCGGGGTGTGTGTCTAGATAAAGCAGCATATCATAGGCTGCAAAATGGTAGTTCTGAAGTTGGCGGAGTGTTGTTTGTTTTTCCATTATGCTCTGCCTCCTTCTTTGCATACTTTACCATATTCGTCGATAGTCAAATCAAGCTCGGGGAAGATAGTACCCTGAATCAAGCCTTTTTCGGGAGAATAAGTATCACGAAGCACCTGAACGGGTACGTATGCATATCCCACACATTTACAAAGTGTACAACTCGTAGTGTTTTCTGTTGAATTTTCCATGAAAACATCTCCTCTATAAATATTTTGAAGTAATATATTACATTCAGTATTATTATATGTTTTAATGTCGAAAAATGTGAAAAAGGGGATGTTTAAAAATGCACAGACCGTTCAATGGCTCTAAATAAGCATTTATAAGCATCAAAAATAGCGAAAACTTATAAATTACGGTAGAAATCCGCAAATTTGCGGATTTCTCTTCATTTTATGCCATTGAACTACGAACGCAACTCACCACTCGACGTACCAACGTACGCCTTCGGGCAAGGTATTATGCGGATTAAACCGCATAATACTTCGTTTCGTTTGTTCTGCACTATTTTTAACCATCCCCTGGATTGTGGGCTGACTTTATAAACAGCCCCTTTTTAATCAAAAAAACATAATATAATCTGTATTCTCTTCCGAATATTCTATTTCACTGGAGAACATTCTGCATAGGTCTATGAAGCTATCGGAGTAGGGGGATAGCTTTGTTATTATGTCTGTGGCGACAAGGGCGAATCTCAGTCCGTTAGATATTGTATCGGGGGTTGTGTGTCTGAATATAAAGTAAACAATAAGTTGTTCGAGTTGTGTATCGGAAGGTTTTATATTTGTGGTTTTATTATTAGAAATGTTTTTTAGAAAGTTTGTCCATTCATCGCTTAATTGCTCGAGAGTTAAAAGCTCTTTTGCCCACATCTGTGATGAAAGCTCGGGCATAGATATTTCTGTTACATTACAAAGTTCATGGAAGCGTTTGTCAAAGCTTTTGCTTCTGTCTTGTGCTATTTCAAAAAGCTTGTTTCTGATTTCAAAAAAGTATAGCTCCTTTTCTGAAAAACCAGATGTTAAATCAGTATTACAAATAGGGATAATTGTTGATTTAGTTTCTTTGTTGAGTATAAGTTCTGCGGCGGCTTCGCAGGTAAGTCCAAGTCCGATTTCAGTGCGGTCTGTGTAAAAGTTCCTGAACCTTGGGTGGTCAGTACATATCTGACACAGGTTATCTTCGCCAAGATTAATTATTATGTCACATAGATTATTTTTGTTGAGAAACGGACACCTTTCGTTCTTTCCAAGACGAAAAACCGAAGAGCTTTCTTCGCACACTATATTTTCATTAAGCTTTTTGCCAAAATCGCCTGTTATGCTTCTATAGTAGTTAAGTGAATGTTCATCTACTTCAATTTCCCATCCAACACAGCAGCTATGCGTACACTCGTGAGCAATGCATTTGAACTGCTTGTAATAGTCAGGTGCATATAGCTTCATTTTATCGCCTCAGACTTTCGTTTAAGAGTTTTAAGGTATTCCTTTGAAGGGTTATCAATTCTGTAGCTTTCAACAGCTTTTTGTATTGATTTATTGTGTGTCCATAAATCCAATGCATTATTTTCTATGTATTTTACTGCAAATGTATATTGTTTTGCAAATGCCGTGGCAAAATACCAGGCAACCATCATTTTTACATAGTATTCATCTGATTTTATGTTTGAAACTGTTTTCATATGTTCTTCCGAAAAATCTTCATCTAAAAACATATCCATAAACACTTTAATCCCGTAACGAATAGTGTAGGTGTGGTTTGAGTCAATCCATTCATATGCTTTCTTGAGGATTGCTGGTTTGTTTTGTTTAAACACCTTTGGAGTGAATGAATCACAGGTTGCCCAGTTATCAATAAATGGAAGGAATGTTTCGGTTCTTGAAATTGCCTCGGAATAGTCTTTAATTTCCTGAATTATAAATGTGTGAAGATTGTTTTCTTCATAATACTTGTGTGGTAGACTTTCGAGGAATTTTGCGCTTTCATCCGTTTTGCTAAATTCTTTTGCAAACTTTCTGAGAAGCGGGGTGCGGATGCCTATGATTTTATCGGTAGGAACTGTTGGTATTAGTTTTGAATGAAAGCTTTTGTATTCTAAGTCCTGCATTTCGAACAGTTTTTTCTGTAAACTATCCAAAATATCCACCTCCGTCTAAATTTACTTTTATAAAGCTATCGCCTTTGATAGTGTCGGGTGAAATGTTGCAGGTGAGAGCTTTGATATTAACACCGCATTTTTTGGCCCTCATAAGAGCTTCTGCAAACTCAGGTTGAGTGTTTCGGTTGGGGACTAAGGTGCGCATGCCCTCCATCTGGATTATAAAGAATACATAAGTTTCAAATCCTTCTTTCAAAGCATCGCAAAGCTCATTTATATGCTTAAGTCCGCGGAGTGTCGGTGCGTCGGGAAAAGCAGCAATACCTTGCTCTTCAAGGGTTACACCTTTAACCTCGACAAGTATTTTTTTGGCATCTGCTTCTATATAGAAATCAAATCTTGATTTATTATATGTGAATTCAGACTTAACCTTGATGTTGTTTCCAAAAAATCCACTTTTCATCACCCACTCATGGAAGACCTTGTTGGGTGCCTGACTGTCCATATTAACGAGTAATCCGTTTTTATCAACTGCAATAAGGTCGTATTTTGTTTTACGTTCGGGATTTGAACATCGCTGAACATATACTGTAGCACCCGGAAACAAAAGTTCACGGCATCTACCGGTATTTTTTACGTGGCACACTTGGCACTTTCCGTCAATTTCTACATTTGCAATAAATCGGTTAGGTCGTGACATAAATATGCCTTTAGTAATATTTTCGTATTTCATAATAGTCCTTTTTGCTAAAAACCGGATGTTGAGAGCAACACCCGGCATTTTTTAAATATTATAAAGAAGTTCTGTATATGTAGGGAATGGCCAATAGTCTTTTCCTACAATCTTTTCAAGACTGTCTGCTGCTATTCGGAGTCTATTCATTGCGGGAATAACAACATCTCTGTAATAAAGTGCAGAAGCATATGCTTCTGAAGGGACTGAAGCAGAAATTTCTTTCAGAGTGTTTGTATTAGCAATAAGAGCTTCGGTTAATGCAGTTGCATTTTTTAACAGCTCAGTTTCCATGGGAATAGATAGCTCAAGGGATTTTTTACAAGCAACTCCTTCGCTGAGCATATTTGTGAAACGTATACATGCAGGTATTATTTCCTGGCGTGCAATTTCCAGCATTGTAAGCATTTCAATATGAAGTGTTTTGGAATACTCTTCAAGGAGTATTTCGTATCTTGACTCAACTTCAACCTTTGAAAGAACTCCGTGCTTTGAGAAAAGCTCGATTGCCTTTTGACTCTTGAACTCAGGGAGTGCGTCAACTGTTGTTCTGAGGTTTGGCAAACCTCTTTTTTCAGCTTCTTCAGTCCACTCATCAGAGTAGCCGTTTCCGTTAAAAATTATACGCTCGTGTTTTGTTATGGTATCTTTGATAATGCTGTCTATTACTTCCTTTGTGTTATCAGCCTTATCTAATATATCTGCATACTGAGAAAGGATTTCAGCCACACTTGTATTAAGCACTGTATTTATGAATGATACAGACTGTGATGAGCCTGTCATTCTGAATTCAAAACGGTTACCTGTAAAAGCAAAAGGAGAAGTGCGGTTTCGATCTGTTTTATCCTTTTTGATTACTGGTTGAGAGTCAACTCCGGTTTCAAGGACAGAACGTGCATTATCTACATCTGATTTACCTTTTTTGATTGCTTGTAACACCTCTGTAAGTTCTTCGCCAAGGAATATTGAAATAATGGCTGGAGGTGCCTCTGCAGCCCCCAAGCGATGGTCGTTACCTGCAGTTGCAACCGATACACGGAGTAGTTCGGCGTATTCATCAACAGCTTTAATTACCGCTGAAAGGAAGAGCAAAAAGAGTTTATTCTCAATAGGCTTTTTGCCGGGTTTGAACAGGTTAAGTCCATCGGTTGTTCCCAGGGACCAGTTATTGTGTTTGCCCGAACCGCTTACGCCTGCATAGGGTTTTTCGTGGAGCAAACATACCAAATCGTGATGGCTTGCAACCTTTTTGATGATTTCCATTGTAATCTGATTATGGTCTGTTGCAAGATTGGCGGTTTCAAATATTGGTGCAACCTCGTGTTGAGCAGGTGCAGCTTCGTTATGCTCGGTTTTTGCAAGTACTCCAAGCTTCCAAAGCTCTTCATCTGCTTCTTTCATAAAACGTGCAACACGTTCTTTTATTTGACCGAAGTAATGGTCGTCAAGTTCCTGACCTTTTGCGGGGGGAGCACCGAAGAGGGTTCTGCCGGCAAGAATAAGGTCTTTACGTTTGTTGAAAAGTTCTTTATCCGCCAGGAAGTATTCCTGTTCAGGACCAACGTATGAAACAACTCTTTCGGCGTTGATGTTGAAATGCTTTAACACCCTGAGTGAGGCTTTGTTTATAGCTTCAACAGAACGGAGAAGAGGGGTTTTGTTGTCAAGAACTTCTCCGGAAAAAGCAAAAAAGGTTGTGGGAATACAAAGAGTTTTATCTTTTATAAATGCATAGGAGGTGGGGTCCCATGCAGTGTAGCCTCTGGCTTCGAATGTAGCGCGAAGTCCACCAGATGGGAAACTTGAAGCATCAGGCTCACCAATTATAAGTTCTTTTCCTGAGAACTCCATTATAACACGCCCGTCCTCGGTGGGGCTGATGAATGAATCATGTTTTTCGGCAGTTACACCCGTCATGGGCTGGAACCAGTGAGTGTAGTGAGTACAACCGTTCTCAAGTGCCCAATCCTTCATTGCATTAGCAACAACTTCGGCAAGCTTTGAATCAAGCGTTGTACCTTTGTTTATGGTTTCTACCAATGATTTGTATGTATCGATTGGCAGACGTGATTTCATTACTGTAAGGTTAAATACCTTACTTCCGAAAATTTCTGTTACCGGCTTCATTCGGTACCTCCTGTAATACTTATTAAACCATAATAATATGCTTTTATTATACCACTTTGAGAGTTTTTGTCAATACTTAATATAATCAATATAAATGTTTTCAGAGATTGGTTGTTTATGCAATTTGATTAAGTGCATCACCAAGTTTTTTCAGACACTTTTTTTCGATTCTGCTTACATAGCTTCTGCTTATTCCGAGTTCGTCAGCAATTTCCTGCTGTGTATATTTTTCAGAGCCACCAAGTCCGTATCTTTTACACATAATCATAATTTCGTTTGGGGTAAGGACTGTTTCAATTGCTTTTTTTAATTTGATTATTTCCATACTTGTGCATATTTCTTCCGCTATGTCGGGCGTATCAGCAGGAAGGATATCTGCAAGGGATAGTGTATTACCTTCTTTATCAATTCCCACAGCATCATCTATTGAAATTTCATTTTGTCGTCGTTTGTTTTTTCTGAGGGTCATGAGGATTTCGTTTTCTATACACCTCGAAACATAAGGAGAAAGTCTTTTTTTAGAGTTAAAATCATATGTATCAATGCCTTTGATAAGTCCTATCGTGCCAATTGAAATAAAATCATTCAGATTACTTTCGTCACTGTATTTTTTGGCAATATGTGCAACAAGTCTGAGATTACGCTCTATCAGCATTTTTCTTGCGTTTTTATCACCCATGCGAAGCAACTCGAGATACTTATTTTCATCCTCAATACTTAGGGCGGGGGGGAAAGCGTCATTTCCGCATACATAGCCCGTAAAAATCAGAAGCTGAAAAAACCATTGTGAAATTAGTTCAAAAAAAAGCATATATCATACCTCCGAAATAATCTATGGTACAATATATGCTCTGTACTGTTTGTCTAATTTTGTTTTCTTACAATTTTGTAGTCATCATCATCTCTGTAGTAAGGACAAGATTTTAATGTGCCCTTAATAAAATTATACATTTCGTCTTCATCAAGATTTACACTGCAGTAGTAGTAATCTTCATCTTCGTCGTAGGTGTAAAAAACACAGGTATCACAAATAATCATAATGTTGTATTTCCCTCCGCTTTCAGCTTTCTGTAGGTTGTTGGAGTGCAGTCTTTAATCTTAAGAAAATATCTGTTAAAGTTTGAAATAGAAGAGTATCCCGACTCCATTGCGATTTCAAGAATTGACATATCGGTTTCAACAAGAAGCTTGCATGCATGGTTTATTCGTATGTAGTTCACATATGAAAAAATGTTTTTCCCTGTTATTTTTTTAAACATTCTCGAAAGATATTCAGGGTTAAGATGTACAGTTTCTGCAAGTGATTCGAGGGTTATATTTTCTTTAAGGCTTTTATCGATATATTGTAATGCAGGTTCAAGACGATTAAGACCTTTAATGTCAATATCTGAGAAGTAGTCATCCAATATGCCTGTACGGTGAAGTATGCCTGTTATTCTGTAAATGCAGCTTTTGATAAAAAATTCTCTTCCAACAGCCTCTAATCTTTTCTCTTCAAGCATTTCCTCGATGCAACCGTTTATTTCAATGGTTATAGGGTTATTAGCTTCAAATTTATGGTAAGGATTTTTATTTTCGTTCAGAAATCCAAGAATGTTCTGAAGCATCCTGTTTTCACCGCAATTGAATTTTTCAAGATTAACCTGCAGGAGAATGTTTGCTGTTGGAATATCCTTTGAACGACTGGTTGCGTGCGGAATATTTCTGCCAATCATCAGTGTTTCACCTTCGTTCACATCAAAGGTGTTGCCGGCACATTCAACTGTTAGTCTGCCCTTTGTAACGTATAAAAACTCTGTTTCGGTATGCAGATGATTCGGGATGTAATTGTCTGTGGACAGTGCTGTCCATCCACCTGCAATATTTAATCCATAAGTGCTGGTTTTTATTTGTTCAATTATCATAGATATAACCCCCATTTCGTTTGGTATTGAGAAGTAAATATGTCAATATAGTATAATTATCAGTCAAAATTATTGTAGAATTAAATGTCAAAAAATGCTTAAATGTAATTACAGAGTAATTATAACACACAAACGCTCTGAAATCAATGTTTTTTTTAAGAATAATTTAAATTGTTCTGATAAAAGCAAAAATGATGCAGTCCTTCTGATGGGTTGCATTTTTTTTGTTTGTGAAAGTTGACTAATATTGTATGTTGTTAAAAGGATGATTTGTTTTATTTAACTTTTTGTGTCATAAGATAGGATTTTTTTTAAGTTTTTTTCTGAAATCACTTGAAAAAATCAGTAGAATAGAGTATAATATAGTTTGGTTTTTATAACATTGTAAATTGCTCGCAAAGTGAGTAATTTTGCTTGTTCAAAAAAGATTTACTTTTATTCCTGAGAATTTAGGGATAGAGTTTTGAATATTTATATCCTGTTATCTGTTTTTCAGGATGTGGAGGTATTATTTTTGGAACAGACTAAAATTGACAGAATAAGTGAGCTTACCCGCATATCGAGAGAAAGAGAGCTTACTGAAGAAGAACAGAAAGAACGTGCTGCCCTGAGAGCAGAGTATATCGAAGCTATAAAAGCAAATTTCAGGGGCACGCTCGAAAGTATAAAATACGAAGGGGAGGATAAGCTATGCTGATTTTGCCTAATGACTATTCTTCGCCACTTGACCTCAGGACTACACAGGCGGCAATCAAATTTGTTAAGGACACATTTCAACTTAATCTTGCTGCAAGCTTGAATCTTCAACGTGTTTCTGCTCCGCTCTTTGTTCGGCCCGAAACAGGTCTTAACGATAACTTAAGCGGTGTGGAACGCCCTGTATCGTTTGATGCTCCTGCAGCAGGGGGCAAGGATCTTGAAATTGTTCAGTCCCTTGCTAAGTGGAAGAGAATGACGCTTGGAAGATATCGTTTTAATCCTGGCGAGGGTTTGTATACCGATATGAATGCAATACGCCGTGATGAGGATGAGCTTGATAATATTCATTCAATGTATGTGGACCAGTGGGATTGGGAAAAGATTATTCTTCCACACGAAAGAACGAAAGTAACTCTTATTGATACAGTTAAGAAGATTTATCATGCAATAAGAGTAACGGCGGCGGCTGTGTCTGACAAGTATCCCGGTATCAAATGTGACCTGCCCGATGATATTGCTTTTGTGACAAGTCAGGAACTTTTGGAGATGTATCCCTATCTTTCAGCAAAGGAACGTGAGTACAGAATTACCAAGGATAAAAAAGCTGTGTTCATTATGCAGATAGGAAAGATTCTTTCAAATGGTGAGAAGCACGACGGAAGAGCGCCTGATTACGACGATTGGGAGCTTAACGGCGACATTATGGTGTACTATCCTTTACTTGATATTGCACTTGAGCTTTCAAGTATGGGAGTGAGAGTTGATGAAGAAACTCTAAAAAACCAGTGCAGGATTGCCGGTGCTGAGGAACGTCTTAATCTTGAATTCCATAGAGCAATTCTTGAGAATAAACTTCCTTACACTATTGGCGGGGGCATAGGACAGTCAAGGCTGTGTATGTTGATGCTCGGTAAAGCCCATATTGGTGAAGTTCAATCATCAGTATGGAGTGATGCTACAATCAGAGAATGTGCAGAAAATAATATTGAACTAATATAAGGTGATTAGAATGATGAAAACAGTAATTAAAAGTATCTATAGAGAAACAGACAAATATGCTCAGCAGGAAATTTCTATTTCGGGTTGGGTCAGAACAATTCGTGCTTCATCAAATTTTGGTTTTATTGAAGTAAACGACGGTACATTTTTCAAAAATTTACAAATAGTTATGGAAGAAGCAACGCTTGCCAATTACCATGAAATTGCCAAGCTTAATGTTGGTGCTGCAATTACCGTAACGGGAACGCTTGTGCTTACTCCTGAAGCTAAGCAGCCTTTTGAGATCCAGGCAAGGGAAATTGTGGTTGAAGGTGTTTCAACTCCTGATTATCCGCTGCAGAAAAAGCGTCACAGCTTTGAATACTTACGTACTATTTCACATCTTCGTCCAAGAACAAATACATTTTCAGCAGTGTTCAGAGTTCGTTCTATGATTGCATATGCAATTCATGAATTCTTTAACAGCCGCGGTTTTGTCTATGTTCACACACCTCTTATCACGGGAAGCGACTGCGAGGGTGCAGGTGAAATGTTCAGGGTTACTACTCTAGACATGGAAAATCTTCCTAAGACAGATGAAGGCAAGGTAGATTTTGCAGAGGACTTCTTCGGAAAGAGTACAAACCTTACAGTCAGCGGTCAGCTCAATGTTGAAACCTTCTGTATGGCATTCAGAAATGTGTATACCTTTGGTCCTACTTTCCGTGCAGAAAATTCAAACACGACACGTCATGCTGCTGAATTCTGGATGATTGAGCCTGAAATAGCTTTTGCAGAACTCAAGGACGATATGGCACTTGCAGAAGATATGCTCAAATATATAATTAATTACTGTCTTGAAAATGCTCCTGAAGAGATGGAGTTCTTCAACAATTTTGTTGATAAAGAGCTTCTTGCAAGACTTGACAATGTAGTAAACAGTGATTTTGCTCACGTAACATACACAGAAGCAATTGAAATACTTTCTAAGAATAACGATTCTTTTGATTTTCCTGTTAAGTGGGGCTCAGACCTTCAAACAGAGCATGAGCGTTATCTTACAGAAGTCGTGTTCAAACGTCCTGTATTTGTTACAGATTATGCAAAGGAAATTAAAGCCTTCTATATGAAGCAGAACCCCGACGGTAAAACTGTTGCAGCTATGGACCTTCTCGTACCCGGTATTGGCGAGATTATTGGCGGCAGCCAGAGAGAAGAAAACTATGATGTTCTTATGAACAGAATTAATGAGCTTGGACTTAATGCTGAGGATTATTCATGGTATATGGATACAAGAAAATACGGAACAAACAAGCATGCAGGCTTTGGACTGGGTTTTGAACGTGCGGTTATGTATATCACAGGTATGAGCAACATACGTGATGTTCTTCCGTTCCCCAGAACAGTAGGAACAGCCGAATTCTAATTTATTGCAAGGCGGTTGCTGACCGCCTTGTTTCTGTCAGGAGGATTATTCTAGCATGAATACATTGCTTTATTTTATCATATCTGCAGGTCTTATATTTATAGGCTTTAAATTTAATCTTTTTGTTGGATTGGCGATTACTGCAGTTTTGATAGCCGTGGTTGTTCATCTTAACTATCCAAAGTATTTGTTGGGACGTGCCAATGCAGAATTCAATCAGAAGAATTATGACACTGCATTTAAGCTTTATGAAAAAGCATATAAGTCAAATGTACGTAAGTTTGATGTTGACCTTTCTTATGCTCAGGCACTTCTAAGGACTGGTAAACCCGATAAGGCTCTTGAAATAGTAAATAAGCTTATACCAATGACGGGACTTAAAAAGGAATATAAGCTTTTTGCAAAACAGACGCGTGTTATGATTAATTATAAGCTTGGGGATATCGAAGAAGCTTACGAAGAGGCAACGGAGATGTTTGAGGATGGATACACCACTTCAAATATGTACTGTCTTGTTGGGCTTCTTATGCTTGCAAAAGGAGAGTCGTTGGAAGAAACGACTGCATTTTGTGAGAAAGCATACGATTACGACAGTGATAACAGAGATAATGTTGACAACCTGCTTGTTTGTTGTATTAAGAATGGTGATTTTGAACGAGCAAATGAGCTCGCAAAGGAATTAACGGAAGAATTCCCTGCTTTCATTGAAGGTTGGTATCATTTTGCACAGGTTTGTTATGCAACAGGTGATAACGCAAAAGCTCTTGAATGTTTGGAAAAAGCAAAAGAAGGTGACAGAAGCTTCCTTACAACAGTTTCTATTGGAGAAATTGAAGCTCTTGAAGCTCTGCTAAGATAGGAGTGTATTTTAAGTGAATCCCCTTGCAGACAGGCTCAGACCGCAAACCTTAGACGACGTTTTCGGTCAGGAGCATTTAATTGGTGAAGGAAAGATACTTCGCAACATAATAGAAAAAAATGAAGTACCCAATATGATATTTTATGGTCCGTCGGGAGTGGGAAAGACCACCGTTGCAAATATCATTGCTAACCGTACGGGAAAGCAGATTTACAGGCTTAATGCCACGACTGCATCTGTTTCCGATATCCGTGATATTGTAAAATCTCTTGATAGTTTTATGACTATGAACGGGGTGCTTTTATACCTTGACGAAATTCAACACTTCAATAAAAAGCAGCAACAGTCCCTTCTTGAATTTATGGAAAACGGAAAAATCACTCTTATTGCAAGTACTACAGAAAATCCGTATTTCTATGTATATAACGCGGTACTTTCGCGAAGTGTTGTTTTTGAATTTAAACCTCTTGATGCTTTGGCTATTGAGAGTGCGGTAAAACGCGGAATTTCAGTTATGTCTGAAAATGAGTATCCAGGACTTGCTGTTTCAGATGAAGCAATTAAACATATTGCAAGAACAGCCGGCGGTGATGTGAGAAAGGCGCTCAATGCACTTGAAGTTTCTGTTCTTTCTTCTATTCCTGATAAATCGGGAAGTATTGCTATTGATTTGTCGATTGCTGAGCAGGCAACACAGAAAAAGTCTATGCGTTTCGACCGTGATGGAGATAGTCATTACGATATTTTAAGTGCTTTTCAAAAATCTATGCGAGGCTCAGACCCTGATGCGGCGGTGCATTATCTTGCCCGGCTTCTTGACGGTGGTGATATGCAGAGTGCAATAAGGCGTATGCTTGTTTGTGCTGCTGAAGATGTAGGACTTGCATATCCTATGGCACTCGTTGTTGCAAAAGCGGCAGCAGACAGCGCACTTATGCTTGGTATGCCGGAGGCACGCATTCCTCTGGCTGAGGCGGTAATTATGATAGCAACTGCACCTAAGTCAAATTCTGCAATCAATGCAATTGACGGAGCTATGTCGGATTTGTCGGGAAAGGACGTTGGTGACATTCCTGCAACCGTTAAGGATGCACATTACGGCGGTGCTGAGAAGCTTGGACACGGCACTGACTATAAGTATCCTCACATGTATCCCGGACACTATGTTGAGCAACAATATTTACCTGAGAATATAAAAAATGCCAGGTATTATGAATACGGTGATAATAAAACAGAAAAGGCGGCTGAGCAGTATTGGGATGCCGTGAGAAAAAACAAATCCTGAAAGGACAGTTAAACATTTATGGAAACATTCAAACTGCCGGTAGCAGTTCTGAGGGGCTTGGTGGCTTTTCCTCAGAACGACTTATCCTTTGATGCCGGAAGAAAAGAAACTATTGCAGCAATAAATGAAGCCATAAAAGGCGATAAACGAATATTTCTTACTTCACAGAAAGATGTAACAGTTGATAAGCTTGATGAAAACTCCGGATGCAAAATGGGCGTTGTGGGCACGATTACCCAGTCAATGAAGCTTCCCGGAGGAATTACAAGGGTGATTGTTAAATGCCTGGCAAGAGCTGAAATGGTTGGTTGCGAAAAGGGTGAATTTCTTACAGGGCAGCTTGTTCCTGTAACAGAATACATAACTGCAGATGAATTTAAAACAGATGCACTTATGCGAGAACTGCAGCTTAAGTTTCAGGACTATTTTGCAGTGGACAACCGTTTCAGCCCGGACTCATATATGTGGGCACTTTCTAAAAACGGTGCTTCTGCAGTAGCTGATTCAATAGCAGCTGCAGTTCCGTTTGATGTGGAGATAAAGCAGGAAATACTTGAAGAGCTTAACGTTGAAGCCAGAATAAAACTTCTTATGGTTAAGCTTATTACAGAAACTGAGCTTATAACGCTTCAATCTAAAATCGACGGTGAAGTTAAAAAGCAGATTGATAAAAATCAGCAGGAATATTATCTTCGTGAACAGATGAAAGTTATTGAACGTGAGCTTGGCGATAAAGACGGTAGCACTGAAGAAATGGTTGAATACCGCAAAAAAATCACGGAACTCAATCTTGACAAAAAATGGGAAGAAAAGCTGCTTAAAGAGGTTGATAAGCTTGCTAAAGTAGGAAATCACAGTGCTGAAAGTGGCGTTATAAAAACATACCTAGACGTTGTTTTGGGACTTCCTTGGAATGTAAAAACAGAAGAAAATCTTGATATTGAGAATGCGTCAGAAATACTTGATGAGGACCACTACGGTCTTGACAAAGTAAAAGAAAGCATTTTGCTTAATCTTGCAGTTCGTAATTTTAATGCAAGAGGCTCAAACATTCTTTGTCTTGTGGGTCCTCCGGGTGTTGGTAAAACTTCGATTGTCCGTTCAATTGCAAAGGCTATCGGAAGAAACTATGTTAGAGTTTCATTAGGCGGTGTTCACGACGAGGCAGATATCAGAGGACACAGAAAAACATACATAGGTGCTATGCCGGGAAGAATAATGAGTGCTGTCTCACAAGCAGGCTCAAACAATGCGCTTGTTCTTCTTGATGAAATTGATAAGGTTGGCTCAGATTATAGAGGCGATCCTTCCGCTGCACTCCTTGAAGTACTTGACAGTGAACAGAATTTTTCTTTCAGAGATCATTATCTTGAAATACCTTTTGATTTGTCGGATATTATGTTTATAACAACTGCAAATACTCTCGACACGATTTCAAGACCATTACTTGACAGAATGGATGTTATTGAGGTTTCGGGTTATACTCGTGAAGAAAAGCTCATGATTGCCAAAAAACATCTGTTCAGAAAAGCACTTGAGAAAACCGGAATGACCGGAAAGAGAGTTACTATTGCTGACAGTGCTTTGTATGAGATTATTGACTACTACACAAGGGAGTCGGGAGTACGACGCCTAGAACAATTACTCGTAAAAGTGCTTTCAAAAGCAGCTGTTATGTACATAAAGGAAAACAGAAAATCCCTCTCGATTTCAAAGAAACTAGTGGGTGAAATGCTTGGCAAGCGTATATATTTGTTTGAACATAAGAACCAGAAAAATGAAATCGGTGTTGCACGCGGTCTCGCTTGGACTGCTGTTGGCGGAGATACTCTTTCCGTGGAAGTAAATGTTATGGAAGGAACAGGAAAAACAGAACTTACCGGTAAGCTTGGAGATGTTATGAAAGAGTCTGCTGTTGCAGCGATAAGTTATTTACGTTCGGTGAGTGATAAGTATAAAATTCCTGAATTTTATAAAACAAAAGACATTCATATTCACGTACCTGAGGGTGCAGTGCCAAAGGATGGTCCCTCCGCAGGTATAACAATTGCAACTGCCACATATTCTGCTCTTACAGGCAAAAAGGTAAAAAAAGATGTTGCAATGACAGGTGAAATTACTTTGAGAGGAAGAGTTCTACCCATAGGGGGACTTAAAGAAAAGAGCCTTGCAGCTCACAGAGCAGGTATAAATACTGTTATTATTCCTTTTGAAAATATAAAAGATCTTGACGATATTCCTGAGAATATAAAAGAAGAAATGAATTTTGTTCCTGTAAAAACTATGGATGAAGTTCTTTCTGTTGCGATTTCAGAGTAATTTAAATCCCCTCAGAGTTTTGCATTCTGAGGGGATTGTTCTATTTAATTACATTTACATTTTTTATTTTGTAAAATTCAAATATATTTATATGTTCTTTTGTAATGATTTCACCGCTTATCGCTATAGGTATAGCTGGTGGGCAGGAAACACAAGGTGTTGCACATATTTGACCTTCCGCCTGTGAAATATCGATAATTTGGCTCGGAGCCATAAATGCTTCACGCACGCTTAGCTTTTTTAAACCTTGGGGAATTGCAGGGGGAAGAATTGGTAGAAAGCTAACTGTTTTTTTAAGGGCTTGTATTAGTTTTGAAAAATCCTCATCAGTGTTCTCTGGTGTTATCATTAACACAAGTACTGTTTCGTCGGCGTATTCACATTCTATATTGTTTTTTCGTAAAAATTCCGCAAGCATATAACCGTTGCATTTAATGGATATTTTCAGTGGCTCGGTATTATAAAATGTGTATTGTTTCAACGACCATTTAAGTGCATTTATTTTTTTAATAGTTTCAGTAAGTTTAACCGAATATCCTTGGTTTAAATATTTGTTGCAAAGGTCTAGAGATGCCATAATCAGGTACGACGGACTGGTGGAGCCGAATGCAGACATTGCATTTTTTATTAAGGGAGCATAAATATCTTTCTTACTTTTTGAAATATGAAGATATGCTCCGCCTGTGAGAACAGGGAGAGTTTTATGGGCGGAATCTGAGCACATATCAGCTCCAAGATCTATTGGATGAAGTCCGCAGAATTTTAGATACGCTCCGTGTGCATTATCAACAAGAAGCGGTATGTCGTGCTTTTTGCACACAGCTGAGAGTTTTGCAATATCTGTAATCTGTCCTATATAATTTGGTGAGGTTATATACAAAGCAAACGCGTTACTGTGCTTAGTAAGAGCTTCAATTACCTCAGTATCCGTTACAGTTCCGGAACATAAAGAATCAGAAGTTTCCGGATATATCCATTCAATATCAATATCAAGAAGCGCACAGGAATTTATAAAAGATTTATGGACATTTCTCACTGCAATGATTTTTTTTGATTTGTTTCCTCTCGTAACTAAGCTTGCATAAAGCATTGCCTTAATTGAAAGGGAAGAGCCTTCTGCTGAATAGAAGGTGGCACCTGTATCAAAAATTTCTGAGGCATTTTTTTCGCTTTGTTTTATTATTCCTTCTGCTTCGTATAAACTGTCGGCACCTTTTATTTCGGTTATGTCAAATCTTTCAAAGCCAAGAAAATCTTTTCCTTTATGCCCGGGCATATGGAACCTTGAAACGGAGCTTTCTGAATACTTTTTCAAGAAATCATATATCGGTGTATCCATTATATATCTTCCTCTGCAACCTGAATCATGATTGCACATTCAATACGTTTTTTGAACAGTTCGCAACCGTATTTGTAAATTCCTGTTATATCACCTGTTGCATGGTAAGAGTTTGCAGCGCATCCGCCTGCACAGTAAAGCCTTGCCCAGCAATCCTTACAATCAGGACGGGAATATGCATTGCACTGCCTGAACTTGTCTTGAATTTGGATGTTGGTTACTCCTTCATAAATACTTCCAAGCTTGTAAGCTTCATCGCCTACAAACTGATGACAGGGATAAAGGTCGCCCCAGGGAGTAACTGCCATATACTCAGTTCCTGAACCGCAGCCTGATATTCTTTTATAAATACAAGGACCGTTTTTAAGGTCAAGCATATAGTGGTAGAAGGTAAATCCTTTGCCTTCTTTTTTTCGTTTAATCATTTCAGAAGCAAGAAGCTCATATTGATCAAAAAGAACAGTGATGTCCTCCTCCGTGAGCGCATAGGGGTCCCCTGGCGGGCATACAACAGGCTCCATACTAAGCTCTGTAAATCCAAGGTCTGCCATATGGAAAATATCGTTTGTGAAATCAGTATTGTTGTGGGTAAATGTACCTCTTATGTAGTAGTCCTTATTACCGCGACGTTTAACAAACTCTTTAAATTTTGGAACAACTGTTTCGTAGCTTCCCTTACCGTCGTAATTAACACGGAAACGGTCGTGTACTTCCTTTCTCCCATCGAGACTGAGAACGACATTGCTCATTTCACGGTTGCAGAAGTCAATCACATCATCATCTACAAGTACACCGTTAGTAGTAAGAGTAAATCTGAAATTCTTTTTGTGTTCTTTTTCAATACTTCTTGCATACTCAACAAGTTTCTTAACAACGTCCCAGTTCATTAAAGGCTCGCCGCCAAAAAAGTCAACCTCAAGATTGCGCCTTGTGCCTGAATTTCTTATAAGAAAATCAAGAGCTGCTTTGCCTGTTTCAAAGCTCATAAGTGCCCTGTCACCCTGGTATTTTCCCTGGCTTGCAAAGCAGTAGGAGCAGTTAAGGTTGCAGGTGTGAGCTATATGAAGGCAGAGGGCTTTAATTACGGTGCTGTTTTTATTAAGCTTGGGTGTAAGTTCTTCGTAATTATCCTCAGAATAAAGCTTACCTGCAGCTTTTAATTCTTCTATATCTTCAATACATTCAAAAACTTCTTCAGGTTCAATTCCGTACTTTTCTGAAACAGTTTTTGCTATATCTTCTTTTGTGTGTTCGGGATACATTTTGATGATATCATACGCTGCTTCATCCACAACGTGAACAGAGCCGCTACAAGTGTCAAGAACTATATTATATCCGTTTAATTTATATTGATGAACCATTGTTTCCTCCAAGAAAAATACCACCGCCCTGCGGTGGTACCTTTAATTATTTATTCTGGTTTTCGCACTGCTGATTTATCGCACCGCATGATGTTTTGCAAGCTGACTGGCAAGATGTCTGACATTCGCCGCAACCGCCATTTTTAGCACTCTTACAAAGATCACGTGTTTCAATTGTTTTAATTCTTTTCATAGTATGTAGCTCCAATCTGAATATTATTGGTATAATTATACCACAGTTGATGATATGTGTCAAGGTAAAAACGTAAATTTATCTTATAAAATTTGTTCTGTGAATTTTCTCTGTTTGGGGAGCAGGTATGCCTGAATGTTTACCTGCTTCTATGCATTTTAAGAGCCAAGCCATGTTTTCTCCTATATTACGCATCGTCTGAAGCCCTTCTTCATCCTGAAGCACATCTTCTGCTTTGGAGCCGTGAACCATATTCCAATATGTTGACGAAACAACAGGCATTTGTGCAATAGTAAAATATTTGTTAAGTACATCTATTGACGCTGTTGTTCCTGCACGCCTTGCAGAAGCAATTGCTGCTCCCGGTTTATGCTGAAATGCCGAGCCGCCTGCGTAGAATATTCTGTCGAGAGCAGAAAGTACTCTTCCGCTTGGGTGAGCATAATATACAGGTGTTCCGAAAATAAATCCGTCTGAAGATTTTGCTTTTTCGATAATTGTATTTACAATGTCGTCATTAAAAGTGCATTTACCACCGAGCTTTTTGCAAGCAAGGCAACCTATGCAATCACGTATAGGTGCACTTCCAAGCTGTACTATTTCCGTTTCAATCCCTTGAGCTTCAAGAGTTTTTGAGATTTGTTGCAATGCGGTGTAGGTGCAGCCTTTTTCGTGAGAGCTTCCGTTAATCATTAAAACTTTCATATAAAATCCTCCGGTCTTTCTAATGTTATGCGTCCGATTTTGCAGTTCCTGAATTCGTCAATCAGCATTTTTGCGGCTCTTTCAGTGTCGGTTTCACCGCCTGATATAACAAATCCACGTTTTTTTCCGATAAGTTCAATAAGCTCAAATGTTTCCATATTACTTATATCTTCAGTTATTTTATAACGCGTTTTGATTTCGCTTTCGTAGTGAGCCTTGAGGTACTCAACTAATTTATATGATAAAAGTTCTGTGTTTATTATTTCATCTTTAACCGCGCCTGTGAGTGCTAAGTTTTCTGCAACTTTTTCGTTGGTAAACTTCTGGGGAAGAATTCCGGGGGTATCAAGCAGTTCGCAGTTACCTCGAAGTCGTATCCATTGCTTGCCACGGGTTACACCGGGCTTATTGCCGGTTATTGTGCTTGCTTTGCCTGCAAGCTTATTAATGAGGCTTGATTTGCCCACATTTGGTATACCAATCATCATCAACTTAAGGGTGCGGTTTCTGCCTTTTTCGCTGTCACGCTCCAGCTTTTCGCTGACTAAATTTTCAGCTTCTGACATGATTTTGTTTATTCCCATACCTGTTGCACAACTGATGGGTACAACTCTGATACCTCGGCTCTCAAAATATTCAGTCCATTTTTTTGAAGCTGCCTCATCAGCCATATCGTATTTGTTCATAACGATAAGCCTTTCTTTTTTCTTTAGCATATCGTTAAAGTATGGATTTCTTCCTGAATAGGGTATACGTGCATCAATTATTTCAACAACAACGTCTACAAGCTTTAAATTTTCTTCAATCAGACGTCGTGTTTTTGCCATATGCCCGGGATACCAGTGAATGGCTTTGGACTGAATTCCGGTTTGGTTCTGATTCATATAGGATATTCCTTTCGGTTAGTTAAGTATTCCAAGCCTGTTAAAGGGGAATATGCGAAGCTGTGCTTTTCCGATAACTGCTTCATATGGAACCTGGCCAAGATTTGATGAACGGCTGTCGGTACTGTTATATCTGTTGTCACCCATAACAAACACGCAGTTATCCGCAACTGTTACGGGGTATGAAACAGTGCTATCTGTGGGTGCGGTTGTTCCATCGTAGTATTCTTCGTCAAGAACACTGCCGTTTAGCAGGACAACGCCGTTTTTAATATCAACTGTTTCTCCTGGCATACCGATAACACGTTTTACGTAAAATCTTGTTTTAAGATGGTCGGGAAGTGTAAAATACGTTGTGATTTTTTCAAATGCGTTCAGCTCGTCTTTACCCTTTGCTTCTGCTATGCCGTTGTAGTAATCCTGACGCTGCTTGTATGTAGAGTCAAGTATTACAATGTCGCCGTTTTCGGGTTTATATCCAAGCTTTGTTACAATCAGACGTTCGCCGTCAGCAAGTGTTGGATGCATACTGCTTCCGTCTACTACAACGATATCAAATAAGAATGCTTTAATTGTAAGAGCAATTGCAAGTGCTATAACGATAGTGTAGCACCATTCCCATATTTCTCTTCCAAGGGATTTTTTTGAATTGCTTTTTGCCATGTCTGTCAACCTTTCTGTTATTTAATACAATAGCAACGCAGACATCCTAATGTATGTCTGCGTTGAGTTTATAGTGTTTCAAGATAATTTTTAACAAAAACCTCTAACAGTTCGTCTTGTTCAAGCTTCGTTATTAAACCTCTTGCTCCGTCGTGACTTGTAATATATGTGGGATCGCCGGAAAGTACATAACCAACAATCTGATTAACCGGGTCATAGCCCTTTTCCTGAAGAGCTTTATAGACTCTGGTCATTATATTTCTTACTTCTGTGTCACGGTCGAGGCCAAGGTTGAATTTCATTGTTTCACTGATTGACATATACGTACCTCCCTTTGGATAATTATATTCTGAATTTATCTAAATAACTATTATAATGATACTACTTTTTTTTTTGATTTGCAAGCTTTTTTTTATAAATTTATACTTAATTCATAATTTATTTAATAAAAAAACATTTCTTTTGTATAAGAGGGGTGATGTAATAAAAAGAAATACGTGAACATATTATTGAAACGGGGGGATTATAATGAATTATATCTGGGGCGGAATGATAATTGTTTCACTGGTTTATGCAATGATTAACGGTAATGCGGAAGCAACAGTAAATGCAGCATTTGAAGGTGCCCAAAGCGGGATAACAACGGTGCTGTCTTTTGCAGGAATAATGTGTTTGTGGAACGGTCTTATGGAGGCGGCTGTTAGGTCAGGACTGTGTGAAGGAATAAAAAAGCTTTTAAAACCCGTAATCGGACTGATATTTCCAAAGCTTGATAAAAATTCACCTGCCTCAGATTATATAACTCTTAATGTGACGGGTAATATGCTTGGCACAGGTAATGGTGCCACGCCTATGGGAATAAACGCAATAAAAGAACTTGCAAAAACATCACACGGTCGGATTACGGAGGCTATGTGTGTTTTTACTGTTATGAATACGGCTGCATTTCAGCTTATGCCCACTTCAATTATTGCACTTCGTGCATCAGCAGGAAGTGCCGATCCCGGGGCTATTGTTGTTCCTGTTTGGATTTGTTCGTCTGTTGCCCTTACCTGTGGCATACTCTTTACAAAATTTATGTGCAAAGTAATTTATAAAACGGAGAAATGATATGTCTTCCTATATTATACCTTGTTTTATTCTTATAATTATAATTTCCTGTTTTGTAAAACGTATAAATGTGTACGAAGCTGTAACTGAAGGCGGTGAAGAAGGACTAAGAATGCTTTTGCATATTTTGCCAACAATGATAATTATGCTTACCGCAGTTTCGATGCTTCGTGAATCCGGAATTTTAACGGCAATAGTATCATTTATTGAACCCCTGATGAAAAAAACAGGTGTGCCTGCGGAGATAGTTCCCATGGTGTTACTAAGACCTGTATCGGGGAGTGGTTCTTTTGGGTTGCTTACGGATTATTTCAATACATATGGTGCCGACAGCCTTATCGGACGCCTTACAAGTGTGATTATGGGTTCAACAGAAACTACGTTTTATACCATAGCGGTTTATTATGCAGGAACGGGAATAAAGGATGTGAGAAAGGTGATTCCCTGTGCAGTGCTAGGTGACCTTGTGGGTGTGATAATGGCATGCTTAATTATTAAATAATCAATATTTTCAGAATTTTAGGGCAAAATTATAATAGTTTATTTTTTATGTGTGGTGTATAATATATTTAATATACTTTTGCCTTATACATGGCTGAACGGAGGTTAAAATGACATTTATAAACGACGATTTTTTGCTTAAAACCAAAACTGCTAAACACTTGTATCATGATTATGCCGAAGTGCTTCCCATTATAGACTATCACTGTCACCTAAGTCCTCAGCAGATTGCAGAGGATATAAGATTTTCAAATATAGGTGAGCTTTTTCTCGCAGGCGACCATTATAAGTGGCGTGTTATGCGTTCAAACGGTATTGACGAAAAGTATATAACAGGTGATGCAGATTATTATGATAAATTTTTAAAGTTTGCGTCCTGTATGATGTACTGTGCAGGGAATCCTATGCTTCATTGGACAAGCCTTGAACTTAAGAGATATTTCGGAGTTGATGAAGTTCTTACCGAAAAAACAGCACACGTAATATGGGAAAAGTGTAACAAGATAATTGATGGTTCTGATTTTACTTCAAAAGGTCTTATTAATAAGTCCAATGTAGAAGTTATTTGTACAACAGACGACCCGAAAGACAGCCTTGAATATCATAAGCAGATTGCGGCTTCAGATTTTTCTGCAAAAGTGCTGCCGACTTTCCGTCCTGATAAGGCTGTGGATATTGAAAAGGACAGTTTTATTCCTTATATTAAAGAAATAGGTGTTAAATCATACAGTGAACTTAAGACCTGGATTGTTAAACGTATTAAGTATTTTGCTGAGTGCGGATGTAAGCTTTCAGACCACTCATTTGAGATTGTTCCTTTCTCTGAAGGAGACGCTGACTCTGTTTTTGAAAAACGTATGAACGGCGGAACACTTACGAAAGAAGAAGTGGAAATTTTTAAAACGGAGCTTTTAAAAATTTGCGGCAGAGAATATGCAAAGCAGGGCTGGACGATGCAGCTTCATATCGGTGCACTTCGTAATAATAACACACGTATGTTTGAAAAAATTGGTCCCGATACGGGATTTGACAGTATAAACGACCTGTGTGTTGCCGAAAAGCTTTCTGCTTTCCTTGACAGTCTTGACAAGGATGATATGCTTCCGAAAACCATACTATACACGCTTAATCCAAAGGATAATTATGTCCTTGGTTCTATGCTCGGCAATTTTCAGAAATCACCTGTTCCCGGTAAGATTCAGTTTGGTTCAGGTTGGTGGTTCAACGATCAGAAGGATGGTATGGAAACTCAGATGAAGGCTTTAGGAAATCTCGGTCTTCTCGGTAGATTTATTGGAATGCTTACCGACAGCAGAAGCTTTGTATCCTACCCTCGTCATGAGTATTTCAGACGTATACTCTGTAATATGATAGGGGGATGGGTAGAGGACGGGCTCTATCCAAACGACGAAGAAATGCTAAAAACAATTATTGAGGGTATTTCATACTGGAATGCAAAAGAATATTTTAATTTTTGATAAAAAAACTTGTCGCATATGCGGCAAGTTTTTTCATCTTCGTGTTTCTTTATTTCCTTCAATAAGAATTCTCTTTTTATATACAGTGGGGCTGTAGCCTGTTTCTCTTTTAAATACTGTACTGAAATATTGTTGGTTTGCAAATTCAAGGTGTTTGCTCACTTGGGCAACCGTTGCTCCGTTTAGGAGCATTGTACATGCTCTTGAAATTTTAAGCCTGAGAAAATACTTAGCAGGACCGCTTCCGGAATATTTGGTGAATATCTTTTTAAGGTAGCTTTCACTGATATTACAAAGATTTGCAAAATCAGAAATTGTCAGGTTTTTATTTATATTATCGTTCATCATTTCTATAATTGTTCTGTAGGTTTCAGCACCTGCGTGTTCGTCCTCGGAAACTTTTTGTTTTTTGCCTTTGAGGATTTCAAGCAGAAGCATTTCAATATGCAGAGCCAAAAGATTCAGTGAATAGTCGTCAAGCCCGTCTTTTAATTTTAGTGCAAGGTTTGAAGAACGGGTGAATATCTGGTCGATTTCTTCAAAAATTTTAAAAAGTTGTTTTGATGCTTGCTGTGGCATAAGAAATATGCTGTTTTCAAAATTTTTCATCCCCGGACCGCTTGCGTCAAAAGACATAATGATAACGTGAGGCTCCGTTCCACCTGTAGACCATAGCTTGTGGAATTCCATAGGTTTGTGAAAAATGACCTGGCCGCTTGAAAGCTCATACACTCTGTTGTCCGCAGTGGCACCAACTGTTCCGCTTGCAACATACACAAATTCCCAGAAATCGTGTTGTTCACCACTGAAAAAAAAGTCGAACCTTTTAATATCGTCATACGCAGTACATAGAGAGTTGACAGATAGTATTTTGTCGAGATTAAAGCCGTTATTTTGCATTTTTAAATCTCCTTGTGTGTTTGAATTCGTACAATGATTATATCATACATTTTTAATAAAATCCATAGGATTATAATAAAAAGTATTATTTTGTCGAATGTGACTATATAATGTTCTGTGAATGAGATAATTTAAATGTTGTTTATAACAGGGAATTTATTTTAAAAATGTACGGTGTCTTTTATTTGTTTCAAATTTTTTATAGGAATTTTCTCCAATTTGTTGACTAAATTCATGTTAGGTAGTATAATTAGTCTGATCATTAAAAATTTCGAGTTTTTTTGGAGATATGTTTATGAATTTTACTACTTGGTTTGTAATAGCCATTGCTATAATAGTTCCTGTTGCAATGTACCTGTTACATAATAAAGATTAATTGTTAAAATTAAAAACAATCTGATGATGGGAGATAATTATGCTTATAAGCGGAAGTAATATCAAAAAAACGTTTTCTGAACGTGTACTTTTTGATAATGTTTCATTTCATATAGACGACAACGACAAAATAGGCTTTGTAGGCTCCAACGGAGTTGGTAAAACTACTTTTTTCAGAATTCTGATGGGTGCTGAGGACTATGATTCAGGGGAGCTTTTTAAATCAAAACAGGTGAAGGTTGGATACCTTGACCAGTATTCCTGTGCTGATTCTGATAAAAGCATATTTGATGAGGTTGTTCAGATTTTCGGTTATATCCAGGACCTTGAACGTGAAGCGGAGGATATTCGTTTTGCAATTGAAACGGGTGCGGATAACATAGACGAATTGATTGGACGTCAGAACTATATAAATGATTATCTTGCAAATAATGACGGCTTTTTTTACAGGAACAAAGTAAAAAGCACGCTTATTGGTCTTGGTTTTTCCGAAGATGAGCTTTCAAACTCCGTTGCTAATTTATCAGGCGGACAGAAAACTCGTGTTGAACTTGCAAAAATCCTTCTTTCTGACAGTAATCTCCTTCTTCTTGACGAGCCGACAAACCACCTTGATATTGCAAGCGTTGAATGGCTTGAAGATTTTTTGAGAAGCTATAAAGGTGCATTTGTTGTAATATCCCACGACAGATATTTTCTTGACCGTGTTACAAACAAAACCTTTGAAATTACGGCTTTAAAGCTCTATTCCTTTAATGGAGGCTACAGTGCATATTCCGCACAACGTGAAATAGACGAGCTTACCCGTGAGCGAGAATATGAAAATACTCTCCGAGAAATTAACCGCCTGGAGGACGTTATTAAGCAGCAGCGTCAATGGAACAGGGAAAAGAATATCAAAACTGCCGAAAGTAAGCAAAAGGTGGTTGACAAACTTAAAAGCTCACTTGTTGCACCTGATGAAAAGGTTGACGATATTGCATTTGAATTTAAAGCCTACGAGGGCGGCGGTAACGACGTAATTGCTGCAACTGAAATATCTAAAGCTTTTGACGGAAAATCCGTTATTTCCAACGCTTCACTTCATATAGCCAAGGGTGAACGTGTTTTTATTCTCGGCCCTAACGGCTGCGGTAAAACAACACTTCTTAAAATTCTCCTTGGCGAGCTTGAACAGGATGGAGGAAATGTTAAGCTTGGAAGCGATATTCATATAGGTTACTACGACCAGATTCAAGGAAATCTTACCCCCTCTAAAACAGTTATAGACGAAATATGGGACGAGTATCCCCATCTTACACATACAGAGGTGCGAAACGCACTTGCCGCGTTTTTATTCAGGGGCGAGGACGTTTTTAAGGAAGTTTCTTCACTTTCGGGTGGTGAGCGGGCAAGAGTTCTGCTTGTTAAGCTTATTCTTAAAAAGGTTAACCTTCTTGTAATGGACGAGCCTACAAACCATCTCGACATCAATTCCCGTGAAGCACTGGAAAAGGCGCTTCTTTCATACGGCGGAACAATGATTGTTGTATCTCACGACCGTTACTTTATAAATAAGCTTGCACACAGAATTTTGTATATGAAGCCTGACGGGCTTATAAACAGTATAGGCGGCTATGACGATTTTCAGGAACGGTTTTCTGATAAAATCACATCTGACACTAAAGAAGGATTAGCCGCAAAAAAAGATAATTCCGACTATAAAGCAAGAAAAGCCCGCGAGTCAGAACGCCGTAAAGCTAAAAATCGAGCAAAACGACTTGAAGAGGAAATAGAAAAACTGGAGAATGAGATTTCTACTCTCAGTGAAAGACTTTTAGCTCCGGAAATTGCAACGGACTATGTTGCGGCTTCGGAAATAACTGAAAATATAAATAATTGCGAAGAAAAACTCTCGGCTCTTTTAGAGGAGTGGGAAGAGGTTTCCGAGCTTATAGAAAAAGATGAATTTTAACTAAAGGGGGAAACCTTGTGAGGATAGTTGTTCAAAGAGTTACCGAAGCCTCTGTTAAGGTTGATGGTAGCTTGGTTGGTAAAATAGGAAAAGGACTTCTTGTTTTCGTGGGTGTCGGACCTGAAGATGATGAGTCTGATATTAAGTTTATTGCAGACAAAATCGTGAACTTAAGAATTTTTGAAGATGAAAACGAAAAAATGAATCTTTCCGTCAAGGATATTGGCGGCGAAGTGTTGCTGATTTCACAGTTCACTTTATTTGGTGATTGCAGAAAGGGCAGGCGTCCTAATTTTTCTGCATCCTGCGAACCTGTTAAGGCAGAGCAAATATACGAAAAGCTTGTATCTGAGGTCGAAACCCATAACGTCCATGCAGAAAAAGGAATATTTGGTGCTGATATGAAAGTTCAGCTTTTAAATGACGGTCCTGTAACAATTTTGTTGGACAGTAAGAAGCTTTTTTAAAATAAATTAACAAATTTGTTTAAATACTTCCAATTCTTAACTTTTTGGTGTATAATATACGTATATTAATTTGAAAGGCTGATTTGTAATGAAGCAAATGTCAAGAAGAGATGCCAGAATAAAGGCATTCGAACTAATATTTATGATAAATAACTGCGACGATATTTCCTTTGAACTTGAAAAAGTAGGAGCAGAGCTAAAAGAGCATAAAAAGCACTTTAAATATATTTCAGAGGTCGTAACTGCGGCATACACAAATAAAGACGAAATTGATAGTAAAATTTCTGAAAACTTAAGTGAAAACTGGTCAATTACCCGTCTTTCAAAAATGTGCCTTGCAGTGCTTCGTCTCGCAGTTTCTGAGATGCTTTATGTGGAGGATGTTCCAAATAGTGTAAGCATTAATGAGGCTGTTGAACTTGCAAAGCTCTTCGGGGACGAAAATGAGCCTGCATTTATTAACGGCCTTTTGGGTAAACTTGCATAATGAGTACCATAGGTTTTGATACAAGTAATTACACAACAAGCGTATCGGTTTGTGAGAACGGTGAGGTAACTCAATCCCGTAAGCTTCTTAAAGTTAAGAAGGGGGAAAGAGGTTTAAGGCAAAGCGATGCTCTTTTTCAGCATGTGAAGCAGTTTTCTGAAGTTATCAAGGAGTTGAATGTTCCAAAGAGTATAACCGCGATCGGAGTCAGCACAAGACCCAGGAGCGTTGAAGGCTCATATATGCCAGTTTTCCTTGCAGGAGAAGCTTTTGCAGAAACTGCGGCAGCAGTGCTTGGTGTGCCTATTTACAAATTCAGCCATCAGGACGGACATATTATGGCAGGAATAAAGTCAGCTGAAGCTTTGGAGCTTCTTGATAAAGATTTTATTTCCGTTCATATGTCGGGAGGGACAACTGAAATTCTTAAAACACGTTATAATGGACACGGGTTTGATGTAGAAATTGTCGGCGGAACGAAGGATATAAGTGCAGGACAGGTTATTGACAGGGTAGGAGTTGCCTTTGGAATGGAATTCCCCTGCGGAAAAGAAATGGACGGGATTGCCTGTGAAAGCACGGGTTTTGAAAACCTGCCCGTTTCAGTAAACGGAGGATATTTTAATTTCTCAGGGCTTGAAACTAAAGCGTCCGGACTTATTTCTGGTGATAAATCAAAGGTTGTTTCAGGTGTGTTCCTTGCAATTTCAAAAACTCTTGAAAAAGCCATTTCAAACGCTTGTTCTGAAACGGGAGCAGAAGATGTGCTTTTAGTGGGCGGCGTTGCTTCCAGCCGATTTATTACGGATTATCTTAAAAACAAACTAAACTGCAGGCTTTATGTTGCATCACCTGAGCTTTCTTCTGATAACGCCTGCGGAATAGCAATTCTTGCGCAATTTTCTCACGACGGGAGGTAATTGTTATATCTGAATTTAAAACAGTATCGGTTTCCCAGGTTAATGCATATGTTAAAAAGATAATAGATTCAAATGCTGCTTTGTCAAACTTCTGGATAAAGGGTGAAATTTCAAATTCTAAACACCATTATTCAGGGCATATGTATATAACTCTGAAGGACGAAGCCTCTGTTCTGAAAGCGGTTATGTTCAAAGGAAATGCAGCTTCTCTTAATTTTGAGCCAAAGGACGGTATGATGATAATAGCCCGGGGCAGACTCAGCGTTTATGAAGCTTCAGGTGCATATCAGCTCTATATTGAAGAAATGCACGAAAGCGGAAAAGGCGACCTTCAGGCAAAGTTTGAAAAGCTCAAAAAGAAGCTTTCGGACGAAGGTATATTCGACGAAAAATATAAAAAGGAAATACCCCGGATGCCTGAAAGAATAGGCGTATGTACCGCCACAACAGGTGCGGCAGTAAGGGATATTATAAATGTTGTAACACGTCGTTTCCCGCTTGCCGAAATAATTATTTATCCAACAATTGTGCAGGGCGAACAGGCAGTTGACTCTATCTGCCGTGCAGTTGATTGGTTTAATATGAATGACGGTGCAGATGTTCTTATCGTTGGCCGTGGTGGCGGCTCTATTGAGGATTTGTGGGCCTTCAATGAAGAAAAGGTTGCCTATGCGATTTTCAATTCAGAAATTCCCGTAATCTCTGCTGTGGGTCACGAAACTGATTTTACGATAGCTGATTTTGTGGCAGATATGAGAGCGCCTACGCCATCTGCTGCGGCAGAGCTTGCAGTTCCGTCAGCAAATGAGCTTTACGCTAATATTGAAACTTCAAAAAACCGTATAAAGAAAAATGTTTCGGATCGCGTTGAATATCTGAGGCTTAAGCTTGACAGGTTTACTCCTGATGCACCAAAAGAGGTTCTCAGTGAATTTTCCCATAGTCTTGAAATGCTTACAGAGAAGCTTACTTCAATTGTTAATGACAATGTAAAAGCAAGCTCTGCGGCTTTTGCAAAGCTTGCAGGTGAGCTTAATGCTTTAAGTCCTTTAGCAGTTATGTCAAGAGGTTATGCAGTTCCTGTAGGTGCAGACGGTAAGGCTTACAGGAGTGTTAAAGATTTTTCAAAAGACGAGGAATTTAAGCTTAAAATGGTTGACGGTTGTAAAAATTGTAAAATAATCTGAAATGAGTGATTTGATTGAAATTTGAAGAAAAAATATCTGAGCTTGAACAGATAGTATCAAAGCTTGAAGACGGCACACTCAGCCTTGATGAGTCCATAAGCCTTTTTGAAAAGGGAATAAAGCTTTCCAAGGACTGTCAGAAAATTCTTGATGATGCCGAGAAAAAAATATCAGTTCTTATGGAAGATGGTGACGGAAATATGAAACCCGCCGAATTTCCTGAACTTGACAATGAATAATATCGGGGGGAGATTTTATGCCTGATTTAAAAAGCTATATTGAACTGATTGAAAATAAACTTAGGTTTTATAACCCTCAGCCTGATAATTTGCAGAATAATATATATAAAGCTATGAATTACAGCCTAGAGGCAGGCGGAAAGCGGCTTCGTCCTGTTCTGCTTCTTGAATTTTGCAGAGTTTGTGGCGGGAATATAGATGAAGCTATGCCTTTCGCCTGTGCATTAGAGATGATTCACACATATTCCCTCATACACGACGATTTACCTGCTATGGATAATGACGATTTAAGACGCGGAAAGCCCACAAATCATAAAGTGTTTGGTGAAGCGGTAGCAATCCTCGCAGGTGATGCACTTCTTACCAAGGCATTTCATATAATGGCTTCAGCAAATATGGAGAATAAGTCTAACCATATCAAAGCTATTGAGTATATGTCAAATGCTGCAGGCACTGAGGGTATGATAGGTGGTCAGATTGTGGATATCGAGAATGAAAATAAGCCTGCGAGTATAGAAACTCTGCGTTATATGCACAGTCTTAAAACAGGAGCGCTTATTAAAGCGGCTTGCGTTATAGGTGGTATAGTTGCAGGTGCTTCTGACAAAATACTTAAAATTCTTTCTGATTATGCCGAAAATCTTGGCATTGCGTTTCAAATTCGCGATGATATACTTGACGTGACAGGTAATGAGGAAGAGCTTGGCAAACCCATAGGAAGTGATGCGAAGTGCAATAAAAGCACATATGTGTCAATTCTTGGCATTGATGAGGCGAAAGAACTTTGCAGTGAATACACTGAAAAAGCACTTGTTTGCTTTTCAGAGCTAAAAGCCGACACAGGGTTTCTTGAAGATTTTACAAAAAGCCTTCTTACCCGTAATAACTGATGGATAATAATACCTGTTGACCGATTGCGATTTTCAGAATATAATGTAGATGTAACTGAGGTTACAAATCCTACATAAAAAGAGAAATGAACAGTCATCCGGAAGCCTCCGCTGCGATGGGAACTGTTCATTTCTTGTTTTTTGTGGTTATTCACGTTCTGTTGTATAGTCCTCTGACGATATAAGAATATCAACAATTTTTCTGTAAATTTCTTCAGGGTGCTTTTTAAAAAGCTCAGCAGTTTTCTGAGCTTCTTTGCGGCTTCCAGAATAGAGCTTGATTTCGAGAAGAGGAAGGTCGTCATCATCATAAATTCCGAGGAGTGAGTTGTATTCCTCGCTTCGGACTTTTTCAATCGAAGATTTGATTTTTTGCTTTGCATTTTCTTCTTTGAAATATGGTTTTACAAATTTTTTGATTGGTATTTTTATGTAGGCAGGCAGTGTTGCCTCAAGATACTTGTTTGCTTCGGCGCCTTCGGGATTCAAAGTAAAAACGTCGCAGTCGGTGCTGTCAAGACTTTTTGATATATGGCCTATTTCTGTTAAGTTTGCAAGCGCTATTTGAAACTCGACATAGTTTACGTTGCAGTTTTCAAAAATAAGATTGATAAGGTCGTCATATCTGAGAGGTCTTTCACACACAGAAAGGGTATATAAAATGATGCACTGAATTTTTGCACCGTCATTGATTTCTCTGTTATATGTCATTTCGGTCCTCCGAGAGATTATTCAGGAGATATTTTACCACATATGAAATAAAAAATCAATATATTTTCAAAATTAAGGAGTATATTTATGAAACTCACAAAAGAACAGGAAGCGGAAAGGCTTTATCTTATGGAAGAGGAAGAACGTAACCTCAGAGCTGAACTGGGGATTAAGTATATTGCAGGTGTTGACGAAGCGGGCAGAGGTCCTCTTGCCGGACCTGTGTATGCTGCGGCAGTTATACTGCCTGAGGGCTGTGTGATAGAAGGTCTGAACGATTCAAAAAAGCTTTCAGAAAAGAAAAGAGAAGAACTTTTTGATATTATAACCCAAAAAGCAATCGCATGGAATGTTCAGGCGGTTGACGAAAAGATAATAGATGAAATAAATATTCTGAACGCTACATTTCTTGCAATGAACAATGCAGTAAATAATTTATCTGTCGAGCCCGAATTTGTGTTTGTGGACGGAAACAGAATTAAAGATATGAGATATCCGTGCAAGACCATAGTAAAGGGCGATTCAAAAAGCATAAATATTGCAGCTGCGTCAATCCTTGCAAAGGTGTCACGTGACAGGTTTATTTGTGAAATGTCGGAAAAGTATCCTGAGTACGGATTTGAAGGACACAAAGGCTATGGAACAAAATCACATGTTGAGGCAATTCTTAAATACGGCCCTTGCGAGATACATAGGCGTTCATTTCTTAAAAAGATTTTAGGTGAATAATATGACGGAAAAGCAGGTAATAGGTAAAATTGGGGAAGAGGCGGCGTGCAGATATCTGGAGAATAAGGGCTACAGGGTAGTGAAAACTAATTTTCTTTGCAAAACAGGTGAGATAGATATTATCTGTCTCAAAGACGGATGTACAGTTTTCGTCGAGGTTAAAACAAGAAAGAACAGCAATTACGGCTCTGCAGCCGAATTTGTTGATTTCAGAAAGCAACAAAAGGTTAAGCGTGCAGCTATGTATTATATTAAAAATGCCGACGCCGATATGCGTTTTGATGTTGTCGAAGTATATCATAACGGCGGTAAGATAACAGAAATAAATCATATAGAAAATGCTTTTTGATTAAATTGCACATAAATTTCCAAAAATTGATTTTGAAATTATGAGAAATGAATCTTGCATTTTGACGCTTTTTGTAGTATCATATATATTGTTGAAAAATTGAGGAACATATGTATTTACGTGGTTTTTAACTTTTTTTGTTAAAATGCATATTCTACTATTATGAAAGATTTTATTTCTTTTCTTTCATTTTGGCAATTTGAATAGAGGAAGGATTGTAATTATGATATCAAAAAAAGCTTTGTCAATCTCACCGTCACCTACCCTTGCGATTGATACTAAATTTAAACAGATGAAAGCAGACGGTGTTGACGTTGTAGGCTTTGGAGCAGGTGAGCCTGACTTCAATACACCGAAGCATATATGCGATGCGGCAATCAAGGCGATTACAGAGGGGAAAACAAGATATACACCTGCTGCAGGAACTCTTCCTGTTCGTGAAGCTGTATGCCGTAAGTTTTTACGTGAAAACGGACTTGAATACGACCCTTCACAAATTGTTGTTTCAAATGGTGCGAAGCATAGCCTTGTGAACGTGTTTATGGTTATCTGTAATCCCGGTGACGAGGTTATTATTCCTGCACCTTACTGGGTAAGCTATCCCGAAATGGTTAAGCTTGCAGACGGTGTGCCTGTTTCACTTCCTACCAAGGAAGAAAACGGATTTAAAGCAACTGCAGCAGAGTATGAAGCTGCAATTACTCCCAAAACCCGTGCCATAGTTCTCAACAGCCCATCAAACCCAACAGGTATGATATATACCGCTGAAGAGCTTGAAGCTATTGCAGAGGTAGCAGTGCGTCACAATATATACGTTGTATCAGACGAAATATATGAGCATCTCATTTATGAAGGTAAGCATACCAGCATTGCATCTTTTAATGAAAAGATTAAAGACCTTACAATCATTGTAAACGGTGTTTCAAAAACATATGCAATGACAGGTTGGAGAATTGGCTTTACCGCTTCTAATTCAAACCTTGCAAAGGCTATGTCAAGCATTCAGTCACACGCTACATCAAACCCCAACTCCATTGCTCAGGAAGCTACAATTGCGGCACTGGATGGTGGTCTTGAATGTGTGGAAGAGATGAAGGTTGAATTTGTTAAACGCCGCAACTATATGGTTGAGCGTATTAACAGCATTAACGGTGTTTCCTGCCTTATGCCTAACGGTGCATTCTATATTATGATGAATATAAAAGACGTTATAGGTAAAACTCTTTACGGCAAAAAGATTGAATCTGCAGATGATTTTGCTACAATGTTCCTTGATATTGCAAAGGTTGCAGTAGTACCCGGAACAGGATTTGAAGCTCCTGAATATGTAAGATGGAGTTATGCTACGAGTATGGATAATTGCAGAGAAGGTCTTGACCGTCTTGAGAAATTCCTGAATGAAGAATTTTAATAGTAGGGATGTTGCTAATGCGACATCCTTTTTGTTATACATTTTTTTATATAACAAACTATCTGTTTGTGCCTTTTATAGTGTAAATGTACCATATTGAACAATGAATTTTTGTATAAACGCTATATATTTCAGACAATGTTATATATTTAACAATATATCGATATACTTATTTTGGTTATTGACATATAAGCTGTATGGATGTTATATTATTAATGTGATTTGTGAACACTCCGCTGTTGCGAGTTGACATAGATTAATCTTACAATAAGAAAGGATTGATAATTACAATGGAAAATATGTATGGAATTATCGATAGCGTTGAAAGCCTTGAAAAAGCAATTTCAGAGTTAAGAGAAGCACAGAAGATTTTTGCTACCTATACCCAGGAGCAGGTAGACAGAATATTTCTTGCGGCGGCAACTGCAGCAAACAAAGCAAGAATACCCCTTGCAAAAATGACTGTTGAAGAAACGGGCATGGGTATTGTTGAGGATAAGGTTATTAAAAATAACTATGCATCAGAATATATCTATAATCAGTTCAGAAATACAAAAACTTGCGGTGTAATAGAAGAGGATAAGGCATACGGAATAACAAAAATAGCAAAGCCCATAGGTGTTATTGCAGCAGTTATTCCCACAACTAACCCTACATCAACTGCAATTTTTAAAACACTTATAAGCCTTAAAACACGTAATGGTATAATCATAAGCCCTCATCCCAGAGCTAAGAATTCAACTATTGAAGCATCAAGAATAGTTCTTGAAGCAGCAGTTGCGGCAGGTGCACCTGAGGGAATTATTCGTTGGATAGATGTACCAAGCCTTGAACTTACAAACACAGTTATGAAGGAGTCTGATATAATCCTTGCAACAGGCGGCCCCGGTATGGTTAAAGCTGCATACTCAAGCGGTAAGCCGGCTCTTGGCGTTGGTGCGGGTAATACACCTGCAATTATTGATGACTCTGCAGATATTGTTCTTGCAGTTAATTCAATCATTCATTCAAAAACCTTCGATAACGGAATGATTTGTGCTTCTGAGCAGTCAGTAATTGTTCTTGACAAGGTTTATGCAAAAGCTAAGAAGGAATTTAAAGAGAGAGGCTGCTATTTCTTAAATGCAGAAGAAACCGAAAAAGTAAGAAAAACGATTATTATAAACGGTGCTCTTAACGCTAAAATAGTTGGTCAGTCAGCTCATAGAATAGCTGAGCTTTCGGGTATTACCGTTCCTGAAGAAACAAAAATCCTTATAGGCGAAGTAACAAGTGTTGACTTGTCCGAGGAATTTGCACACGAGAAGCTTTCACCTGTTCTTGCTATGTATAAAGCTAAATCCTTTACAGATGCTCTTGATAAGGCAGAACAGCTTATTGAAGACGGTGGTCTTGGTCACACATCAAGTGTATATCTTAACGAGCTTACTGAGAAAGAAAAGCTTGCAGAGTTTTCTGAACGCCTTAAAACCTGCCGTGCTCTTGTAAACACTCCTTCATCCCACGGCGGTATAGGAGATATTTATAACTTCAAGCTTGCTCCTTCACTCACTCTTGGTTGTGGTACATGGGGCGGTAACTCTGTTTCCGATAATATCGGTGTTATGCACCTTCTCAATATCAAAACTGTTGCCGAAAGGAGAGAAAATATGCTTTGGTTCAGAGCTCCCGAAAAGGTTTATATGAAAAAAGGATGTTTGCCCGTTGCTCTTGATGAGCTTAAAAATGTTATGGGTAAGGAAAGAGCGTTTATCGTAACAGATAATTTCCTGTTTGAAAACGGCTACACAAAAGCAATCACAGATAAGCTTGACGAAATGGGTATAGTTCATTCAACATTCTTTGATGTTGAGCCTGATCCTACTCTCGACTGTGCAAAACGTGGTGCAGAAATGATGCGTGCATTCAAGCCTGATACAATCATTGCCCTCGGTGGCGGAAGTGCTATGGATGCTGCTAAAATAATGTGGGTACTCTACGAGCATCCTGAAGCAGACTTTATGGATATGGCAATGCGTTTTATGGATATAAGAAAGAGAGTATACACATTCCCGAAGATGGGCGAAAAGGCATATTTCATTGCAATCCCCACATCTGCAGGAACAGGAAGTGAAGTGACACCGTTTGCAGTAATTACTGATGAAGCTACAGGAATTAAGTATCCTCTTGCTGATTATGAGCTTCTCCCGAATATGGCAATTATTGATACTGATTTCCATATGTCTGCACCCAAGGGCTTGACTGCCGCATCAGGTATTGATGCACTTACTCACGCGCTTGAAGCGTATGCATCAATTATGGCAACAGATTATACTGACGGTTTAGCACTTAAGGCTATAAAGATGGTATTTGAATACCTTCCCGAAGCGTACGAAAACGGACTTAATAATGTTGATGCAAGAGAAAAGATGGCTAATGCTGCTACAATTGCAGGTATGGCATTCGCAAATGCATTCCTTGGAGTTTGCCATTCAATGGCTCATAAGCTTGGAGCTTTCCACCACTTGCCTCACGGTATTGCAAATGCACTTATGATTAACGAAGTAATCAGGTTCAATGCTTCCGAAACTCCTACAAAGATGGGAACGTTCTCGCAGTACAGTCATCCCCATACATTGGCTCGTTACGCAGAGGTTGCAGATTATCTCGGAATAAGCGGCAAAAACGACACTGAAAAGCTTGAAGGTCTTATCAAAAAGATTAACGACCTTAAGAAAAAGGTTGGCGTAAAAGCTTCTATTAAGGAGTACGGAATAGATGAAAAAGCATTCCTCGACAGACTTGATGAGATGACAGAGCAGGCGTTTGACGACCAGTGCACAGGTGCAAACCCCAGATACCCTCTTATGAAAGAAATCAAGGAAATGTATCTTAATGCTTATTACGGAGGTAAAAAGTGATGAAATTAGATAATGTAATAGCAGTTCGTGCAACCAAAACAGTATACAGAGATGAGGATAAAGCCATAAAGGTTTTTGATGAAAACTTTTCTAAGGCTAATGTTTTAAACGAAGCTCTTAACCAGGCTCGCGTTGAAGAAACGGGAATTAAAATGCCGAAGCTTCTTGAGGTTACGAAGCTTGACGGGAAGTGGGCAATAGTATCTGAATTTGTTCCCGGTAAAACTTTGGAACAGCTTATGACAGAACATCCTGAAAAATCAGACGAGTACCTTGAAAAATTTGTCGACCTTCAGATTTCTGTTCATCAGAAGAAAGCTCCTCTTCTTAATAAGCTCAAGGATAAAATGTCCAGAAAAATTAATGAAACAGGACTTGATGCAACAACACGTTATGAGCTTCACACTCGTCTTGATTCAATGCCTAAGCATGTAAAGGTTTGTCATGGTGATTTTAACCCAAGTAATATTATAGTTACACCTGGTGAGGAAATGTATATACTCGACTGGTCTCATGCTACAATCGGTAATGCAGCAGCGGATGCTGCAAGAACTTATCTTTTGTTCTCTCTTGCAGGTAAGACTGAGATGGCAGAAAAGTATTTGAAGCTCTTTTGCCTTAAAAGCGAAACTGCAAAGCAGTATGTTCAGAAATGGATCCCCATTGTTGCGGCTTCACAGCTTTCAAAGGGTAACGAGTCAGAACGCGACTTCCTTATGAAGTGGATTGATGTTGTGGAATACGAGTAATTAACAGAAAATGAGCCTTTATGCGGAGTGCATAAAGGCTCATTTTAATCGTTATATAAACTTTTAAGAAGTGCAATTTCCTTGGCATATCCGTCAAGCTCGTTTGGGGTTTCAAGATAGAAGGGAAGATTTCGAAGTAACTTGTGGTTGATTATTCTTTCAAATGCTTCGCATCCGATAAATCCGTCGCCGATTTTTTCGTGCCTGTCTTTATGGCTTTCAAAGGGATTTTTTGAATCGTTTATATGAATTGCTTTTAATCTGTTAATACCAATTATTTTGTCAAACTCTTCAAGAACGCCGTCAAGGTTTTCCACTATGTCATATCCTGCATCATACACATGGCAAGTGTCAAGGCAAACTCCAAGCTTGTCGGAACATTCAGTTCCGTCAATAATTCTTTTTAATTCTTCAAAGCTTCTGCCAACCTCGCTGCCTTTACCTGACATGGTTTCAAGCAGTACAGTTGTTGTCATTTCAGGAAATAGTGACTTGTTGAGCATTTCGCATATGAGCTCTATACCGCGGTCTGCACCTTGACCTACGTGGCTGCCGGGGTGGAAATTATAAAGACTTCCGGGAGTGTATTCAAGACGGTTTATATCATCCTGCATAACAGAAAGAGCAAAATTTCGGATTTTTTCATCTGCAGAACACCCGTTAAGTGTGTAAGGAGAGTGGGCAAGTATGATTTCTATTCCGTTTTCTTTTGAAAATTCAAGAAAACTTGCAATATCCTTTTCATCAATAGCTTTTACACTTCCGCCTCGGGGGTTTCTTGTGAAAAACTGAAATGTGTTTGCACCTATAGAAACAGCTTCCTTCGCCATATGGGTATAACCCTTGGAAGATGATAAATGACATCCTATTTTTAACATATTTTTAATTCCTTTCATAGAAATTTCTTTAAAACACTTGCAAATCTACTTACATTATAGTATAATTTCTCTATATATGCAAGTATTTTTTTGAAAACAGGAGATTTTTATGATAACAGTAACTGATGTAGCACTTAATTTCAGCGGAACTAATTTGTTTTCCGATGTTAATTTAAAATTTACCGAAGGTAACTGCTACGGCATAATCGGAGCTAACGGAGCCGGGAAATCCACCTTCCTTAAAATTCTTTCAGGCGAACTTGAGCCAACAAAAGGTAATGTTTCAATTGCACCGGGACTTCGTATGTCCGTTCTTAAACAGGACCATTTTGCTTATGATTCATTTACGGTGCTTGATACCGTTATAATGGGTAATCAGAAGCTATATTCCATTATGCAGGAAAAGGATGCACTTTATGCTAAAGAAGACTTTTCGGATGAGGACGGAATAAGAGCTGCTGATTTAGAGGCAGAGTTTGCAGAAATGAATGGCTGGGAGGCTGAATCTGATGTTTCAAAGCTTCTGCAAGGTCTTGGCCTCTCTGAAAGCGTTTTGTATATGGCGATGTCAGAACTTGACGGTAACTCTAAAGTTAAGGTGCTTCTTGCACAGGCACTTTTCGGCAATCCCGATATAATTCTCCTGGACGAGCCAACAAACCACCTCGATATTGATGCAATTGAATGGCTCGAGGAATTTATTGTAGATTATCCGGGAACTGTTATTGTTGTGTCCCACGACAGATATTTTCTTAATATGGTGTGTACTCATATTGTTGATATTGATTACACAAAAATTAAGATGTATGTAGGTAACTATGAATTCTGGTACGAATCAAGTCAGCTTATAGAGCGTATGATAAAGCAGCAGAATAAAAAAGCTGAAGAAAAAATCAAAGAACTTCAGGCATTTATTCAAAGGTTTTCTGCTAATAAATCAAAGTCAAAGCAGGCAACAAGCCGTAAAAAAATGCTTGATAAGCTCACCGTTGAGGAGCTTCCTGCATCATCCAGGCGTTATCCCTTTGTTGGATTTGAGCAGGACAGGGAGGTTGGACGTGATATTCTTACAGTTGATTCTCTCTCAAAAACTGTAGATGGTGAAAAGCTTTTAGATAATATATCATTTACTATGAGCCGTGACGACAAAATCGCCGTTATCGGGGATAATGAACACGCCGTAACAGCACTTATGGAAGTTTTAGCTGAAAACGATACGGAATTTGATGGTACTCTTAAATGGGGTGTAAGTACCTCAAGGAGCTATTTCCCGAAGGACAATTCAGAGTTTTTTGACGGTTGCAAATTAAATCTTGTTGACTGGCTTCGACAGTATTCAGCCGATACCTTTGAAACTCAGTCGGAATCTTATCTTCGCGGTTTTCTTGGAAGAATGCTTTTCTCCGGTGAGGATGTATTTAAGGAAGTTCATGTTTTATCGGGTGGCGAAAAGGTAAGGTGTATGCTTGCCCGTATGATGTTGTTTGGCTCAAATGTGCTGATTCTTGACCAGCCTACAAATCATCTTGACCTTGAATCAATAACCGCTGTAAATAACGGTCTTATTGCATTTAAGGGAAATGTGATTTTTACATCCCATGACCATGAATTTATTCAGACGGTGGCTAACAGGATTATTGAGATTAATTCCGACGGCAGTATTACCGATCGTATGTGTACCTATGACGAATATATTGAAAAATACAAAAAGAACAATGCATAGGAGTTGAATTTATTTGAACGATGCAAAAAAGAATATAAATGCATGGAAATGGATACTTAAAAACGGCAGAAAGAGCCTGATTTATGTTATCTTGCTTGCACTGCTTGCAACGGCGGTGTCTTTGATTTCTTTGCGTTTTACTCTTGCTTCAAAGGCAGTCCTTGATATTGCCACAGGGCAACAAACAGGTAGTTTGCTAAGTGCCTGTTTATTGCTTGGTGTATTGCTTTTAATACAGCTAGGGGTTCAGGTATCGATTAATTTTATTAATGTGCAGGCAAACGTCAAGCTTGAAATTGCTCTTAAAAGAAGCGTTTTTAAAACACTTATTTCCCGTGACTATTTATCTGTAAGTAAATATCATTCAGGCGAGCTTTTAAACCGATTAACTAGTGATATTAATATTATAATCGGTGGAATTATATCAATAGTACCAACCATATGTCTTTTGCTAACAAGTATAGTCGGTGGATTTATAATTCTATTCAGGTTAGATAGCTTGTTTGCTGTTGCGGTGCTTTTAGTTGCACCAACTCTGGTTCTTTGCGGAAAGCTGTATTCCAAGAGGTTTAAACTGCTCCATAAAGATTGCCAGACTGCAGATGGAAAAACCAGGTCGTTTATGCAGGAGGCACTTCAGAACATACTTGTTATAAAGTCATTTAATAATCAGACTGATATATTGGATAGAAACGAGCAATTGCAGCTTGATGCCTATAAGCTTAAACTCAAACGTGTTAAAATTTCGATTTTTGCGAATGTTTGTATGTTCATCTTCTTCAATGCAGGTTACTATCTTGCTTTGGGCTACGGTGCATATAGGCTATCACAGGGGCTTATTACCTTTGGTACGCTGACGGCAATGCTTCAGCTTGTTGGTAAAATACAGTCGCCTTTTAAAGACATTTCCTCTATGATACCTCAGATTTTTTCTGTGAGTGCATCGGTAGAGAGGATAATTGAGCTTGAAGAAATGCCTGAGGAAGTTTCTTTAACGCAAGGCGGTTGCACATATGATGAGCTTGAGAAGATTGTTTTTGATAATGTAACCTTTGGTTATGAGGCTGATAAGCCTGTTATGAAAAATGCATCCTTTGAAATAAACAAGGGAGAATTTGTTGTAATCGGAGGTGAATCGGGAATCGGTAAAAGTACGGCAATTAAGCTAATGCTTGGAATAATGTCACCAAACAGCGGCGAGATTTTTGTTAAAACCGATAAGGGTAATTTTCAGCTCGGTACGGCTACAAGAGAGCTTTTTGCCTATGTTCCTCAGGGGAACCTAATTTTATCGGGGACTATACGTGAAAATGTTGCATTCGGCAAGAAAAATGCCTCGGATGAGGATATTATAAAGGCCCTGGAGCTTGCTCAGATATGGGAGTACATAAGCACTTTGGAAAACGGACTTGATACTGTATTGGGCGAAAAAGGGCTTGGTCTTTCCGAAGGACAGATTCAGCGTATTTCCATTGCCCGTGCGCTTTTGTATGATGCACCTGTGCTTTTGCTTGATGAATCAACTTCTGCACTTGATGAACGTACAGAAGTTGAATTGCTTACAACACTTAAAAGTATGACGGATAAAACATGTATAATAATCTCTCACAAAAAAGCCGCTTTTGACTTTTGTGATAAGGTTATAGACTATGGAAATTTTAAGGAGAATTATTTATGAGCTTAGCAGATAAAATATTTATAGCAAACTGCCGTGATATTATTGATAACGGGTATTCCGATATTAACGAGGAAGTGCGTCCCCGTTGGGAGGATGGAGTTCCTGCACATACTGTAAAGAAATTTGGGGTTGTTAACCGATATGACCTTTCAAAGGAGTTTCCGATTCTTACACTCCGCCGTACATATCTTAAAAGCGCCATTGATGAGCTTTTGTGGATTTGGCAGAAAAAATCGAATAATATAAAAGATTTAAACAGTCACGTATGGGACCAGTGGGCTGATGAAAACGGAAGCATAGGCAAGGCATACGGATATCAGATGGGCGTTGTGCACCACTACAGTGACGGAGATTTTGACCAGGTAGACAGAGTGCTTTATGACCTTAAGAATAATCCTGCAAGCCGCAGAATTATGACTAATATCTATACTCATGCTGATTTGTCAGAAATGAATCTTTACCCCTGTGCATATTCTATGACATTTAATGTTTCGGGTGATGTTTTAAATGGTATTCTCAATCAGCGCTCACAGGATATGCTTGCGGCGAATAACTGGAACGTATGTCAGTATGCAGCTCTTATGCATATGATGGCAAAATGTTCGGGATTGAAAGTCGGTGAGCTTGTTCACGTTATAGCTGACGCTCATATTTACGACCGTCATATCCCCATAGTGGAAGAGATTATAGCAGGCGAAGTCCACGACGCACCTGTGGTAACTATTGAAGATGTTAATGATTTTTATAATTTCACACCATCCAGCTTTAAGCTTGAAAACTATATATACAACGAATTTGGACACAAAATTCCCATCGCTGTATGATTTTGTTAAAAAAAACAAATACTTAAGTGAGTATATGTTTGATTAAGAAGGTAAATTTATTATGAAATTTTTGACTAAAGCGGCTCTGATTGCAGGCGGTGCGGCACTTGCTGCAAAGGCGCTGGATACAAGGCTTGAAACAACTTATTATACCGTTGAATCGTCTCAGATTCCGGAAAGCTTTGACGGTTTTCGTATTGTTCAGTTATCAGATTATCATAACGATACAGTTCCTGAGCTTCTTTCGGCAGTTCGTGACGAAGCTCCCGAAGTGATTTTTTGTACGGGTGATATGGCTGATGATAAAGGCTCTTATCAGCCTGCAGTAAGGCTTATTGAAAGGCTCACCAAGATAGCACCGTGTATGATGGTTACTGGTAATCACGATGTATGGCGCTCCGATTTTGCAGAAATGGAAAAAGAGCTTAACTCTTTTGGTGCGGAGTTTCTCCATAATGAGCAAAGGTATATAACCAGAGGAGAAGGTCGTATTTCAATAGCGGGAATAGATGACCCGTATCTTTGTCAGGAACAAAAAGTTAAAGCTTATATTCGGAATAATGCAGAATCTGTTTCGGGCTTTGACGGATTTGAGATTCTTCTTTTTCACAGAGCAAATCTATTGGATGAGCTTACGGGTTACGGCTTTGATTTGATATTGTCCGGGCATATGCACGGCGGGCATATGCGAATACCGGGTATTGGAGGTGTCGCTGCCCCCAGAACTTCATGGCAGGCAGGGGAGAGTATATTATTTCCACGTTATTTTGGTGGCAGATTTGAAATTGAGGGAACGACCATGATAGTAAACCGTGGTCTTGGCAATCCTATGTTCATACCAAGAGTATTTAATCGTCCTGAAATGGTGGTAATCACTCTTAAACGGAAAATTGGTTAAAGCTATTGTGTTTTTGCGAAAATTTGTTATAATGTAATTAAGAGGTGGTGAAGTGTCATGTATGGAATTTTATGGACTGTAGCAATTATTGTTTTTCTTGTCCTTGAAGCAGCTACGTTTCAGTTTATTTGTATCTGGTTTGCAGGCGGAGCGTTGGGTGCTCTTGCAGCGTATGGTCTTGGCGGGTCCCTTAACAGTCAGATAATTGTGTTCTTTATTGTATCTGCGGTGCTCCTTGTTCTTACAAGACCTTTTGTTAAAAAAGTGACCGAGGGTAAAAAAACCAAAACCAATTCAGAAAGCTTACCAGGAAAGCAAGCCAGGGTAACAGAAGTAATTGATAACGTATCTGAAACGGGAAAGGTAAAGCTTGAAGGAATGGAGTGGACGGCAAGGAGTGCCAGCAACAGCGTTATTCCTGTTGATGCCGTCGTTGAAGTATTGGAAATATCAGGAGTTAAACTGATAGTTAAACAAAGCATAGAAAAAGGAAAGGAAGATTAATTATGCCGGTATTATTTATTTTATGTGTTATTTTGCTTCTTGTTGTTGTATCAAACATCAAAATTGTACCTCAGGCTCATGCCTACATTATTGAACGTCTGGGAGGTTACCATGCAACCTGGAGCGTTGGTGTTCACGTAACAGTTCCCTTTATAGACCGTATACAAAAAAAGGTTAACTTAAAGGAACACGTTGTTGATTTCGAGCCTCAGCCTGTTATTACAAAAGATAATGTAACAATGCAGATTGATACTGTTGTATATTATCAGATAACAGACCCGAAGCTTTATACCTACGGTGTTGAAAGACCAATGATGGCTATTGAAAATCTTACAGCTACAACACTTCGTAATATCATAGGTGATATGGAGCTTGACCAGTCACTCACATCTCGTGATATTATTAACACTAAGATGCGTGCAGTTCTTGATGAAGCAACAGACCCCTGGGGAATTAAAATAAACCGTGTGGAGCTTAAAAATATTGTTCCGCCAAGAGAAATTCAGTCTGCAATGGAAAAGCAGATGAAGGCTGAACGTGAAAGACGTGAATCAATCTTGAAGGCAGAGGGTGAAAAGCGTTCTGCAATCTTGATTGCAGAGGGTGAAAAGGAATCTGCAATTCTTCGTGCTGAGGCAAAGAAAGAAGCTGCAATCAGAGAAGCTGAAGGTGAAGCAGAGGCTATTCTTACAGTGCAGAAAGCCGTTGCAGAAGGAATTAAGCAAATCAACGAAGCAAATCCCGGCGAGGGTTATCTCACTATCAAATCACTTGAAAGCTTTGAGAAAGCTGCTGACGGAAAGGCTACAAAGATTATTATTCCTTCAGAAATTCAAGGCATAGCAGGTCTTGTTTCTTCAATCAAAGAAGTAATGGTAGATAGCGAAAATGAGTAAGATAAAGATATATGTGGCATTTGCGGCAGTATTTATTGTTTGTCTTATAATATATGCAATAACATCTCCGAAAGGGGATGTTATTGTTATAAAATCAGACGGCAACACGGTTGAAACGGTTGATTTGAAAACTGTTACGGAAGACTATGAAATAACCGTAGACAATTCTGGTTATAACAAAATCAGAATCACCCGTGACGGAGTAAAAGTTTTTGAAGCTGACTGCCCCGATAAGCTGTGTATTGAACAAAGCGAAAAAGGTATATATCCAATAATTTGTTTACCTCATAAACTGGTAATTGAAAAGAATTAAATCAAAAATATGCAAGTCCATCACTTGCACATTTTTGTTATTCGTTTATAACAAAGAAAATCACTCGCAACGTGAGTAATTTTGCTTGTTCAAAAAAAGATTTCCTTTATGCCCTCAAGATTGGGGAACAGGGGGTTGAAGATTTTTAAATCTTTTTTATAATATAGGAATTTGCGCGCAACGTGGGCAAATTAGCTTATTCAAAAAAAGATTTCCTTTATGCCCCCAAGATTGGGGGGTAGGGGGTTGAAGATTTTCAAATCTTTTTTATAATTTCAAGAAAATCCTTTCCGAAGCGTTTGAATTTTGTTTTTCCTACTCCTGACACTTCAAGCATTTCCATTTCATTCTTCGGTAGCTTCTTGCACATATCGGTTAGCGTTGCATCTGTAAATACCACAAAGGCAGGCACTCCCAGGGCTTTTGCTATTTCCATACGTTTTGCCTTTAGCTTTGCATAAAGTCCCGTTGGTGCAGTTTCTTTTTTTCTTTCCTCTTTTTTAATTGTAATCGTTTTCATAGTGACGGGTTTTTCGTATGTAAGAAATTCTGCACCTGGGGAAATAACTCCGTATTTATCTTGGGAAACAGATAAAATATTTTTAGAAACAAGAAGACTTATTCTGTCATTAACTTCCTTTTCGGAGAGGTTTTTTAACTTTCCGTAAGAGGGATTTTTGTCTAAGTTATTTTCTGTTATCCTTGCACTTTTACTGCCCCGAAGTATTGCAGTAAGCATTGTTCTGCCAAAGAAAAATCTGAGATTTTCTACCGCAGTGCATATAATTTTACATTCTTCGGTCACATCTGTTTCAATGCCTTCTGCATTGCAGTTTCCACAGTTTTCGCATCTGTCGTTATACTTTTCACCAAAATATTTAAGTATGTAGCTTCTGAGGCACTCTGTTGTGTGACAATAAAAAGTCATAAGCTTAAGCCTCTCAAGTGCTCTTTCTGTGATTTCGGGTGGCGTGTTTGGATTATTTTCTTTTTCGGCTTCTATGAGCATCTGATTTGTTCGCACATCAGCGGGGGAGTAAAGAAGTATACAATTTGACGGCGAACCATCACGGCCGGCTCTTCCGGCCTCTTGATAATAGCTTTCTATGTCCTTTGGCATATTGTAGTGGATTACAAAGCTTACATTGCTTTTATCAATCCCCATCCCGAATGCGTTTGTTGCAACAATTATATCCACATTGTCATATAAAAAATCGTCCTGATTTTTGCTTCGCTCTTCGTCTGTGAGCCCTGCGTGATACCTTGCTGCTTTAAAACCGTCACGTATAAGTTTATCACAAACCTGTTCTGTGTTCTTACGTGTGGCACAGTATATAATTCCTGATTTACCTTTCATTGATTGAACGATGGGGAGAAGCGTCTCATATTTTTTTGTGCAGTGCTTAACTTCAAAATACAGATTTGGTCGGTTAAAGCCCGTTATTGTGATATATGGGTTGTTTAATGATAGTGCTGAACATATATCTTTTCTTACGGCTTCTGTTGCGGTTGCCGTGAAAGCGGAAATCACAGGTCGTTTTTTTAGCACTTTTAAAAATTCACAAATTTTCAAGTAGCTTGGTCTGAAATCCTGTCCCCACTGAGAAATACAATGTGCCTCATCAACGGTAAGCATTGAAATATCTGCATTTTTTGCAAATTCAGTAAATCCGTATGTATCAAGTCTTTCGGGAGCAACATATATGATTTTATATTTGCCCTCTCTAGCGTTGTTTATTGCTTTTAAGGTCTGTGACTGAGTAAGTGAGGAATTGATATATGCCGCAGGAATTCCAGCCTGAATAAGTGCTTGAACCTGGTCTTTCATAAGCGAAATAAGTGGGGATATTACAATTGTAATGCCGGGCATGCACATTGCGGGAATTTGATAGCAGATTGACTTCCCGCCACCTGTCGGCATAATGCCAAGAGAATCCCTGCCTGACAGTATTGTGTCGATTATTTCCTCTTGCCCCGTGCGAAAGGAAGTGTAGCCGAAATAATTTTTAAGTATTGTATATTTAATCATTTTAATAAATCCTTTGTTTGATATATGTTGTATTATACAACATTCGGCATAAGATTTCAAGTATAATCACCAAAAATTGATTGAATTGTTGAATTTGGAAGCTTTTGGTGGTATAATAAAACGATATCTTAATTTGAGGAGATGCTTTATGAACTTATCTGAACAGGCAATTAAAAAAATCTGCTCACCTGCTATATATAAGCGTGGTATAGAATACTTTAATCAGGGCAGAGTTCATATAAAAAACCGTGAAACACAAGGGTTTACAGCTGTTGTTGACGGCGAGGATTTGTTCAACGTACGAATCGGTCTGTCAGATGACGGTGAAATAACCGACTATTTCTGTACATGCCCGTATTACGACACAATGGGTGTTGCCTGCAAACATATTGTTGCCGCTGCAGAGGAACGCCGTCGCGAACTTGAAGGCGGAAATGTGCCTGATGATGAGAATGACAGAATATCAAAGCTGTTCATATCAGATTTCAGCAGAGGGCTTAACGGAAAAACTGAACTTTCACTTATGTTTGAGGTATTTTTCTCAGGTAACGGAAACGGTTGCGAGGTAAAGCTTTATCTTTTCGGGAAGCCTGTTAATAATCCCGAAGAACTTATAGAATGTTTTGTGTGCAAAAGACCGTTGAGGCTCGGAAAGAGCCTTGATTACCATCCTGATACCTATACCTTCGGTGCTTTTGAAGAATCGATTTTGTCCATTCTTTCTGAGAGTTACGAGAGTAGACCGTCTAAGCTTGCAATGTATACTGCTTCTTCAGGAACCGTTCGTCTTGGTGGGGAAGGTACAAAGCGTATGATGTCGCTTCTTCCTGCTGTTGATTACAAAATTGTAATAGACAGAATGGACCTTGGAAGAGTACTGATTGCTGAGGAAAATCCTGAAATACTTATTGATATTTCGGCTATGTTTGGAGAAATTACAATGTATGTACCAAACTACGGTTTGGCTCTTGTTCCTGATGCGTCGGTATTCTTTTATGAGGGAACGGTTTTCCTTACTGATAAAGCTTGGCAGAAAAAGTATTTACCTGTTTACAGGGCGCTTTCTTCTGATCGTCGTTCTCAGATAACCTTTAAAGGCGATAATGCTCTTGCGTTTGCAACCTATGTTCTGCCAAGTCTGGAAAATGAGCCGGGAGTAGTTTGTGATGGACTTGATGAATATGTTATAAAAGATAAGCCTGAATTTACAGTCTATGTAGATTCCGACGGAAAAAGTATCCGTTGTAAGGTTAAGGTGCGTTATGGCGAAATATCTTTTTTTCTTCCTGAAGAATATTCCCGAAGTGGTTATATAGTAGTTAGAGATACGGACGCTGAATACAGAGTTATGCACTGTTTTGACGGGTTTATATACAGTGACGGATATTACAATGCTTCTGACGATGGTGTAATCTATGAATTCATCACTGAAAAAGCACAGCTTTTAGCTGAGCTTTGTGATGTTGTGGAGTCTGATTTGTATAATGGGATTACAATAAAAAAGGAAAGCCCTGTTTCTGCACATATTGAATATAATTTTTCGGCAAATCTTCTTGAGGCAACGCCCGATTCAAAGCTTACCGAAAGTGAAATAAGAGAAATACTTAGAGCTGTTAAGCTTAAAGAAAAGTTCTATAGGAGTAAAAACGGAGATTTTTATGATATACAGGCAATAAGTGGTAAAATGTCGGTATTCGATAGACTATTCTTTGAAAAAGAGATAAGTTTTCAGAAAAGAAGTATACCGGAATATAATATGCTCTATTTGTCTGCAATTTCTGAAGAGTCAGGAACAGGTAATATAACCTGCTCAAGTGAGCTTTTGGATTACGTGAAATCAGTTCAGAATATAAAGGCTTCAATTATTCCTGAACTTCGTGGTAAGCTCCGTCCTTATCAGATTACGGGTGCTGATTGGCTTAAGCAGATTTCATCGCTTGGTTTTGGCGGAATTCTTGCAGATGATATGGGTCTTGGTAAAACGGTGCAGATGCTTGCATTTCTTCACAGTGAAAACCGTGAAGAGCCTGTGCTGATAGTAACACCTTCAGCTCTGACTTATAACTGGCGGAATGAATTTAATAAATTTATACCTGATGCAAAGGTTCTTATTTATGACGGAAATTCAGAAGAGAGGGAAGAAAAACTTAAGAAAATTTCTGAATATGAATATATAATAATTTCTTACCCGATTTTACGTCGTGATATAGAGCTTTATAAAGATTTAAGATTTTCTTTCTGTATCCTAGATGAGGCTCAGGCAATAAAAAATCCTCAAACAATGAGTGCCTCGGCGGTAAAGAGAATAAATGCGGGACGGAGATTTGCACTAACGGGAACGCCTATTGAAAACTCTATGAAGGAGCTTTGGTCGATTTTTGACTTTTTGCTCCCGGGATATCTTGGTAAATATGCAGAGTTTAAAGAAGCATATGAATTACCTGCCGCAGCAGGAAATAAAGATGCTATGGAACTTCTTAAAAAAAGAATTAAACCGTTTATTCTGAGGCGTATGAAGAAAGATGTTCTTTCCGAACTTCCCGAGAAGCTTGAAGAAGTTATGTATGCTAAAATGACAGAGGAGCAGTCTAAGCTATATGCATCCTACAGGCATATTGCAAAAGATAAAGCATTGGCAACGATTGCCGAAAATGGCAGAGGAAATATGGAAATTCTAACTCTTTTGCTTCGTTTAAGACAAATAAGCTGCCATCCATCCCTGTTTGACGCTGGTTATAAAGACGGCAGCGGAAAGCTTGATTTGTTGTTTGATTTGGTTGAAACTGCACTTTCCTCTGACCACAGAATTCTTATTTTTTCGCAGTTTACAAGCATGCTTAGTATAATCGGGAAAGGTCTTGATGAAAGAAGTATAAAATATTTCTACATCGATGGGTCTACAAATCCGGAACAAAGAGTTGAACTTTGCAATCGCTTTAATAACGGAGAAAATGGTGTTTTCCTTATTTCACTTAAGGCGGGTGGAACGGGACTTAATCTTACAGGAGCTGATACAGTTATTCACTACGATCCCTGGTGGAATCCTGCAGTAACCGACCAGGCGTCAGACAGAGCATACAGAATAGGGCAGACCAAGAATGTTCACGTAATAAGACTGGCTGCTGCGGATTCTGTTGAAGCAAAGATAATATCGCTCCAGGAAAAGAAGCGAAACCTTGCCAATGACATTATAAATATTAACAACGGAAGCCTTGGCAATTTGTCGAGTGATGAGATATTATCGTTATTTGAGTAGAAGTATGAGTTGTTAGTTGTTTTTGGTTGTTAAAATAATTACAATATTGTGTTTTTTGCTTGACTTTAGTTTAAGTTTATGGTAGACTTAGTATGTTGACTTATGTCCTTGCACCGCCGTTTCAAAATTAAGGAGATGGCATTATGGAACAGACGTTAAACCTTACAGCAAATATAAGGGCAATTGAGAACATAAAAAGTGAAATACTCAGCGAGGTAGCAAAGCTTTATGTTCAGCTTGCCGATTTTGAAGACACAAATTTATACGATAACATATCAGGCAGTATCGCAACGATTGTTGCCATGGATTATATCCTTGCCCGTAGGATGGGACTGGATTTTGATGTGATTGACAGTAAAATAACCGAGCTTACTTCGCTTGCGGCAGATGCCGGACACGAACTTGAAGAAGCTTTTGGTGATATGTCGGACCTGAGAAGTCATATTAATCCCAGAATGAGGCGTTAATAACTAGGTAGAAAAAATGCTTTTCTAAACAGTAGGAGGAGCTATGAAGAAAAATTTTGGAAGAACAATCCGTTTACTTCTTGCACTTTCATTTGCCGGAGGACTGATAATTTTAGCATCCGGTATATACAGGTTTTTTGCAAGCGATGAGAAGTATCAGATTGCAATGGCGATTGCTGGTGCATTTATTTGCATTAATTCCGTGATGATATTTGTTCGCAGAGGTAATTCAGAGAGCGAATATATGAAAATGATTTCCGCAGATGACAAGGTTTCGTCGGGAAACATTCTCCGATTTTTTCCGTTGCCCATATGTATATTACATATTGCAGGCGACATATTGTGGTATAACGATAAATTAACCGAAATGGTAGGCGAAACTGACCTTTACGGTCATAAGCTTGAAAAGCTTATACCTTCAATTAAGTGGGCAAATGTAATTAAATCCGGAAAAATTGACAGAACTGTTTCTCATAACGGAAAGCAGTACCGTGTTTACGGGCAGATAAGTGAAGCAGCAGGCAGAGATGATGATGACCCCGATAAATATACCGTTTATCTTTACTTTGTTGACAGGACAAAGGAAAGCGAAATTAAGCGTAAATATTTTGAAGAACGCTATGATGTAGCACTTATCAGCATAGATAACTATGATTATGTTCTTCAGAAAACGGAAGATTCCGAGGGGCAGGACATACTTTATAAGACAAACCAGTTTATTACCGCATGGGTAAGAGAATCAGGCGGTGTGCTGAAAAAAACAGACAGAGATAAATATTTCGCACTTTTTGAGCATAAGTTTCTTGACGGATATATTGACAGGAAGTTTGATCTTCTTGCCAATGTACGCAAGCTCAGCGAAGAGATGAATGTTCCTTTCAGTATAACGGTTGGAATTGGCACAGGCGGTACGATACCTGAAAACGAAGGCGGTGCAAGATCGGCCCTTGACCTCGCAATCGGACGCGGCGGTGATATGGTCGCAGTAAAGGAACCCTCTCAGTATAGATTCTATGCTAGTAAGATGAAGGAATATGATAAGAGCACGAAAGCTAAAGCGAGAGCCGGTGCGATGGCTATCAAAAACTTCATAAAGAGTGTTGACAGGGTTGTTATTATGGGGCATAATAATGCCGATTTTGATAGCTTTGGTGCTGCTATGGGTCTTCAAAGGGCAGTGCGTGCTCTCAACAAAAAACCGTATATTTTATGTGAAAATATGGCAGCGGTTGATAAACTCTATAGCCGTGTTCAGAAAGAAATTGAATATTCGGGTATGTTGATTAACGCAGAAGAAGCATTAGAAATTACTGATGAGAGAACGCTGGTGATTGTTGTGGATACCCACCGTCCAAGTCTTATCCCCTGTATGGAGCTTTTATCCAGAACAGATAAAGTTGTGCTTATCGACCATCACCGTCGTTCCACAGATTTTATAAACACAGCTTCACTCTCACATCACGAACCTTTTGCTTCGTCTACTTGTGAGATGGTGACAGAGCTTCTCCAGTATATGGGTGTAGGCGATGTTCTTAACCATCTTGAAATCCAAAGCCTTTATATGGGTATTCTTATGGATACGAAGAACTTTATCGTCAAAACGGGAGTAAGAACGTTTGAAGCAGCTTCCTATCTCAGACGTCACGGGCTTGATACAATCGCTGTTAAGCAGATGTTCTCGGTGGGTAAGGAAGAATATGACGAAAGAGCTTCTATTGTTGAAAGCATGGAACGTGTTCATTCTGTGTTTGGTATTTCTGTTTGCAGAAAGAGCTTTGAAAATATCAGAGTGATTGCGGCACAAGCTGCCGACGATATGATGAATATTGATAATATTTCGGCTTCCTTTGTTATATACCCCGGTGATGATTGTGTTGCAATAAGCGGCAGATCTCTTGGCGATATAAATGTACAGGAAATACTCGAAAAGTTGGGTGGCGGCGGACATAGCACCGTTGCAGGTGCTCAGGTTTCAGACAAAACCTTTGAAGAGGTAAATCTTGTGCTTATTGAAGCAATTACCTCATATCTAACATCAAATGAAGAAAGGGCTAATAAATAATGAAGGTTATATTAACACAGGACGTTAAAGGTAAAGGCAAAAAAGGACAAATGGTTGAAGTTTCTGACGGCTACGGACGAAACTACCTTTTGCCCAGAGGTCTTGCCAAGGAAGCAACCAATTCAAATATAAACGTAATGGAAGGTCAGGCTGCAAGTGCTGAGTTCAGACGTCAAAAAGAAATTGAAGAAGCACAGGCGCTTTCTGCAAAACTCAAAGAAATTTCCGTTGAGCTTAAAGCGAAGGCGGGAGAGAATGGTAAGCTTTTTGGCTCAATAACTTCAAAAGACGTTGCTGAAGCACTTACAAGTCAGCATCATATAAAGATAGATAAAAAGAAATTTGTTCTTCCCGATGGCATAAAAATTCTCGGGACTACAGTTGTAGAAATAAAAATACATGCAGGCATTACAGGTAAACTCCGTGTTAATGTAACTGCACTTTAAGAAATTGTGATTTAAGGAATAGGGTAATTTTCCCGTATTCCTTTCTTCGCTTTATTGTAACACACTAAGGAGGCGGAAGTCTTTGGATAAAAATGAAATAATTATAGACCGTGAGCTTCCGTTCAGCCGTGAAGCTGAAGAGGGAGTTGCGGGTTGTATTCTTTCAAACGGTGAATGTATAGCGGATGCAGTTGAAATTGTATCACCTGCCGATTTTTTTCTTGCTCCTGCAAGAGAAATTTACGCAGCAGCTATTGAGCTTTTTAATGATAACAAACCTATCGACTTTGTTTCTGTTGCTGAAATACTCTCAAAGTATGATAAGCTTGACGGTATAGGCGGAAGTATATATCTTGCAAATCTTGCTTCATCTGTTTCAACTACAGAAAATGTGGGATATTACGCTAATATAATCAAACAAAAAGCGTTGCTCAGGCAGCTTATAAAAGCAGGAACGGGCATATGTAAAATGGCGTATGACGACAATGATGAGGTAGACAGTATTCTTAATCTTTCGGAGCAGATGATACTTGATGTGTCTGCCTCTAAAGAGAAAAATGATATAGTCCCTGTGAGCGATGTGGTAATGGAATCCTACGAAATGATGGTAGAGAATTCCAAAAACGTCGGTAAAGTAAACGGTCTTGATACAGGCTTTCGTGACCTGAATATAAGAACTGGAGGATTTCACGGCGGTGAGCTTATTCTTATAGCAGGACGCCCCGGTATGGGTAAGTCGAGTTTTGCGGTTAATATAGCCGAACACGTGGCATTTAAGGATATGGGAACAGTTGCAGTTTTCAACCTTGAAATGCCGAAAACTCAGGTTGTTAACAGGGTAATGTGTTCTCAGGCACTTGTGGAATCAAATAAAATCAAGTCAGGTGAAATTACATCCGAAGACTGGATGAGAATTGGAAGAGTAATGAACAAGTTTTACCAGGCTCCTATGTATATTGATGATACCCCCACAATCTCAGTGTCGGAAATAAGAGCTAAATGCCGCAGACTTAAGCAGACGAAAGATTTGAAACTGATAGTTATTGACTATCTTCAGCTTATGCAGTCACCAAGAAGAACAGAGAGCAGACAGCAGGAAATATCCGAAATTTCACGTTCTCTTAAAATTCTTGCAAAGGAACTGAATGTCCCTGTTGTGGCGCTTTCTCAGCTTTCAAGAAATGTTGAAAGCCGAAGCGATAAGCGTCCTATGCTTTCCGACCTTCGTGAATCGGGTGCCATTGAGCAGGATGCCGATATTGTAATGTTCCTTTACAGAGATGAGTATTACAATAAAGAAAGTGCAGATAAGGGACTTGCAGAGTGTATAATTGCAAAGCACAGAAGTGGTGAAACAGGAATGTTCAAGCTTGGATGGCAGGGATGTTATACTAAGTTTGTAACCGTTGAACAAGATGAAAGAGATAATAATTCAAAAACTAATAAAGACGATAAACAAGAATAGTCTGATAAATAAAGGCGATCGCGTACTTGTGGCTCTTTCGGGCGGTGCCGATTCCGTGTTTTTGCTTTATGCATTAAATAGGATTTCTGAAAAATACGGATTTAAATTAGGTGCTTGTCATGTTGAACACGGCATACGCGGTGAAAGCTCATTGAGGGATTTGGAGTTTTCAAAAGAGCTTTGCCAAAGCTTAAATATTGATTTTTATTACAGGCACTTTGATGTACCTCGGCTTGCAAAGTCAGAAAAGCTTTCAGCTGAGGCAGCAGGGCGAAAAGTCAGATATGAATATTTTTCCCGTGTAATGGATGAGGAAAATTATAATATCCTTGCAACTGCGCATCATATGGATGATAAAATCGAAACCATTGTAATGAACTTGCTTCGTGGTTGTGGACTTCGTGGATTTGCGGGGATTGAGTATAAAAACGGTAGTATTATAAGACCCCTTTTAGATGTTAAGAAAAATGAAATTATAAAGTATCTCCATGGAGAAGGTATACCCTTCTGCACTGATGAAACCAATACTGATACGAATTATACCAGAAACAAGGTAAGGCATAGTCTTTTGCCCGCTTTAAAGGAATTTAATCCTGCGGTTGAAGAAAGCTTATTGAGGCAGAGTGCTATATTCTCTGATGAGGATGATTTTTTGAACAAATTTTCATCAGAAGAATACAAAAAATGTTTCAACTCAGGAAAACTTGATATTTTGAAGCTGAAATCTTGTCATAAGGCAATTCAAAGGCGTATTATTTATATGTATCTTGCATCAGTTAAAGGCTCGTGTGCAGATATAACCACAGCTGATATAGAAGCTTGTCTGAGCTTGTGTGAAAAAGGAGAAACGGGCAAGAAGTCTTATTTGTCAGACGGTATAGAGGTTTGTATTGATTATGGCTTTTTCACTGTTTGCAGAGCTAGTGAAGTGTCTGATTTCCAATACAGGCTATCTTTTAACGTCCCTGTGGAGGTTAAAGAACTTGGTGTAAAAATTACTCTTTACCCTGATGGTGGAAAGCTTAATATCACTGAAAATGATGAGGTTTTTGTGAGAAACCGCCGTGACGGTGATGTTTTTTGTCCTAGGGGAATGGATGGAAGCAAGAAACTTAAAAACTATTTTACCGATAATAAAATATCCCGAACCCTCAGAAGCCGTATACCGATTATAGTCGTAAACGGTGAAATTGCATCTATTGTGGGTTACAGGGACGACAGAAGATTTTTTGGTAACGGCACCTGCCGTGTTGTTACTGAAAAAATTTAGGAGGCGTAATATTTGCAGAAAAGATTCAGAGGATTGGGCTCATGGTTTGGGCTGATGTTGCTATTTATGATTATTAGCTTTATTTTCAGAGCGCCATTTGAAAGCAACAGTGTATCCTATTCACAGTTTGTAAAAGATATTAATGCGGGCAATGTTTCGAGAATGATTCTTGACGAATATGAAGTTACGTTTTTCAATAAAGACGAGCCAACAAAGCCTGTTAAGGTAAATATACCATCCCACGACGCACTGTATTCTGATTGTGGTGCGCAGATTGCGAAGCAGATGAACGAAGGAACTCTTATTCAGGAGGCATCAGGAAAGGGAATACCTTTTGTAAGTATTTTTAATATAATAACTTCTGTTATTATTATACTCCTGTTTGTTTCAATGTTTTTGTCCACCCGTGGAGGTAAAAATAATGGGTTTACAAGAACTCCTGCACGTATAGAAAGCCCTGAAGGTAAGGACAAAGTAAAATTTTCAGATGTTGCAGGTGCTTTGGAGGAAAAAGCGGAGCTTGAAGAGCTTGTTGATTTTCTGAAAAACCCTGATAAATTCATAGCTCTCGGTGCACGTATACCTAAGGGCATTTTGCTTGTGGGTCCACCGGGTACGGGTAAAACGCTTCTTGCAAGAGCAGTAGCAGGTGAAGCGGGTGTTCCGTTCTTCTCAATAAGTGGCTCGGATTTTGTGGAGCTTTATGTAGGTGTTGGTGCTTCTCGTGTGCGTGATTTGTTTAATCAGGCGAAAAAGAACAAACCCTGCATTATCTTCATTGACGAAATAGATGCAGTAGGCAGAAAACGTGGTGCCGGTATGGGCGGCGGCCATGACGAAAGAGAGCAGACTCTTAATCAGTTGCTTGTTGAAATGGATGGTTTCGGCAAAAATGAGGGAGTTATTATGATTGCTGCTACAAACCGTCCCGACATCCTCGATCCTGCACTCTTAAGACCCGGCAGATTTGACAGACAGGTTGTTGTATCATTGCCTGATGTTCGGGGAAGAGAAGAAATTTTAAAGGTGCACACCCGTAATAAGCCGCTTTCTGATGAAGTTAATTTAGAAACTCTTGCAAAAACTACGGCAGGTTATTCAGGTGCAGACCTTGAAAATGTAATGAATGAGGCTGCTATCTTCGCAGCGCGGCGTGAGCATGCTGAAATCAAGCAGCAAGACCTTGAAGATGCAAATATAAAGGTTATGATGGGAAGCGAGAAGCGTTCAAGAGTTATATCTGATGGAGAAAAACGTCTTACTGCTTTTCACGAAGCGGGGCATGCAGTTCTTGCACATATAGTAGATAAATCTTCTGTTGTTAATCAAGTTTCAATTATTCCAAGAGGCAGAGCCGGTGGTTATACAATGTATTTCCCTAAAGAGGACTCAATGTATATGACGAGAAATGAAATGCTCAATCGTATTGTTGTTCTCCTGGGCGGAAGAGTTGCGGAAGAACTTACGTCGGATGATATAACAACGGGTGCATCAAATGATCTGGAACGTGCAACTGAGATTGCCCGTGATATGGTTGTTAAGTATGGTATGAGTAAAAATATCGGACCTGTTTCTTACCATTCTGAAGATGAGGTTTTCCTTGGCCGCGATTTTGCTCATTCCCAGAAATATTCTGAAGAAACAGCATCATCAATAGATGCTGAGGTTAAAGCTATTATGACGGAGCGTTATAATGAGGCTAAAAAGCTTCTTGCTGAACACAGAGATAAACTTACATCTCTTGCTGAACTTCTTATAAAGGAAGAAACTATTAACGGTGAGCAGTTTACTGCTTGTATGAACGGTTAAATGTGGGCTAATTACCCGTGTTTATATAATTTAAAACAAGAAAGGAATATGTAAAATGAAAGTAACTAAGGATATGATTATTATGGACGTTCTCAATATGGATATGGGAACAGCTAAATTTTTTCTTGATATTGGTATGCACTGCCTGGGCTGCCCTTCAGCAAGCGGTGAATCTATAGAAATGGCTTGCCAGGTGCACGGTGCAGATGCAGATAAGCTCATTGAGGATATTAATAACTATCTTGCTTCAAAAGAAGCCTGAAAAGGAGACCGTATATGGATTACATGAAAGAGTATAAGCTCTGGCTTGAAAAAGCAGACAGTGAAACTATTAAAGAACTTGAAGCAATAACAGACGAAAAGGAAATCAAAGACAGATTTTATTCTTCGCTTAAGTTTGGCACTGCGGGGCTTCGCGGGGTTATGGGTGCAGGAACAAACCGTATGAATAAATACGTAGTAGGACAGGCAACTCAGGGGCTTGCTGAGTATATCAAGAGCGAAGGAAAAGAAGCTATGGAGAAGGGAGTAGTTATTGCTCACGATTCCCGTAATAATTCAAGAGCTTTTTCCGAGCATACTGCGGCAATTCTTGTTGCTAACGGAATTAAGACCTATCTATTTGATTCTCTTCGTCCAATACCCATGCTTTCATTTGCAATCAGACATCTTGGATGTTTTGCAGGTGTCGGCATTACTGCGAGCCATAATCCAAAGGAATATAACGGCTACAAGGCATATTTTGGTGATGGCGGACAGCTTCCTCCCGAGGCGGCAGATAAAGTGCTTGAATATATAGGTAAGGTTGACCCCTTTAACGTACCTTGTAAATCTGAAAATAAGCCAATTATTATTGGTGAGGAAGTTGATGAAGCGTATTACGAAAATGTGCTTGCTCAGCGTCAGAATAAAGACCTCGACAAAAAAGGCTTTAAGCTTGTGTACACTCCTCTTCACGGCTCAGGAAACATCCCTGTTCGTGAAATTCTTAAGCGTTCAGGCTTTGAAGATGTGCTTCTTGTTGAAGAACAGCTTGAGCCGGACGGAGATTTCCCCACTGTAAAATCTCCTAATCCCGAAAATAAAGAGTGCTTTACTAAAGCGATTGAAATAGCAAAAGAAAATAATTGTGACCTTATTATCGGAACAGACCCGGATAGCGACAGAGTCGGAATAGTTCTTCGCAGTTCATCTGGTGAATATGTTACTATGACAGGTAATCAGGTAGGTGTTCTCCTTGCTGATTACTTACTCTCGCAACCGAATGTTCCTTCAAACGGTGCGGTTATTTCAACAATAGTTTCAACACGTCTTGTGAAGAAAATATGTGAAGTTAAAAATATCAGATATATTGATGTTTTAACCGGCTTCAAATTTATAGGAGAAAAGATTTACGAGTTTGAAACAACAGGTTCAAATACATTTGTTCTCGGTTTTGAAGAAAGCTACGGCTATCTTGTTGGAACATATGCAAGAGATAAGGATGCAGTAGTAGCTTCAATGCTTATTTCAGAAATGGCAGTTTACTATTCAAAACAAGGTAAAACTCTTTACGACAGACTAATGGAAATCTACGGAGAATACGGATATTATAAAGAAGGTGTATTTTCTGCTGAGCTTAAAGGTCTTGACGGTGCTGAAAAGATTAAGGCGATTATGTCGGGATTGAGAGAAAAAGGTGCTGATGTTGAGGGAGTTAGCAAAGTAACTGACTACCTTTTGGATGAAACAGGACTTCCAAAATCTGATATTTTGAGCTATGAACTTGAAGCAGGCGGAAGCTTTATAGTACGTCCTTCAGGAACAGAGCCTAAAATCAAGGTGTATATCAACGCTGTTGGTAAAACATACGAAGAAGCAGAGGCAAGAGAAGCAGAAATTAAAAGCTTTGCTCTTGAACTTGCAGGACTTAACTGATTATATAAGGCTGTTGTTTTGTGCAACAGCCTTAATTATGGGGTAATTTTATGATATATACAGTAACATTCAATCCTGCTTTAGACTACACAATGAGTCTTGAAGCTTTTAAAACAGGTGAAATCAACCGTTCTGTCAGTGAAGAAATCTATTGTGGTGGAAAAGGTATTAACGTATCTTACGTTTTAAACACTCTCGGTCATAAATCAACAGCAATGGGGTTTGTGGCAGGCTTTGTCGGTGACGAAATTGAAAATTCTCTCATGAAATCGGGAATTGGTTGTGATTTTGTAAAGCTTGATAAAGGGTGTTCAAGAATTAATGTTAAACTCCGCCACTGCGGCGAAACTGATATTAACGGAAACGGCCCTGAAATTACACCTGATGCGGTTTCGGAATTTTTCAGGAAACTTGACAGGCTTGAAAGTGGTGATTATCTTGTAATTGCCGGAAGTGTGCCATCCTGCCTTGATAAGAATATTTATGCTAAAATTGCAGAATATATAAATAGTAAAGGCGTAAAACTTGTTGTTGATACAACGGGCAGTCTACTGCTTAAAATACTGCCGTTCAGACCTTTTCTTGTAAAGCCGAATCTTGAAGAACTTGGAGAACTTTTCAATGTAAAAATTACCAATATTAATGATGCTGTAACATATGCAAAGAAGCTCAAGGGAATGGGTGCGGAAAATGTACTTGTTTCAATGGCTGAAAAAGGTTCATTTCTTGTTGATGCGACAGGTGATGTTCACATAAAAGAAGCGGCAACAGGCAAACTTATTAATTCCGTTGGAGCAGGCGATTCCATGGTTGCCGGGTTTATTGCAGGTTATATCGAAAAAGGGGATTATTCTTTTGCACATACCCTTGGAAGTGCAGCCGGAAGTGCCACTGCATTCTCGCCATGGCTTGCGGATAAAAAGTCAATTATTACACTTTGTTAACAAAATAAAAAAACTCTTGACATTTTGTGTCTTTATATGTATAATTAAACCTGCACCACAACATATAGTGGTGCAGGCAATTTTTTAAACAAAATATTGTATATATAAAAGGGTGAAAAAAATGAAACTTGAACAATGGTTAGGCGAAGAAAACACCTTAGGCGCTGACATTTGGAAAAATAAGTATTGCTTTAACGGTGAGACATTTGATGAATGGCTTGACCGTGTAAGCGGTGGAAATAAAGATGTAAGAAAGCTTATTGAAGAGCAGAAATTTTTGTTCGGTGGAAGAATTCTTGCAAACCGCGGAACAGAAAATAATGGAAGAAAAATTACTCTTTCAAATTGCTACGTAATTGAACCTCCTGCAGATTCTCTTGAGGATATTTTTGATTGTGCAAGAAAACTTGCCCGTACCTACAGCTACGGCGGAGGCTGCGGTGTGGATATTTCAAAGCTCAGTCCAAGAGGTGCTCATATTAATAATGCTGCAAAAGAAACAAGCGGTGCAGTTTCTTTTATGGATTTGTTCTCGCTTACAACATCTTTAATCGGTCAGAACGGCAGACGCGGCGCTCTTATGATTTCAATGGATTGTTCTCACCCGGATATTGAAGAATTTATTGATATAAAAACGGACCTTGAAAAGGTTACTAAGGCAAATATCTCTGTGCGTATAAATAACGAGTTTATGGAAGCTGTTAAAAACGGCGGAACATATACTCTCAGCTATAAGAGAGAGGCGACAGGAGAAGTAATCGAAAAAGAAGTAGATGCAGCAAGACTTTTCAGAAAGCTTGCTCAGAATAACTGGGATTTTGCAGAGCCGGGAGCTCTTTTCTGGGACAGAATTTCAGGATGGAACCTTTTAAGCGAATCCCCTGACTTTGCATATGCAGGCGTTAATCCCTGTGCTGAAGAGCCTCTTCCTGCGGGTGGCAGCTGCTTACTCGGAAGCTTGAATCTTGCAGCATTTGTAAATAATTCATTTACCGATAAAGCAGAATTTGATTTTGAAAGCTTTAAGGATGCCGTTGCAAAATCGGTTGTAGCTCTCAATGAAGTCCTTGACGAAGGTCAACCTCTTCATCCTCTTGAAGAACAGCAGAAGAGTGTTTCCGAGTGGCGTCAGATAGGTCTTGGTATAATGGGACTTGGCGATATGCTTATCCGTCTTGGAATCAGATACGGCTCTGATGAAGCGGTTGCACTTTGCGACCGCATAGGCGGAGTTCTTGCTGATACTGCAGTTCTTACTTCTGCAAATCTGGCAAAGGAGTTCGGAGCATATCCAAATTATAATAAAGATGACATATTCAAGTCACCGTACTTTATGCATAACACAACCGAGGAAACACGGGCTGCAGTTGAAAAGTACGGACTCAGGAACTCACAGCTTCTTACAATTGCTCCTACAGGAACTCTCAGTACAATGCTTGAAATAACAGGCGGTATTGAACCTATATTTGCTAATTACTATATGAGAAAAACTGAGTCACTACACGGAACTGAAGTATATTATAAGGTGTATACAAAGATTGTGCGTGAGTATATGGAAGAGCATGGTATAACCGAGGATTCTGAGCTTCCTGATTTCTTTGTTACTGCTATGAATCTTAATTACAGACAGAGAATAGAAATGCAGTCTGTATGGCAGACACATATTGATGCTTCTATTTCTTCAACTGTTAATGTTCCTGAAGAATTTACTGTAGAAGAAACAGAGGATTTATATCTTTATGCATATGAAAAAGGTCTTAAAGGTATTACAATTTTCAGAAGCGGGTGTAAGCGAGCAGGTGTGCTTGTTACTGATACTTCAGGCCATGAAGAGAAGCCTCCCGTTGCAGGTGAAGGTTTAGGCAGAGGCGAGATTGTACGAGTTTGTGACAGTGTTATCGGCAAGAAGCGTAAGCTTATGACAGGTTGCGGAAGTCTTCACTGTCTGGCACTCTTTGATCCTAACACAGGTGCTCTTGTTGAGGCATATCTCAGTAAAGGCTCAACTGGTGGATGTAATAACTTTATGGTTGGGCTTTCACGTATGATTTCAATCTGTGCAAGAGGCGGAATAGACATCTACACAATTGTTGACCAGCTCAATTCATCAGGTTCTTGCCCCTCATATGCAGTAAGACGTGCCACAAAGAAAGATACAAGCCCCGGTGCATGCTGTCCTATGGCTGTTGGTAATGCTCTTCTTGATATGTACAATGAAGTACAGCAGGAGCTTGAAGGCAAGCCCAAAAAGCCTGCTCTCAATGAGCCTGAGGAACCGAAGGTTGCTCCCAACGCAAAGCAAAGACTTACCTGCCCTGAATGTGGCGAACAGCTTATATTTGAAGGTGGCTGCAATATCTGCAAAAACTGCGGCTGGAGTAAATGTATGTAATTAAATTAAGAAATCAATCTCTTTTGGGATTGATTTCTTTCGTTTACAAAAAAATGCGTAATATTTATTTAAGAATATTGTAATTGATTTATTGTTGATATGGTAATGCTTTTGTGTTATGGTCTTTTGTATTGAAAGGCATAACCTAAATTATATACGTATGCCTGACTTTGTTAAGATAATTTGATTGAGAGAGTGTTTTTATGGATGAACAATATGAAAAGTATAGGGCTAGTAAATTACTTTTTGTAATATGCTGGATAGTATATTTGTTTGTTGTAATTTCCAGGTCTAATTATACAACAGCGATTGCATTTATAGTAAAAGAGGGTGTATTCACTAAATCGGATGCGGGCATAATTTCTGCTGCATTCTATTTTACATACGGATTTGTTCAATTAATCGGAGGAAATGCTGCGGATAGATTTTCACCGTATAAATTAATAATAATTGGCTTGGTTGGAGCACTTGTTACCAATATTATGCTCATGTTTTTTAATACCTTTATATGGGTTCTTGTACTATGGTGCTTAAACGGAGTGTTACAATTCGCAATGTGGCCATCTGTAACAAGGATTATTGCTGCATATTTATTACCCGAGCATAGCACAAGAGCGAGCGTGTTTATACCGCTTGCTATTGCAATGGGCAATATACTGAGTTTTTGTATTGCTTCACCTGTTTTAAATGTTCTTGGTTGGAAAGGTACTTTTTTAATAAATTCCCTTATACTTTCTATAGGTTTGATTATGTGGTTGTATGTAAAGAAAAAATCACAAGAGCTTTTGATGCCTGATGAAAGAATTAAAAAATCAAAAACCTACGAAAGGAAAGGATTATTGCCTTTAATATTTTCAAGCGGTTTGATTTTTGCAGTTTTTATGGCTATTGCACAGGGCGCTTTGGATACAGGTGTGAAATCCTGGGTCCCTACTATGATGATGGAAAGCTATATGTTTTCACCGTCTTTTTCCAACATTATAACTGCGGGGGTTAATTTGTGTAATATTATGGGTGCCGTGCTTTTGTCACGGACTATAGGCAAGATTAAAAATGCAGTTATGATACAAACAATATATTTTGCTATGTTTATTCCTGCAAGTGTGTTTTTGATATTTGTCGGGAAAATTCCCGCAATTGTTGTATTCTTATTCCTTGTTATTGCAACCACATCCGTATATGCTATGATTAATCTTAATGTTCGTATTTCGTCAAGCTTTGACAAGTTTGGATATAGCGGTGCAGTCAGTGGAATTATAAACTCAGGTCAATGTGTGGGTATAGTCGCCGCAAACGGCGGACTTGGCATTGTTGCTGAAAGGTTTGGATGGAGCAGTGTTGCCCTTGTCTGGTGCATAGTTGCGGTTGTTGCGATAGCTATGGGAATTCCTGGATTTATACTTTGGAAACGGTTTATTAAAAAAAATAAAGTATTGCGGTAGAATGCAATACTTTGTTTTTTTAATTCTCAGGTATTTTTGTAAGTGCCTCTGTAAGAGTTTTAAAAATGTTTGCAGATGTAGAAAGCTGTATAAGAATATCGTTAAGCCGTTCCTGATTGTTTCCTTCAAGGTCAATGATTGGGTCTGCAACAGTTCTTATATTCTCAAGCACATACGAATTTGCCTTCTGCTGATTTTTCACGAATGAAGTATATGTTTGTTCAACCTCTTGTGCGTTTAAATCGACAGGCATAATTTTTTGAATTGTTGCCATATCGTGAGTTTGTTTAAGTGTGCAAACTACGAGAAGATATGCAAGATGTATTTTCGAATATCTTTTCTTTGCAGGGGGAGGGATAGTTCCAAGCTTTACGTAGTTGTTAATCATCGACGGGGTAATTGTTTTTTCAGTGCCGAGGGTTTCGTAATAAATTTTAAGATATTTTTCAAGTAGTGAAATTATCTGGTCCATATAAAGCTCAATGTCGGGAAGTTCATTCCACTTGGGAAGACTATAGTTTTTGAATTTTGATTCTATATCATTCAGGGCGGAAACAAGCGTTTCTTTTTCAATATACACGGTTAAAAACCAACCTTTCATAAGTCATCAAATCTATTATACAACATATTTTTGTAAATTTCAAGTATTTTTTTCTTGACATAATAAAAAATATGTGGTATAATGGTAATCAATACTAGATAACATAATATCTAAGAACGGAGTGGTTGTGATGTTTACAAAATTTTCTAATATGAGAGAAATGGTAGAATCCGGCGGAAGTAAGTTTTCCGACAATGTTGCGTTTAAAATTAAGCTTAAAGAAGGCTATCGTGATGTAACCTACAAAATTATGCAGGAAGAAGTAGAAGCATTGGGCAAGCTTCTGGTTAAAGAAGGTTACATAAATAAACGTATAGCCGTAATCGGTGAAAACAGCTATAATTGGATGCTTGTTTTCCTCACAGTTCTGTCTTGTGGCGGAACGATAGTTCCTTTGGACCGCGGACTTCTTGAATATGAGCTTGATGAGCAGCTTTCCCGTGCAAATGCCGAGGTTGTATTCTGTTCCGAAAGCTTTTATGAGCATTTATCAAAAAAAACCGAAGTTAAAGCTGTTTGTATGACATCTCCTGAGTTTCAGGAAATGCTTAATTTGGGTGCGACGCTTGATGATGCTGAATATAGAAGCATAGAAATTGATGCACACAAGATGAGTATACTTCTCTTTACATCAGGTACAACATCAAAGTCAAAGGCAGTTATGCTTTCCCAGAATAATCTTTTGTCTAATGTATACGGTCTTTGCAGATGGGAAACCTTCTATGAAAACGATATAAGCATGGCACTTCTTCCATTCCATCATGCCTTTGGTATGGTGCAGACCGTTTTGTTCCTTACAAACGGAATGTGTAATGTTTTCTGTGAAGGGCTGAGAGTTGCAAAGTGCCTTACAGAATACGGGGTTACTGTATTTGTCGCTGTACCTGTCGTTGTTGAAGAAATTAAGAATTCAATTATAAGACAGCTTAAAAAGCAGAATAAGCTCTCTCTAATAAATAAAATGATTGCTCTTTCATCTTTCCTCGGCAAGTTCAGAATTGATGTAAGACGAAAGCTTTTTGCACCCATTATTGAAAAATTGGGAGGAGGACTTCGTTTTATAATTGTAGGTGCTGCACCTGCAAATCCCGAAACCCTTGACTGGCTTAACAAAATAGGAATACTTACTGTTCAGGGATACGGTCTTTCTGAAACTTCTCCTGTTGTTTCGGCAGAAACCGATAAATTAATGAAAACAGGTTCTGTTGGAAAACCAATGATTGATGTGGAAGTTAAAATTATTGATCCTGACGAACGTGGACTTGGAGAAATCGCTGTTAAAGGTGAAAATGTTATGCTCGGTTATTACGGAGATGAAGAGGCAACTGCTGCAGTGATGAAAGACGGTTACTTCTTAACAGGTGATATAGGTAAGCTTGATGAGGACGGATATTTGTTCATAACGGGAAGAAAGAAAAATGTTATTGTGCTTAATACGGGCAAAAATGTATTCCCCGAAGAACTGGAAACACTTATCGACAGATGTCCTGCAATAAAGGAATGTATAGTATATAATGACGAAAAGGACGGACGTGACTGCATAAGTGCAAAAATAGTATATGATACAAATCTTGATTATGAAGTCGCAAAGGAACAAATCGACTGTCATATGGAAGAAGTAAATGCAAAACTCATTTCTTATAAGCAGATTAAGGTATACGAAATAACCGATAAAGAAATGGAGAAAACAACAACAAAGAAGATAAAAAGAGAAAAAGCTCGATAAGAAGAAGCTGAAGCCATATGGCTTCAGCTTCTTTTTTAGTGTTTTGTGATATGATACGTCAGGGTTTGAAAAATTATGGTATAAAATATACAAAAATAAAAAAAATCATTGATATTACCTGTTTTATAAGTTATAATATAATGAGGTATATTGTAGGAAAGTATACCTCGTTTAAAACTGAACTAATAGCACTTTTTGTGTTTTTACAGAGAGGAATGGTATAGAATGACTGATAATAAAAAAATGGCAGATTTGCTTTTCCCCAAAGCACTAAAATCAATAGAGGAATACGAAAAAATGTATCCTGAGAGGGAACTTCCCGAAGGTGCTGTTGTTTCAAGGTTTGCACCAAGCCCCACAGGTTTTTTGCATATAGGAGGTTTGTTTGCGGCTTTTGTTGCTCAGCGTGCGGCGCTTACAACAGGCGGTGAGTTTTATCTTCGTATAGAAGACACCGACAAAAAACGTGAAGTTGAAAACGGTGTAAGTGGTATTGTAAAAGGCCTTTCTGATTTTGGGATTGAAATCAAGGAGGGTATGGTTTCTGAAACGGAATCTGTAGGAAACTATGGTCCGTATATTCAGAGTCAGCGTGCAGAAATTTATCATTCCTTTGCCAAGAGCCTTGTAGAAAGAGGCTTTGCATATCCTTGTTTTATGACTGAGGATGAGCTTGCTGAAATCCGTGCAAAGCAGGAGGCTGAAAAGAAGAATCCCGGCTGCTACGGAGAGTATGCTAAATACAGAAATATAACTGCTGATGAAGCATCAGAGCGTATTGCCAACGGAGAAACTTACGTTTTAAGACTTAAATCCCCTGGTAAGGAAGAAAACAAAATTTCTTTCGTAGACGGAATTAAGGGTGAAATTGAGATGCCTGAGAATATTCAGGATGTTGTAATTCTCAAATCCGACGGAATACCCACATATCATTTCGCACATGCAATTGATGATCATCTTATGAGAACTACTGATGTTATTCGTGGTGATGAATGGATTTCATCAGTCCCCATACATGTACAGTTCTTTGATGTTCTTGGTTTTAAGCGTCCGAGATATTCACACATTTCTCCGATTATGAAAGAAGAAGACGGCGGTAAGCGTAAGCTTTCAAAGAGAAAGGACCCCGAGGCGGCTGTTGAGTTTTATTCTCAGGTTGGTTATCCCAAGGGGGCGGTTATTGAGTATCTCCTAACTATTGCAAATTCAAACTTTGAAGAATGGAGAGCTGAAAACCCCACAGCTTCAAATACCGAATTTGAATTTTCACTTTCAAAAATGAGTAAGGCGGGAGCACTTTTCGACCTTGTCAAGCTTAGTGATATAAGTAAAAATTATATTTCAACACTTACAAAAGAAGAAGTAACGGATGAAGTTCTTGCATGGGCAAAGGACAATAATTCTGATTTCTATGATGTTATCAGTGAAGATGTGGAATATACCAAATCTGTTTTCGGAGTTGAACGAAACGAAATCAAACCTCGTAAAGAGCTTGTTAAGTGGGATGAAGCTCCTGCCTATGCAGAGTATTTCTACGAAAAGCTTTGGAATAGGGAAAGAGATTTTGAGGATATACTTCCAAAAGCGGATATGGTTGAAATTCTTAATGAATATAAAAAGATATATAAAGCTGACGAAACTGCCGAAGATTGGTTCCCGCATCTTCGTGATATGAGCGAAGCACTCGGTTATGCAAAAGCACCTAAGTTTTATAAAAAAGACCCGGATGCATTCCGCGGCCACGTTGGCCAGGTAAGCTCTGTAATCCGTGTTGCAGTTACGGGCAGAAAGAATTCGCCTGACCTCTATGAGGTTATGCAGGTTCTTGGATTTGACAGAGTGATGTCACGTATAGATGAAAGCATTGAATTACTTAAATAATGAAAGGATACAGGCAATGGAAGAATTAAGCACAAATTTTATTCATGAAGCTATTAACAAAGACCTTGCTGACGGAGTTTATTCTGCAGTTCAGACAAGATTTCCACCCGAGCCTAACGGCTATCTTCATATCGGGCATGTAAAGGCTATATGCATAGATTTCGGTACTGCCGCTAAATATAACGGTGTATGTAACCTTCGACTGGATGATACAAATCCTACAAAGGAAGATACCGAATACGTTGATGCTATAATGAGCGATATTGAGTGGCTTGGATTTAAATGGGGTAAGGTCCTTTATGCATCAGACTATTTTGATGATATATACAAATGTGCGGTTAAGCTTATAGAAAAAGGTAAGGCTTATGTGTGCGACCTTTCTGCTGATGAAATCAGGGAATATAGAGGAACACTCAAGGCTCCCGGAAAGAACAGCCCCTATCGCGACAGAAGCATTGAGGAAAATCTCGACCTTTTCAAACGTATGACTGACGGAGAATTTCCCGATGGCTCAAAAGTGCTTCGTGCAAAAATAGATATGGCATCTCCCAATCTTAATATGAGGGACCCTGTTATCTACAGAATACTTAGAGCACATCATCACCGCACAGGCGATAAGTGGCTTGTATATCCTATGTATGACTTTGCGCATCCCATTTCCGATACTGTTGAGGGTGTTTCACATTCGCTCTGTTCGCTTGAGTTTGAAGACCACAGACCTCTTTATGACTGGTTCTTAAAGGAGCTTGATTTTGAAAAGCCATCAAGGCAGATTGAATTTGCACGTCTTAACCTTAATTACACACTCACAAGTAAAAGAAAGTGCTTAAAGCTTGTTCGTGACGGCATTGTAAGCGGGTGGGATGACCCCAGAATGTCAACCGTCAGCGGAATGAGAAGACGTGGCTACACAAAAGAAGCTCTTAAGGATTTCTGCGACCGTATAGGTGTGGCAAAAGCAAACAGTGTTGTTGATTTCAATCTTCTTGAACATTGCGTGCGTGAGGACCTTAATAAGAAAGCTCCTCGTGCCATGGCGGTACTTCGACCTGTTAAGCTTGTTATTGATAATTACCCCGATAATCTCACAGAAGAGATAACCGTTGAAGTTAATCCTGAAGATGAAACAGCAGGAACAAGAACAGTTGTTTTTTCAAAGAATATTTACGTTGAAGCCGACGATTATATGGACGAGCCTCCGAAGAAGTATTACAGACTTGCTATCGGCAATGAAGTACGTCTCAAGGGTGCGTATTATGTGACCTGTACAGGCGTTGAGCGTGATGAAAACGGAAATGTTACTGAAATTCACTGTACTTACGACCCCGAATCTAAGGGTGGCCAAACACCTGACGGAAGAAAAGTAAGAGGTACAATTCACTGGGTAAGTGCAGATTGCGCAGTTGATGCCGAAATTCGCTTATACGACAGACTTTTTACAGTTGAAAATCCTTCAGATGAAGAAGCTAACGGGGATTATCTTACAAATCTTAATCCTGAGTCACAGGTGATACTTTCAGATTGTAAAGTTGAGAAAAATCTTGCTGATGCCAAGGTTGGCGATACTTTCCAGTTTATGCGTCAGGGTTATTTCTGTGTTGACAGTGATTCTACAGATAACAAGCTTGTGTTTAACAGAACTGTTGCACTTAAAGATTCCTGGGGCAAGCAAATGAATAAATAAAGGGACAGAATTTAGTTATGGATTACAATAAATATATATCAGAAAAAGTAGGTAAGCTCAAAGCTTCTGCAATCCGTGAGATGTTTAAGCTTATGGCGGACCCTGAAATAATTTCATTAGCAGGAGGATCCCCTGATTCATCATTGTTTCCGTCAGAAGAACTTGCAGAGATTGCAAAGGATATTCTAACAAATGATCCTGTAAAAGCACTTCAGTACGGAACAACGGACGGTTACGCTCCTTTTAAAGAACAGGTACTTGAAAGAGCGGCAAAAATCGGATGTGTTGCCGATGGAGATAAAGTAATTATTACAACAGGTGAGCAGCAGGGAATAGACCTTGCGGTTAAAACCTTCGTAAACGAAGGTGAGGGCGTTGCAGTTGAAGAGCCGAGCTTTGTGGGTTCTCTTAATTCAATCAGGGCACATAATGCAAAGCTCATACCCGTGCCTATGGAAGATGACGGAATCAATACAGAAGTTTTTGAGGAAACTCTTAAATCGCAAAAAATCAAGCTTCTTTACGTTATTCCTACTTTTCAGAATCCCACAGGAATTACAATGAGCCTTGAAAAGCGTAAGAGGCTTCTTGAACTTGCGAAAAAGTATGATTTCCTTATTCTTGAAGATAATCCTTATGGTGATCTTCGTTTTAAAGGTGAGGATGTTCCTACCATCAAGTCGCTCGATACAGAGGGAAGAGTTATTTATTGCAGCTCTTTTTCAAAAATTCTCTCTCCCGGTTTAAGACTTGGATATGTTATATGTAATGGTGCGGTTATTGACAGAATCGAAATTGCAAAACAGGCAAATGATGTTCATACGCCGTTCTTCACACAAATGCTTGCTTCGGAATATCTTAATAAGTATGATATAGATGAGGTTATCAAAAAAGCTCGTGAGATTTACGGAACAAAATGTGCATTTATGCTTGAATGTATGGAAAAATATTTCCCGAAAACTGTTACATGGACAAAACCTGAAGGCGGACTGTTCATTATGTGTACTGTACCTGTTGGTACGGATATAGATGCAATACTTAAAGAAAGTCTTAAAAATAAGGTGGCATTTGTTGGCGGTAATTCCTTTATGACTGATCAGGAAAAGCCTTGTAATATGTTCCGCCTCAACTATTCAACCATGCCTCTTGACAAAATAGAAAAAGGCATAAAATCTCTTGGTGAAGTTCTCAGCAGAATGATTAAGGAGTGAGCGGATTTTTATGGAGAATAAAAAACGAATTTTCAGCGGTGTTCAGCCTTCGGGTACAATAACCCTCGGTAACTATCTTGGTGCAATTAAAAACTGGGTTGACCTTCAAAATGATTATGAATGCCTTTATGCTATAATGGATATGCATTCAATCACAGTCAGACAGGACCCCGCAGAACTGAAAAAACGTACACTTGATTTACTTAAGATATATCTTGCTTGCGGGATAGACCCTGAAAAGAACCTGCTTTTTGTGCAGTCACACGTACCGTCACATGCGCAGCTTTCGTGGGTACTTAACTGTTATACTTATATGGGTGAGCTTTCAAGAATGACTCAGTTTAAGGATAAATCCAAGGGCCACGGTGATAATATCAATGCAGGACTATTTACATATCCCGTACTGATGGCGGCTGATATTCTTCTTTATGGAGCAGAGCTTGTTCCTGTAGGAAAAGACCAGATGCAGCATATTGAGCTTTGCCGTGATGTGGCAGAACGCTTTAATTCAGTGTATGGTGATGTTTTCGTAATCCCTGAAGGTTTTATGCCGAAGGCTGGTGCTAAGGTTATGAGTCTTCAAGAGCCTACAAAGAAAATGTCAAAATCTGATCCTAATCCTAAGGGTTATATTTCAATGCTTGATGATGTTAATGTGATTGCTAAAAAAATTAAGAGTGCAGTAACTGACAGTGAAGGTGTGGTAGAATTTCGTGATGGTGACGAAACTAAGGCAGGTATAAATAATCTTATGACGATTTTCTCTGCAGTTACAGGCAAATCTTATGATGAAATTACAAAAGAGTATACAGGTCTTGGCTACGGTGCTTTTAAAACAGATGTAGCAGAAGCTGTCGTTGAGCATATTAAACCTATAAGGGAAGAGTATGACAGACTTTCCGGAGATAAGGGATATCTTGAGGGTATTTATAAATCAGGTGCCGAAAAAGCTGAAGCGATCGCTTCAAGAACGGTACGTAAGGTTTACAAAAAAGTCGGCTTTTTGCCCTACTGACAGGAGTGAATGAAAAGTGAATAATAATTTATATTTATTTTGTGCTTTTGTGGTCGCATTTGTATTCTCTTTTGTCTCGACTCCTCTTGTTAAAAAGCTTGCTTTTAAAATCGGTGCAATAGATATTCCGAAGGATAACCGACGCATGCATAAAGAGCCTATCCCAAGGCTTGGAGGGCTTGCCATAATTTTTGGTTTTCTTGTTGCAATTCTTTGCTTTAATACAGGCTTTAACAAGCAGCTTGCTGCAACTCTTGCTGGTGCGGCGATAATTGTAGTAATGGGAATTGTGGATGATTGCAAAAATCTTGATGCAAAGCTTAAGTTTGCAATTCAGATTTTTGCGGCGTTGGTTGTAATTTTCTTTGGCGATATTCGTATTAACGTGTTTACTAACCCGAACATTTTCAGCGATAGCCTTTATTGGGTTCTGCCCGGATGGCTCTCTGTTGCTGTAACGGTAATATGGATTGTGTTTATAACAAATGCAGTTAACTTTATAGACGGTCTTGACGGCCTTGCTGCAGGGGTTTCCGCAATAATGAGCGTGTCCCTTGTATTTATTTCGGTACGCCTTGGTGAATACACAATCGGGCTTATCGGAATAGCTCTGATGGGCGGTTGCTTCGGCTTTTTGCCTTTCAACTTTAACCCTGCAAAGATTTTTATGGGTGATACAGGTTCTACATTTTTGGGATTTATGCTTGCCACTGTTTCAATTCAGGGTGTGTTTAAAAGTTATGCGGTAATTTCATTTGCAGTTCCGCTTCTTATACTCGGACTCCCACTGTTTGATGCGATGTTTGCAATGCTCAGAAGAATTCTTACGGGTCATAGTCCTATGATGGCAGACAGAGGTCACCTGCATCACCGGCTTATTGATATGGGCTTTAGTCAGAAGCAGACGGTTTTTATACTCTATGCTATAAGCGGTGTTCTTGGTATAACAGCAGTGCTTCTTGCCGAAAATGGTACAATGCGTGCACTTGTGCTTGTTATATGTGTGCTTATACTGCTTCTGATTGGAAGTTTACTCGGTAAGGATGTATATATACCCGGTGAAAAAAACAGTGAAGGGGAGGAAACTGATGAAAAAAATTAAAGTAATGCTTGTTTTCGGTACTCGTCCTGAGGCTATTAAAATGGCACCTTTGGCGCTTGAACTGAAAAAACACGACGAATTTGAAACCCTGGTATGTGTTACTGCTCAGCATAGAGAAATGCTCGATCAGGTGATGGATATATTTGCTCTTAAAGCAGATTATGATTTAGATATTATGAAGGAACGTCAGACTTTAATAGGTATAACATGCCGAGTTCTTGAAGGTCTTGATGAGGTTTTCAAAAAAGAAAAACCCGATATTGTTCTGGTTCATGGTGATACTTCCACAAGCTTTGTGGCAGCTCTTGCGGCATTTTATAATCAAATTTCTGTCGGTCACGTTGAGGCAGGGCTTCGGACCTATGACAAATATTCACCGTTCCCCGAGGAAATGAACAGGTGCTTGACGGGAAGAATAACAGATGTTCATTTTTCGCCTACAGTTCGCAACAGAGATAATCTTTTAAAAGAAGCGATTTCTTCTGATAAAATTTATGTGACAGGTAACACTGTTATAGATGCTCTTAAAACAACTGTTAAAGACGACTATGTGTTTGAAGACAAAACTCTGAGAAATGTTGATTTCAAAAACAAAAGAGTTATTACCGTTACGGCTCACAGACGTGAGAATCTCGGAAAGCCTCTTGAAAATATCTGTAATGCAATAAAGAACATTGTTTTGTCTAATGATGATGTTGAAGTTGTATATCCCGTTCATATGAATCCTGCAGTTCGTGAAACTGTATATGCAATAATGGGTGATGTTCCGGGAATTCATCTTATAGAGCCTTTGTCTGTAAACGAGCTTCATAATGCTATGGCACGAAGCTATATGATTATGACAGATTCAGGCGGTATACAGGAGGAGGCTCCTGCTCTTGCAAAGCCTGTTCTTGTTTTAAGACGAGAAACCGAGCGCCCCGAAGCTGTTGATGCAGGAACTGTAAAAATCGCAGGAACAGACCGTGATGATATTGAGAGCATGGCTCAGGAGCTTCTTTCGTCAGAGGCGGCTTACAATAAAATGGCACGAGCTGCTAATCCTTATGGTGACGGTGAAGCATCAGCACGTATAGCTGAAGCTATAAAATTTGAATTTGGACTTAGAGAAACAAGACCTGAAGATTTTCAGTGATACAATAATTTTAAGGTTTACAAAAGGAAGGTGAGAGTAATGGATGCAGGCAGTAGTAACGGCGTAAAACCTCCATCCGGTAACGGGAATTTCTTCCCGCATATTGGCTTGTATCCGTTGCTTTTGAAATTTTTTTGACGGATACAAAGGTTCTTTTACGCCATGGGAATAATAATTTTCAATGGAGGGACCTTTTATGACAGAAAAATTAATACAGCTCCTTGAAAACAAAGATTACGGCGAATTGAAAGCAGAGTTCTCAGAAATGAATCCTGCAGATGCCGCTTCCTTTATGGAAGAGATGTTTGAGGAGCGTTCAGAAGAAAAGGAGCTTATTATCCTTTTCAGGCTAATGCCAAAAGACCTGGCTGCTGATTGCTTTGCGTTTCTTGAATCAAATACGCAGCAGCTTCTGATTTCCTATTTTACTGATAGCGAGCTTCAGGAAGTCCTTGAGCAGACTTTTGTTGACGACGCTGTTGATATGATTGAGGAAATGCCGGCAAATGTTGTGCACAGGATTTTGCGTAATGCAGATCCGAAGACGCGAGCAGCCATTAATGAAATCTTGAAATATCCAAGCGACAGCGCAGGAAGCATTATGACAATCGAATTTGTTGATTTGCTTCCCGACATGACTGTTGAAGAAGCTTTTACAAGAATAAGGCGTATAGGACTTGATAAAGAAACGATTTATACTTGTTATGTTAAAGACGAAAATCGCCGCCTTATCGGTCTTGTAACTGTTAAAACGATGCTTCTTGCCGAGAGCGAAGATTTAATTTCAGATATAATGGAAACAAATGTTATCAGCGTCAACACCCACGAAGACAGAGAAGTTGTTACTGCAATGTTTGAAAAATACGACTTCCTTGCTTTGCCCGTAGTTGATGCGGAATATAGGCTTGTTGGTATTGTAACCATAGACGACGTAATTGACGTTATTCAGGAAGAGGCAACTGAAGATATTGAAAAGATGGCTGCTATTGTCCCGTCAGATAAGACCTATATGAGAACCGGTGTTTTTGAAACAGTTAAAAACAGAATACCCTGGCTTCTTTTGCTTATGATAACTTCAACATTTACCGAGAGTATTCTCGGACACTACGAAGCCTCTCTTGCAAAGTATATGGTTTTGAGTACATTTATACCTATGCTTATGAATACAGGGGGTAATGCAGGCGGTCAGTCATCTGTTACAGTTATAAGAAGTCTGTCTTTGGGAGATATTGAATTTGGAGATCTTTTCTCAGTAATATGGAAAGAGGCAAGAGTTGGCATTCTGTGTGCTGTTATACTTGCAGCGGCGAATTTTGTTAAACTTATAATATTTAACCGTTTGTCTTTAATGGTTGCAGCCGTTGTTTGTATAACGCTTATAGTCACGGTTTTTATTGCGAAGCTTGTAGGTTGTTCACTTCCCATGCTTGCAAAAAAAATAGGATTTGATCCTGCTGTTATGGCAAATCCGTTTATTACAACTATCATTGACGCTTTGTCTTTGGTTATATATTTCCGAATTGCCAATATGCTTCTCGGAATTTAAAAAATGCACATTTTGAAAGGGTGGTATATATGAAAAACAGCGAAAAGAAAATGGAAAAGATTGTTGCTCTTTGTAAGGGCAGGGGATATATTTATCCCGGTAGTGAGATTTACGGCGGTCTTGCCAACACCTGGGATTACGGTCCTCTCGGTGTTGAGTTCAAGAACAATGTAAAAAAGGCTTGGTGGAAAAAGTTTGTTCAGGAATCCAAGTACAATGTAGGTCTTGACTGTGCTATACTTATGAATCCCGAAACATGGGTTGCATCAGGCCACGTTGGCGGATTTTCTGATCCTCTTATGGACTGTAAGGAATGTAAAGCAAGACACCGTGCTGATAAGCTTATAGAGGACTATGCTTTTTCTAAGGGTGAAAGCCTCACAGTTGACGGCTGGAGTAAGGAAAAAATGGTTGAATATATTAAGGAAAACGGTATTGTTTGCCCCGAGTGCGGAAAGCAAAACTTTACTGACATCCGTGAATTCAATCTTATGTTCAAAACTTTCCAGGGCGTAACAGAGGACTCAGCATCAACCGTATACTTAAGACCTGAAACAGCTCAGGGTATATTTGTAAACTTCAAGAGTGTGCAGAGAACATCACGTAAAAAGATTCCTTTTGGTATAGGTCAGGTTGGTAAATCTTTCAGAAACGAAATTACACCCGGTAACTTTACATTCAGAACAAGAGAATTTGAACAGATGGAGCTTGAATTCTTCTGCGAACCGGGAACGGACCTTGAATGGTTTGCTTATTGGAAGCAGTATTGTATGGATTTTCTCCTCAGCCTTGGTGTGAGGGAGGAAAATCTCAGATTCCGTGACCACTCTCCTGAAGAACTTTCACACTATTCAAATGCAACAACCGATATTGAATTTGTTTTCCCCTTTGGTTGGGGTGAGCTTTGGGGTATAGCTGACAGAACAGACTTTGACCTTAAACAGCATCAGGAACATTCAGGCGAAAATATGGAATATATTGACCCTGTTGACAACACTAAGCGTTATATTCCGTATGTTGTTGAGCCTTCGCTTGGTGCAGACCGTGTTGCACTAGCATTTTTGGTTGAAGCATACGACGAAGAAGATCTTGGCGACGGTGATTCAAGAGTGGTTATGCATCTCCATCCCGCACTTGCACCTGTTAAAGCTGCCGTACTTCCTCTTTCAAAGAAGCTCGGCGAGCAGGCTGAGGAAGTTTTTGCACAGCTTTCTAAAAAGTATAACTGTGAGTATGATGATGCGGGCTCAATCGGTAAGCGTTACCGCAGACAGGACGAAATCGGTACTCCTTTCTGTATAACATATGACTTTGATTCACTCGAAGATAATTCTGTTACTGTTCGTTTCCGTGATACAATGGAGCAGCAGAGAGTAAAGCTTGATGAGCTTGAAGCATTTCTTGACAGAGAACTTGCATTTTAACTGATTTGGGGGTGCCGTTTGGTACCCCTGTTTGTTTTGGAGGATTAAATATGCCTTTTTCAGCACAAACACTTGATTTCTTATTTATGAATAAGCTTCACGATAGCAGAGATTGGTTTAACGAACGCAGAGAAGAATATGACAGGAACGTAATGGAGCCTATGCGAAAATTAGTATCTGACCTGGCTCCTGTTATGATGGAAATTGACCCGCTTCTTATTTGTGAGCCGAAGGTAAATAAAAGCATTTCCCGTATTTTTCGTGACACAAGATTTTCTAAGGATAAATCAATTTTCCGTGATACTTTCTGGTGTACTTTTATGAGAGATAAGAAGCTTTACCACGGTATGCCCGGTTTCTTTTTTGAGCTTTCTCCAAGAGGGTTTCGTTATGGCTGCGGTTATTATCAGGCACGGCCTGAAGCAGTTGATACTGTTCGTAAGATGATACTTGAAGGAAACCCTGACTTCAAAAAAGCGGAGTGTTGTATTGCTGAGAATAATAAATTTGAAATGATGGGGGAACGGTATAAAAAAACAAAGTTTCCTGACGCTTCCGAAGAAATGCGTAATTGGCTCGACCTCAAAAATCATGGGGTTATTTACAGCAGTACTGATTTTGAATTATTATTTTCAGAAAATCTTGTATTTCAGCTTGCTAAAGACTTTAGAGCACTGAAACCTTATTATGATTTCCTGCTTAAAGCTGAACTTGCAACTGCTTAAATTTGTATTAAAGGAGTATTGTACTATATACAATGCTTCTTTTTCTTTTTTCAGGTTAAAAACATATGACATCTATGTTATTTTTCTTGACTTGTTGTGTTTTGTTGTGATATAATTATTTTGTATAGAATGTTGATATTATATATGATTTGGGGGTAAGTCTGATGTACTCAGATAAAACAGAAAAAATTTGTTCTTATTGCTTTTATAAAACAGATGCTAAGGGTTTGAGTGAGCATGTATATTGTACAAAGCGTAAAGAGTACAGGGGTATACGTGCAGTTGCTTGCTCCGATTACGAGTATGACATCAGAAAAAGACCTGTTCGGAGAAAGAAATCCATCACAGCAGAGAAGACTTACGATTTTGAAATATAAACTTATTTGTGAATTTCATATGGTCGAAAATAAATTAACGTCAACTGTGTTTTTTAAAATTGTATTAAAGGGGATATAAAGATGATTGATTTTCATACACATATTCTTCACGGTATGGACGATGGCTCAGATAGTATTGAAGCTTCTGTGCGGATGCTTGAAAAGGCGTACAGACGTGGCACAGATGTGGCTGTTCTGACGCCACATTGCTATCCTAAAACTAATGATGATATTATCAGGTTTGTTGAATACAGAAACGAAAGTTTTGAACAATTAAAAAAAGCCTGCACAGGTAAACGCGTGCCTGAAATGCTGCTTGGGGCCGAGGTTAATATTTGCTCGCCTTTTGCTGAGCTTCGGGAGATTCATAAACTTTGTATTGAAAACACAGACTATATGTTGGTTGAAATGCCTGCAGGAATCTGGACGGATTGGATGATTGATACCGTATATAACCTTACTCTTAAAGGCATAAAACCCATAATTGCTCATATCGACAGGTATATTAATTTCCCTAAAAGCCGCCTTGAAGCTCTTGATGAATGTAAGCCTTTGTATCAGGTAAATGCTGATGCATTTCTTACATCATATGGGCGTAGGATTGTACTTGAATTTTACAAACGTGGAATGATACATATTCTCGGAAGTGATGTTCATAACGGAAAGGTACGGCGTAAGAATACTCTTTGCAATGCTTATATCAAGCTTGAAGAAAACTTTGGTCCCGAATACCTGGAATTTATACGACATAATGGGAAATGTGTTCTTGAAAACAGAGATGTATGCAGGAAAACTGATTTTCCGAAAACAATAAAAAATAAATTCTTTTTTTGAAATGGAGAGTGTGCTTAAGTGGTTCTTACAAACCCTTCTGTTATTAAAGAAATAAGACAAAAATTCGGATTTGAATTCAAAAAGAATTTCGGACAGAACTTTCTCACTTCCGAAAAAGTGCTTGAGGATATTTGTGAAGCTGCCAGTGGTGCTGACGGCATATTGGAAATAGGTCCCGGATTCGGAACACTTACATCCGCCTTGGCTCCGCATTTTGAAAAAGTTGTCGCAGTTGAAATAGACAGTAGACTGCCTGAAGTTTTAAAATATACACTTGGTGAGTTTTCAAATATAAAAATCATACAGGGCGACTGTATGAAAATGAATCTTCAGGAGCTTATAAGCGAGGAGTTTCCCGACAAGAGGATTTCTGTAGCCGCTAATCTCCCGTATTATATCACAACACCTATTATTACAATGCTTCTTGAAAGTCGGTTGAATCTTGAAAAAATCGTAGTTATGGTACAGAAAGAAGTTGCGGAAAGGCTTTGTGCAGAGCCGGGCGGAAAAGAATACGGTGCAATCAGTGTTTTGTGTAAATATTATACAGAATCCGAAATTGTTTCGGTTGTTCCGGCAGGCTGTTTTGTTCCTGCACCTAAGGTTGATTCTGCAGTTGTTTGTATGAAACTGCGTAAGGAGCCTATTGTAAAAGTATCAAACGAAAAGTGCTTTTTCGCTGTGGTTAAAGCTGCTTTTTCTCAAAGGCGTAAAACTCTGTCCAATTGTCTTACAAGCAGTTTCAGAACAGATAAAAATGTTATGAACGGAATACTTTCAGGACTTGGAATTGACCCTGTTCGACGGGGTGAAACTTTGAGTATTGAAGAATTTGCAAAAGTTACCGAAAAGATAATGGGCGAGGGGCTATGGGTATGATTTACAGCATATTGAATGAAGATTCAAACGTTGGCGAAAGAGTGAGATACTACAGGCAAAAGCGAAATCTCACACAAGGACAATTAGCTAAATGGGCAGGTTGCTCTGTAGGTGTCATATCACGTCTGGAATGTCATAATTCCGTTCCGTCTGCTGATGTACTCTTATCTATTTGCAGAGAACTTGGTGTGCCGCCTGTTTATATATTCAAAAACAGTCAATATATGAATATTCTGTTTGTTTGTGTTCCCGGAAAAACGTCATATTTATCAGACGGTAATGTGACTAATTTCAAAATTATAAGAGTTTCTTCGGATTTTAAAGTTGATAAAAAGAAATGCTTCTGTGTGGAATATAACGACAGAATATTTCTTGCGAATGAACGCTGTAAAGATAAGTCTGAACTGTGTTTGTGCTCTGATCGTTCCACCGGTAAATGCTTGGTTGTAAAGTCAACAGAGCTTAAGTTGAAACAAGATAATTATTTATTGATAGCGGGGCTTACCGAAGATATTACTGATATTTCATCACCAATAACTATGTAGCATAAATTAAAGGCTGTCTTAATGGCGGTCTTTAGTTGTAAAGGAGGGATTTGTTTGCCGCTCAGCATTATTAAAACGGGACTTGCGTTGTCAGGATTAGAAAAATATATTGATGAGGTAAAAAATTATGTGGCACTCGACGGGAGCAGAAAGCTTATTCTTATGGTCCCCGATAGGTTTTCTTATAATGCGGAAAAGCTTATATGCGATGAACTTGGAGGAACAGGATTTAACGGCGTAAATGTTTATACCATTAATAAGTTTATAAGGAAAAATTCCTCTGAAGTTGATAAGGCTCTTCTTAACGAAGGCAAGCAAATGCTTCTTAGAAGAATTATTAATAAAACTATTGATGAGTCATCAGTGTTTTACGGTGCAAAGGATAAAGCAGGTTTTATTGAGAGTGTTCTTGAAGTGATTGAAGATTGGAAACGGTTTTGCGTAGATGTTGATGATGTCGGCAATGAAATCGAAGCTTTACCCGAAGGAATAACACGTCATAAGCTCACTGTTATTAAAGATGTTTTTGAAGCATACAGGAATGAGTTTATGACAAACGGATATAAGGATGAAGCAGATTTGCTTCTTGATGTAGCTGATGGTATCAAAATTGATAAAAGCTATTCTGATGCCGTTGTATGGATTGACGGATTTGTTGAGTTTGTTCCTGCAGAGCTTGAAATCATATCTGCTTTTTTAAGTGTTGGTGCAGATGTACGGGTATATTTGCCTTGCAAGCTTCAGAGCAAATCAGACTCCGACGGAATTTACAGTGTCCCTCAGAGAACTTTATATAATCTTGTGGAGCTTTGCGGAGTTAATGGGTATGTTTATAATGTTTCTGAAGAAATCCCAAAGTATGACGAAAATGAAGCAATACCATTTCTTTGCAGCACATATGATGATAATGATGAAGTTTTTAAAGGCGGTGTTGATTCTGTTATTATAAGAGAATACGACGATATATATGAAGAGGTTGAAGGAGTAGCCTCTGAAATTGTCAGGCTTGTTTCCGAAAAAGGGTTTAAATTTTCGGATGTTTCTCTTTTATGCGGAGATTTGAATGAATACACTTCCTGCATAGAGGCTGTGTTTTCAAGATATTCCATACCGTATTTCTCCGATTATAAAATCCCGCTTATAAATCATCCTATATCGATTTTACTTACCTCTGTTTTTGAACTTGTAAAAAAAAGAAGCTTTCCCGTATCCCATATGGTGAGATACCTTAAAACCGGTTATATACTAAACAGTGTAGATAGTGCAGATATGCTGACGTTATATATCCGCAAAAGAGGTGTTAAGGCAGGAATGTGGAAGGATGACAAATATTTTGAAACATTCCCAACTGGTTTTTTTGATGAGGCAATAGGAAGAAAAACCCGTAAAAATTCACACAGTGAATGGCTTAAGAGTTTAAGACGTACAGTTTATGAGCCTTTGTCCGCCTTTTATGAAAAAACAAAAGGGAGATTATCTGTTAAAGCTCACGCTACAGCTTTTTTTGAATATCTTTCTGATATAGACTTATTTGGAAGTATTGAGAAAAATATTGAGTTTTTTGAAAGCATTGGTGATGAGAATGAGGCTGCCCGTCTTACACACGTATGGAACCTGATTGTAAATCTGTTTAATCAGATGGTTACTATGTCGGGTGACGAAAAAATTACACGTTCCGTTTTCGGAGAGTATCTTAAAGCAGGTATTGAGGCCTCTGAAATCAGTATTATTCCAACGGTGCAAAACGGGGTTTCAGTAAGCGATGCAGGGCACAGAAAAGGCTCAGGTGTAAGAGCTTTGTTTGTTATAGGAGCCACAAGGGATTCAGTGCCTGCGGTAAAACGCGAGGACGGATTAATTTCCGAAAATGAGCTTGAAGGCTTAAAATCTTTGCCTGTATCGGTAGGAAAATCGTATAGGAACCTTTCAAAAGAATTTGAGTTAGTTACTGCTTTTTCTGAAAGCTCAGAGCTTTTATATGTCAGTTGGTGCAGTATGGGACCTACCGGTGAGAAGAAAATCAAGTCGCCTTTGTTTGACACATTGAAGCAAAAATTCCCGGAACTTGAATTTTCACATTCTGTTTCTGAATACATTGTTGCCTCGCCTCAATCTATGCTTCATAAAGTTCTTGTTCGGATAGCAAATGATAAAGAACTTGGTGAATATGATAAAGCAGTTAAAGAGTGGTTTGCTGAACGTGATGAATGGAAATCTGCAATTTCTCTCCTTGATGAAGCTGAGAAGTACAATCAGCTCAGAGGCTTGATTTCAAAGGATATTGCAGCAAAGCTTTATAAGCAGCTTACAAGCTACAGTGTTTCAAGGCTTGAAAAATATTTTAGATGCCCATTTATGTATTTTTTAAGCTACGGACTTAATCTTGATGATAATGATGAGTTTGGTTTAAAAAGTACAGATACGGGGAATGTAGTTCACCATGCTCTTGCTGAATTCTGTTTACTTGTTGAAAAAGGCACAGAAACAATTTCTGATAAGAGAAGCCGTTGGAATGAAATTACAAATGAACTTCGTGACGAATATATAAACACCGTTATGAACAGTATCATTGAAAAGTCCGGATATAATGTTGATGAAGATGCTAAACTAAAAAGCGTATTTACACGAATGTCGGAAACCGTTACGAAGGCTGCAGATATGATTATACTTATGCTTCGTAAGGGTAAGTTTGATATATATGCAAATGAAGAGAAATTTGACGATTTCACTGTGGATGGTGCATCGGGTAAGGTTTTGTTTAACGGGATTATTGACAGAATAGATGTTTATGAAGATAACGGCGTTACAAAAATACGTATTATAGATTATAAAACAGGGGATAAAAAGTTTAATCTTAAAGATGTTTTAAACGGTGTTGATTTGCAACTTATAGTATACGCAATGGCTGCGGAAAGAATGCTTGGCAAAGCTGCTGAGATTGCAGGATTTTTCTATAACAGCATAAAAAAACGCATTGCAGATTGTGATGACCCGGAAAAAGCGGCATCAGAGGTTGCAAAATTATATAAGTTAGTCGGAACTGTTGTCGAACGGGAAACAGATGATATTCTTCAGGTACAAACGGGTGCAGATATGGATTCTGACCTTGTGCAGACGGGGGAGAGCTTGTTTTTGCCTGTTAAGCTAACAGCTAAAGGTGTGTATGACAAACGTTATTCATCAGTAAACAGCAGTGATGTTATGTCAGAGATTTACAGGAATGTAAGAGAAACAGTATCTGACGGAGTTGCTGCATTGGAAAGCGGTGACGTGAGAGTTTACCCTTATGTCGCAAACGGCAACGATTCCTGCAGATTCTGCCCATATACTTCTGTGTGTATGTACGACAAGTGCAGAGGGGCTGAGGTAAACAAAGGTGAGAAAGGAAAATCTGTTTTAAGTTCGATTAATGATAATAAGTGAGGTGAAACGGTTTGCCAAATTGGACAGAAGAACAAATCCGTGCAATAGAAACGGACACTAATCTGATAGTAAGCGCTGCTGCAGGCTCAGGTAAAACAGCAGTTCTTGTTGAACGTATAAAGAGAAAGCTTTTGCCCGACAGTGAGGGTAATTATATGCCTGTAGACCGTTTGCTTGTTGTAACTTTCGCAAGAGATGCCGCACAAGAAATGCAAACCCGTCTCGGCAAAGTTCTGAACGAAGCATATGCGGTCGAAAAAGATAAGGCTGTAAGAAAGATACTTAAGGAACAACTTAAAAAACTTGTTTTTGCAGATATATGCACCATTGACTCGTTTTGTATTCATTTTGTGAAGCAGAATTTTCACCTTCTCGGAATTGACCCTAAATTCAGAATTTTTGATGAGTCTGAAAGCTCAATTTATAAAACTGAATGTTTGGACGAATACTTTGATTTGCTCTACGAAAAAAAGGATGAGGACTTCTTTTTGCTTACGGATATTTATTCTAAGGGTTATGACGACCGTGAGGTGGGAGAGCTTATAACTTCGCTTTATGATTTTACAAGGTCCTTGCCTGATCCTGATTTATGGTTGGAAATCCATGCAGAAGACTACTCAACATTCAGTGACGGGTATTTTTGCGCCACGGTCGAAAAGAACTTTAACGACGGTGCAAAATGTGCTTTAATCAGTATTAAAAAAATGATGGAAAGCTATAAATTAAAGGTGGGTACAGATGACGAGAATGCTTTGTCGTCATACGGTTTTACAGACCTTTGGACAGTGTTTAAATCTGATATTGAAATTCTGGACAAGCCCGTTTTTGAATGGGATGACATATATAAAATATCGCAAAGCTTCTCTCAAGTTAAAAAATCAAGTTCAAAAAAGCCTGAAGCTGTTGTCCAAAAGGAATTTATTGATTTGCGTCGGGAAATTCTTGCACCGATATTTGAAGCATTCAGTATAGTAAAAATGCCTGTTGAACAGGCAGATAAGCTGTATTCTGAAAAGCTTTATCCCCATGCCAAAGCCATTTCAAAGCTTACAAAGGGATTTGCTGATTATATATATTCTAAGAAAACCAAAGACGGGAAGTATGATTTTAACGACCTTGAGCATATGACGCTTAATCTTCTTCGGGAAAATGATGATATACGAAACACTCTTTCGGAAAAATATCTTGAAATTCTCATGGATGAGTATCAGGACACAAACGCTCTCCAGGAAGAAATATTTACTCTTGTTTCTAATGGGAAAAACCGATTTATGGTAGGAGATATGAAGCAGAGCATATATCGTTTCAGAAGCAGTGCCCCCTTTATTTTCAGAAATAAAAATGAGCTTTATTCAAATAACCCCGAAGCGGGAAACAGAGTTGTTCTGTCTAAAAACTTCCGAAGCAGAAATGGTGTTCTTCAAAGTATAAATTGTGTGTTTGAAAATATTATGTCCTATAATGTGGGCGAGATTGATTATAATGATGAACAGGCCCTTCATTACGGCAATCACGATTTTGATACTGTTTACCCGGAGAATGACTATACATCAGAATTTCACCTTATTGAGGGAGAGGCGAGAAGTGACGACGAGGAGCTGATGTCGGACCGTGAACTCGAAGCTGAGTTTGTGGCAGAGAAAATAAAGAAGATGATTGATGGCGGATGGCAGGTTTTTGACCACGGTAAATTCCGAAATGCTGAAGCCGGAGATTTTGCTATCCTTATGAACTCCGTAAAATCAGACAGCACTTTGTTTATTGAGGCTTTAAGAAAACGTGGGCTTAATGGTTACTCTGAAGATAAAGAGTTCTTGGAAAAAACGGAAATTAAACTAATTCTGTCATTTGTGAGCGTTGTTAACAATCCGTATAACGATATTTCTCTTGTTTCGGTTATGCGTTCGCCTGTATACAGATTTACTGATGAAGAACTAGCACTAATAAGGCTATGTTCATTTGGTGAGTTTTGGAAATCTGTTTGTGAAAAGTCAAAAGAGGATAGTCCTCTTGGTGCTAAATGCAAAGCTTTCATTGGTGATATAAACAAGTGGCGCGAGCTTAGCAGATTTATGTCCGCCGAAAGATTGGTGTGGAGAATTATGACTGAAAGCTCTCTCTACGATATGTGCGGAATTCTCTATGGCGGTGATGTGGCTCTCGCAAATCTCAGGCTCTTTACTGAACGAACACGTGCTTTGTCTGAAAACAGGATTGCAACCCTTAACGACCTTGAAGTGTATATGACAAATCTTCTGAAAACAGACGGGCTTGGAAGTGCAACTGCAGGTTTTAACGGAGTACCTGTTATGACTATACATAAAAGCAAAGGACTTGAATTCCCTGTAGTATTCGTTTGCGGAGTTGGCAAGCGGATTATATCTGACGGGAACTCAGGTATTGTCAATCTTCATAAAGACAGAGGTTTTGGTATTAACAATATAAACAGCAAAGAATTCTATTCTTTGCCTACTGTAAATCGAAGCGTTATTGCAAATATTAAAAATAAAGAGGGCATTTCAGAGCAGCTTAGAAAGCTTTACGTTGGACTTACACGAGCAAAGGAAAAATTGATTGTAACAGCTGTTGTTGGAGCTAAAAAAGACGGCTCAACCTTTGATTTCACCGACACCCCTGTGTGTGAAAAAAATATTGAAAAAGCTTCAAGCTTTGCAAAAATAATGGCACCTGCAATTAAGCAGTACGGTGGTAAACTCTGGCGTTATAATGAATATCAGAGTGGAACGATTAACTTTGAAACTGCCGAGATTTCAGATGAAATTGCTGAAACGGTTGATAATACAGTAGCTAAGGAGCAGGTAAGCTCAGCTTTCGAAAAATTTATAAGGATTACGGAGCCGGCCTCTGTTTCTACTAAGGTTTCTGTTTCTGAACTGAAGAATAGTGACGGTTTTTCATCAAAGCTTCAGAAATATCCTGCCTTTATGAATAAAGGCGGAGGTGCTGCATTCGGCACAGATATTCATAATGTTATGGAAAATATAAAGCTTATTTTTGATATGAACGAAGAACATATAAAAAATGAAGTTCTCAGGATATTGGGAACGGATAGCTCCATAGCAGAAGAAAAAATTTATGGCTTTTTTGAAAGCACGCTCGGCAGGCGTATGCTTGCTTCAAAGAAAATAGTGAGAGAGGCTGAGTTTGAAACAACAATACCTGCCTTTGCAGACGACGGCTCGGAAATAAAAAATGAAACTATGCTTTTGCAGGGCGTAGTTGACCTGTATTTTGAAGAGAGTGACGGTTTTGTTCTTGTTGATTACAAAACGGATAAATGCACTCAAATTTATGAGCTCGTAGAGAAATACGGAGTACAGCTTAAGTGGTATAAGTATGCTATGGATAAGCTTCTCCATAAAAAGGTTAAGAATGTATATATTTATTCTTTCCACAAAAACACATTTATTGAACTATCGGAGTTGATTGATTGATGAATTTTAAAGATTTACTTGGCAAAAAAATACTTATAGCCGACGGTGCAATGGGAACACTGCTTCAGGCTGCAGGGTTGCCTGAGGGCTCCCCGCCTGACTTGTGGGCGGTTGAAAACCCCGAAACAGTAAAAGGTGTGCACTTGTCTTATATCAAGTCAGGTTGTAATATAATAACCACCGATACGTTCGGAGCAAACTCATTGAAGCTTACGCCTTTTGGAAAGACGGTTGAAGAAGTTGTCACGAGTGCAGTTTCTGTTGCACTTTCTGCTAAATCAGAATCAAGAAGAGAGGACGTTTTTGTCGCACTGGATATCGGTCCTACAGGGAAGCTTTTAAAGCCGATGGGTGATCTGGATTTTGAGGATGCGATTGAGTTGTTTGCCGAGATTGTAAGAGCAGGAGCAAAAGCCGGAGCTGATGTTGTCATAATCGAAACTATGAGTGACGCTTATGAACTTAAAGCTGCTGTTCTTGCTGCAAAAGAAAACTGCAATCTGCCAATTTTGTGTACAGTTGTTTTTGATGAAAAAGGAAAGCTTCTAACGGGAGCAGATGTTGAAACGGTTATTGCGCTTCTTGAATCACTTGGTGTTGATGCGGTAGGAATGAACTGCGGCATGGGTCCTTCGGGAATGTTACCTCTTGTTAAGAGAATAAGTGAAGTTTCTTCTCTTCCTGTTATTGTAAATCCTAATGCGGGACTTCCCAAAACCTGTGGTGGTAAAACTTATTTTGACGTAACTCCCGATGTTTTTGCTGAGGCGATGAAGCCTGTTGCGGAATATGCAGCAATCATGGGTGGTTGCTGCGGCACAACACCTGAACATATAGCGGCTCTTGCTGATGTTCTAAAGGGAATGGAAATAACACCTGTTACTTCCAAAAATCACACTTTTGTAACTTCGTACGCGACTTGCGTTGATATTGGTGCTGCTCCTGTTATAATCGGTGAGCGTATCAATCCAACCGGAAAAAAACTTTTTAAACAGGCACTCCGAGAAGGTGATAGAGATTATATTCTTCGCGAAGGCGTGAAACAGGAAGATGCGGGAGCGCATATACTCGATGTTAATGTAGGACTTCCCGAAATTGATGAAGCAGCCGTACTTAAGGATGCGGTTTTATCTCTTCAGAAGGTTACGAGCTTGCCGCTTCAGATTGATACATCTGATGTGATAGCTATGGAAGGAGCTATGAGAATATATAACGGAAAACCTCTTATTAATTCTGTTAACGGTAAGCAGGAAAGTCTTGATACTGTTCTTCCGCTTGTTAAAAAATACGGCGGTGCTGTTGTTGGGCTGACACTTGATGAAAACGGAATTCCTGAAACGGCAGAGGGAAGACTTGAAATAGCCGAAAAAATTGTTATGGCTGCTGAAAAGCTTGGCATAAAGCGTAAAGATATACTGATTGATGCACTCACACTACCGGTAAGTGCAGACTGCAACGCTGCAAAGACAACTCTTGATGCTCTTGAGCTTATAAGCTCAAGACTTGGTGTAAAAACAGTTCTCGGCGTGTCCAATGTTTCTTTCGGCTTGCCCGACAGAGGAACGGTTAATGGAGCATTTTACACGCTTGCTATGGAGAGAGGTTTAAGTGCAGGTATAATTAATCCTTGCTCCGACGCCATGATGAAAGCCTATGATGCTTTCTGCGCATTAAAGGGATTTGATGAAAACTGTGAACGGTATATTTCACGTCATACGGGTGAGATAAAAACTGTTTCAGATAATAAAGAAACAGATATTACTCTTTACGATGCAGTTATTAAAGGATTTTCGGATAAAGCGTCAGTTATTGCAGATAATGAAGCAAAAAAAAATGACGTGCTTGAAATTATAAATTCTCAATTAGTTCCTGCACTTGACTTTGTAGGTGCGGGTTTTGAAGAGGGAAGAGTTTTTCTGCCTCAGCTTCTTATGAGTGCGGAGGCGGCAAAATCTGCTTTTGAAGCACTAAAACCATTTCTTAAATCAGAAGAGAACGCAAATGAAGGCCCTGTAATAGTTCTTGCAACGGTTAAAGGTGATATTCACGATATCGGTAAGAACATTGTTAAAGTTTTGCTTGAAAATTACAGATTTAAAGTTGTTGATTTAGGTAAAGATGTTCCTGCTGAGGCAATTGTGGAGGCGGTAAAACGCGAAAATGCAAAGCTTGTTGGTCTTAGTGCTCTTATGACTACCACTGTACCTGCAATGGAAGAAACTATCAGGCTTCTCAACAAAGATTGTGATGATGTTAAAGTTGTTGTGGGCGGAGCTGTTATGACCGAAGAATATGCTAAAATGATAAAGGCTGATTTTTACGGAAAAGACGCTATGGAAGTGGTAAGAATAGCTCAAAAATACTTTAATTGTTAAATGTTTGAAAATGAACAATGTCTAAAATCATAAATGTCTTTTGCGGAGTTTTATAAAATTTTCTAAAAAACCGCACAGTTGTGCGGTTTTTTCTTTTATATTAAAAAATAAAGACATAAAAAAATTCACTTGATTTAAAAGAAATTTTGTTGTAGAATATAAAAGTGTGATTTTGTGCATAAACTAAATTTATACATTTATTTAAGAAAGGGAAATTTTATGTGTGGTATAATTGGATATGTGGGAAATAAAAAGGCAGCTCCCGTTCTTCTTGACGGGCTTTCTAAGCTTGAATACAGAGGATACGATTCGGCAGGTATAGCTGTATTTTCTGAGGGGAGAATTGATGTTAAAAAATCAAGAGGAAGACTTGCTGTTTTATCTGAACTTACAAATGGCGGAGAAGCTGTTGAAGGTACAGTTGGTATCGGTCATACAAGATGGGCAACTCACGGCGAGCCTTCAGATGTGAATTCCCACCCTCATCTTTCGTCTTCAGGAAGATTTGCTGTTGTTCATAACGGTATTATTGAAAACTATATTCCCTTAAAAAACAAGCTTATGTCTAAAGGTGTTAAGTTCTTGTCAGAAACAGACACCGAGGTTGTAGCCCATTTGTTTGAGTATTACTACAACGGTGATTCAGTAGAAACCCTTATTAAAGTTATAGAAAGGGTAGAAGGCTCATATGCTCTTGGAATACTCTCTCTTGACAAACCCGACGAATTTATAGCAGTTCGTAAGGCAAGTCCTATGATTGTAGGTCTTAGCGAGGGTGAAAACTTTGTTGCTTCAGACGTTACTGCGATTTTAAACCATACAAGAAATATATATTACCTTGAAGATAATGAAATTGTCGTTCTTAAAAAGGACAGCGTTAAGGTTTACAACACAGATAAAGAAGAAGTAGTAAAAGAACCTTTTGTTGTTAATTGGGATGTATCTGCCGCAGAAAAGGGTGGATACGAGCATTTTATGATGAAGGAAATTGAGGAACAACCCAAAGTTCTTGCAGAAACAATCAATCCCCGTATTAAAGATGGTGAAATAGTACTTGATTCGCTTTCTCTTACAGCTGAAGATATAAAGAAAATTAATAAAATTCACATTATTGCCTGCGGTACTGCATATCACGTGGGTATGGTAGGAAAGTACATTATAGAAAAGCTTTGCAGAATTCCTGTTGAAGCATGCATAGCTTCTGAATTCAGATATTGTGACCCTATCATCTCTGAAAATGACCTTGCCATTATTATAAGTCAGTCAGGAGAAACTGCGGATACTCTTGCAGCTCTTAAAGAAGCTAAAGCTAAAGGTGCGCGCACTATTGGTATTGTTAACGTGGTGGGAAGTGCTATTGCAAATGCAGCAGATGATGTTCTCTATACATGGGCAGGACCTGAAATTGCTGTTGCTTCCACAAAAGCATATTCAACCCAGCTTTCTGTTATGTATCTTTTGGCTGTTTATATGGCTAAAAAGCTTGAGAAGATAACGGACAGCGAATATAACAAGTATGTAGAGGAAATTAAAAAGCTTCCTGATTACGTTACTGAAATTCTTAAAAACAAAGAACAGATGCAGTATCTTGCTTCTCAGTTCTATAATTGTCATTCCATATTCTTTATCGGAAGAAATCTTGACTATGCAGTAAGCCTTGAGGGCTCACTCAAGTTAAAAGAAATATCATACATTCATTCCGAAGCTTATGCAGCAGGCGAATTGAAGCACGGAACCATATCTCTTATCGAGGAGGGAACTTTGGTTGTTGCGCTTGCAACAGGCAGTGATTTGTTTGATAAAACCGTCAGCAACATTAAAGAGGTTAAAGCAAGAGGTGCTGCGGTTCTCGGACTTACTAAGGAATGTGAGGAACATAAAAATGATGTGGGTGACTATGTGGTAGAGCTTCCTGTAACTTCGGAAATATTCATGCCGTCACTTGCAGTTATCCCTCTTCAGCTTTTTGCATACTACGTTGCATCGCTTAAGGGCTGTGATATTGATAAACCGAGAAATCTTGCAAAATCTGTTACAGTAGAGTAAATTAAAGGCTGTTGCTTAAGCAACAGCCTTTAATTATATATTAATCCCGATTATTGCTCCAAGTGTTCCGCATAGCATACAAATAAGTGCATAGGCATAGAAGCTTCCGTTTGTGGGTATATGACCTGAAGCTGCAGATACTGCAGTGAGCATAAAAATAACTGTTACAAAGGCACTGCCAATTCCGCGTAAAAACTTATCTTGCGTTGCCGATTTTGTTACGGGGAGTACGCCTGCAAAGATGCAAATGCCTGAAATGGTCCATAAAATCCCTTTTAAAACATAGCGCGGTATGTGAAGCTTCATATTAATAAATGCAGTTATACTTATTATAATAAACATAAGAATTAAAGAAAACAATGAACCCTTAAGTACGCCTTTCATATAAAAACCTCCTTTGCTTTGTAAAATTATATGGTACATTGGCTGAAATATGCTTAATTCACGAAAATGCGTGGTAATTTGGATTAAATAACAGTAAACACTTATGTGAATTTTAGAAACTTGTAAAAATTTTTTTATAAAGAAAGATAAATTTTAATATATGGTTTGACAAATCATATTATTTGGGGTATAATATGATAGAATACCTTTGTTGTATCATAAAACCTAAGATTTTATTTAAAATACAAATGCATTACGGAAAGGGAATTTACTATGAAAAAAATAATTGCTTTAATCGGAGCTGCTACTATATTTTTTACAAGCACAACTTATGCTGCAGAAACATGGAAAGGGCTGTTTACAACAAGGCTTATGAAGCTTATGTCGTCCCATCCTACATATACTGATGTGGTACTTACCGACCTTGATAAAAATGGAATACCTGAGGCATTTCTCCTTAAAAAGGGAATGAGTGGTGAAATTCATACAGGCATTACGTTTAAAGACAGTGCGATTGTAAATATTGAGGTTCCTAAAAATGTAACAGGTGCCTGCCTTGAAGATATTACTGTGTATGATGCATACGGAACGAACGTGTATGTAGGTAAGGAAATCGGACGTTATACATCAGAAATTCTTTATTTTGAGCTGAAGCTTGAAGATAACCGTCTTACATGTAAAAGTGTAGAGAAAAATGATTACTGCAATTATTCTGCACTTCCATATAAGGATGTGTACGGTGATGATTTCTATGACGGAAATTTCCCCGATAGAGCAAAAATTGAAGCTTTTATGGAAACCTATGATATGCCTACACACATTAATGTAAAAGAAGCAACTGCAAATGTGGCTGTTAACGGAAATGTAGTTGACCTTGCAGGTGTTATGGTTTCGGAAAATAATTATTATAAAATCCGTGATGTTGCTATGGTGCTTGCAACAGGTATCAACCGCTTTAATGTAAGCTGGGATGAGGACAAGGGTGCAATCAGTATAAGCACAGGCCGAAAGTATGTAGCAGTAGGCGGCGAACTTTCAGGAACTGACGAGCTTTCTTCAGCAGAAGTTAATTTCAACGAAGTGCGCCTTATAGTTGATGGTGATGAACAAACTCTTGAAGCGTACAATATCAATGGAAATAACTATTTTAAAATCAGAGATCTTGCAGATATAATAGGCTTTGGTGTGAGCTGGGACGCTTCTTCCGGAACTGTTAATATCCGCAACAACTAAACTGAAAGGTGATAGTATATGTTTAATATAAACACTATTTTACTTAGTGTTCCTGCAACACTTATAGCCTTATCTGTTCATGAGTTTGCTCATGGGTATGTGTCGTACAAACTGGGAGACCCCACACCTCGGTATCAGGGAAGGCTTACACTTAATCCTATGGCCCATCTTGACCTTATGGGCACGTTGCTTATGATACTTACAGGATTTGGTTGGGCTAAGCCTGTTCAGATAAATCCTATGTATTATAAAGACAGAACAAAGGGTATGGCTATAACTGCAGCGGCAGGACCTCTCTCTAATTTCATTTTGGCATTTATCGGACTTCTTATCGGCAGTGTTAGTGCAATAGCGGCTCACAAGTTGGGTGCTTCTTACAATGTAATCAGCAATATTATGGTGTTTACGCAATTTTTTGCATATAGAAACCTTTGCTTTATGGTATTTAATCTGATACCGTTTCCGCCTCTTGACGGATTTAAAATATTCGGTATGTTTATGCCGAGAAACACATACTACAAAATACTTCAATATGAACACTATATTATGTATATACTTATGTTTTTAAGTATTGCAGGAGTATTTTCATCCGTAATCGGAACGGCAGTTAATCTCCTGTTTGGATTTTTGTTTGATTCAGTTATGAATATAGTGAGCTTATTTGCTTAAAATATTTCCGAAAGGATAAATAAAATGGGAACAGTATCATACAGGCTGGATAGCTTTGAAGGCCCCCTTGACCTTTTGCTTACGCTTATTCAGAAAAATAAAGTCAGTATATATGATATACCGATTCTTGAAATCACCGATCAGTATCTTGAAGTAATTAACAGTCAGGAGAATACAGACCTTGATTATACAGGTGAATTTCTTGTTATGGCTTCTCAGCTTCTTTATATCAAATCAAAAATGCTCTTGCCCAAGCCTGAGCTTGAAGAGGAAGAAGACCCGAGAGAAGACCTTGCAATGCGTCTTTTGCTTTATAAGAAGTATAAGGAAGCTTCGCTTGAACTGCGTAAAAACGAGTTTGCAACAAAAAATATGATTTTCCGCGAAAGCGAAAAAATTGATTTTCCATTGCCTGCATATAACAGGCATCACGAGCTTGACGAGCTTATGGAAGCTTTTGATATGATTATGTCACGTCGTGAACGGAGGAAAGCACCTGATAAGGCGGCTTTTACGGGAATTGTGGGCAGGGAAAAGGTGTCTGTTGACGATATGGTAGAAAAAATCTGTAACAGGCTACATGGCAGACGTCACGTTACTTTCTCTTCTTTGTTTGCCGGTAATATTTCAAAACCCGAAATGGTTGCTACATTCCTTGCAATTCTTGAGATGATAAGGCTTTCTAAAATATATGCATCAAATGATAAAGAAACAAACGAACTTATAATAGTTAAAGGCAAGGTTGCCTGATTTGGAGGAACTAATGGATAATTTTAAATATGCAGTAGAGGGTATACTCTTTGCTGCAGGTGAACCTGTTAAGTGTGCACAGCTTGCAATAGCACTTGATTGTGACACAAAAAAAGTCGAAGCTGCTGTTCGTGAACTTAAAGATGAATATAACGATAATCATAGAGGCTTTACCATAATAGATATAGATGATGGATATCAGATTTGTTCACGTCCTGAATATTATTCGTATATACAGGTAATTCTTGGTGAACAAAGGCGTCAGGCTTTATCTAATGCCGCAATGGAAACTCTGGCAATTGTGGCGTATAAGCAGCCGATTACAAAAAGCGGTATAGAATACATAAGGGGAATTAATTCTGATGGTGCTGTTAACCGGCTTGTGGAGAGAGGTCTTGTTGAAGAAAGGGGCAGACTTAACGCTCCCGGAAGACCTATTCTTTACGGAACAACAGTTGATTTTCTTCGCTGTTTCGGGCTTAATAATTTGTCTGAGCTTCCCTATGTTGACCTTACGCAAATTGCGGCAGATGTTGATGAGGTGGAAGGGCAGATAAGTATTGAAGAAGTCACCGACGATTCCGCTTCTCAGGAGTAATACATATAGCTTTGAAAGGGATTTTGAATGTATATACTTTTAGCCGTAGCAGCCTTAATATTCATATTGTTACTTGTACCTATTAAGGTGATAGCAGAAAAAAAAGACGGTTTTGATTTCTTTCTTAAAATTCTTTGGTTTAAAATTGAGATAAAAGATCGTCCGCGTAAGAAAAAGAAGAAAGTCGGCAATTCCAAACAACAGCAAAAGAAAAAGAAGAAATTTTCTTTTGCTGTTGTAAAAAAGGTTGCAGGACTGTCAGACGATATTAAAGATTTCGCACACTTTTTTTCAAAAAGATGTATTGTTGTAGACAATATCAGATTAAATCTTGCTTTCGGAACAGGTGACGCTGCACAAACAGGTATTGCTACAGGCATACTTAATACGGTTGCTTATGGGACGTTAGCCGTTATACATCAGAATGTACGTCTTAAAAAATGGTCTGTTGAAATTACACCTGATTTTCAGGAGGAAAAATTTGAATTTGAATTTTTATGCATAGGTACAACACACCTGTTGCATATTATAGGTATAGGAATAAAAGGTCTGAAGCTTTATAAGAAGTTCAGAGCTGAATAATATACGGAGGTAAAATTATGGATCACGCTATTAAAGGATTACTTGATTCGGCAATGGGTAACATCAAGTCAATGGTTGATGTTGACACGGTTGTAGGAGATGCAGTGGACTGCGGAGGCGGAACTGTTATTATCCCTATCTCTACAGTTTCTTTCGGATTTGGTGCAGGCGGAAGCGATTTTGCTCCTAAATCAGGCTCTAAGGTTTCTGAAAAATTATTTGGAGGCGGCTGCGGCGGTGGTGCGACTGTAAAGCCAACAGGTTTTCTTGTGGTTGCAAACGGAAATGTACGTTATCTTCCTGTATCGGGTAGTGTTTCTGCGCTTGATAAGGTAGTTGACCTTATGCCTGGTATTGTTGATAAGCTCAATACTGCTATTTCAGACAGAAAAACCAAGAAAAAAGAAGAAAAAGAAAAGATAGAAATAATCGACTAAGGGGTTACTTTATGCATTATACTGAGCGCGACAAAATTCTTATGCAGGTTCAAAAGCCCACCCGCTATACTGGCGGTGAGCTTAATGCCTGTATTAAGGATAAAGATAAAGTAAAAATCAGATTTGGTTTTTGCTTTCCTGACCTTTACGAAATTGCTATGTCACATCTGGGCATAAAAATATTGTATCACACTTTGAATAAAAGGGAAGATACATATTGTGAACGTGTTTTTGCTCCATGGACTGATATGGAAGAGCATATGAGAAGCCGTAATATGAAGCTTTTTGCTCTTGAAACAGGGGACGAGGTTTGCGACTTTGACTTCCTGGGCTTTACACTTCAGTACGAACTTTCATATTCAAATGTTGTAAATATGTTGAATCTTGCAGATGTGCCTCTATATTCTGCTGAAAGAACAAAGGACCATCCGTTTGTTTGTGCAGGCGGACCTTGCGCATATAACGCGGAGCCTGTTGCGGATTTTATTGATTTCTTTGTGCTTGGAGAAGGTGAAGAAATCATCCACGAGATTATGGATGAATATAATCTGTGGAAAGAAGAAAACGGAACAAGAGAAGATTTTTTGCATAGAATAGCGAGAATTTCGGGTATATATGTTCCGTCATTCTACGATGTTTCATATAACCCTGACGGAACGATTTCAGAAATTACTCCAAACACTTCTGACGCTCCTGAAAAAATCAAAAAAAGAATAGTTACTGATTTTTCAAATTGCTTTACTCCCGAAGAAATCATAGTTCCATTCGGTGAAATTGTACATGACAGAGCCGTTCTTGAAGTGTTCAGAGGTTGCATAAGAGGCTGCCGTTTTTGCCAGGCTGGGTATGTATACCGTCCCGTTCGTGAACGTGATGCAGACAGGCTTTTGAAAATTGCAGAGAGTCTTTTAAATTCAAGCGGCTATGACGAAATTTCGCTTTCGTCTCTCAGTACAAGTGACTATCGTGATTTGCCTAAGCTTACCGACAACCTTATAAATATAACGGAACAGAAAAAAATCAATCTTTCTCTTCCGTCTTTACGCATTGATAATTTTTCTATGGAGCTTATGAACAGAGTTCAGAAGGTAAGAAAATCAGGTATAACATTTGCACCCGAAGCCGGAACTCAGAGGCTTCGTGATGTTATAAACAAGAACATAACAGAGGAGGACATAACATCTTCCGTCCGTATGCTTTTCAAGGGTGGCTACACCAATGTGAAGCTTTACTTTATGCTTGGTCTGCCTACTGAAACTGATGAGGATGTAAGCGGTATTGCTGAACTTGCCGAGAAAGTTCTTTCTGTTTATTTTGAAACTCCGAAAGAGGAAAGAGCGAAAAATATTAATATAACTGTAAGTACGTCAAACTTTATTCCCAAGCCGTTTACAGCTTTCCAGTGGGAAAGGCAGATAACACGGGATGAAATGACCGCTAAGCAGGATATACTCAAAGCTTCAATCAAATCCAAACGTATTCGTTACAACTGGCACGACAGTAAAACAAGCTATCTTGAAGGGGTGTTTGCCCGTGGTGACAGACGTCTTGCACCTGTTATAAAACGTGCTGTAGAGCTTGGTTGTAAATTTGACGGTTGGGGTGAATATTTCAGATTTGACCTTTGGATGCAGGCGTTTGAGGATTGCGGAATTGACCCTGATTTTTATACTTCCCGTGAGAGAAGCTATGGCGAGGTATTACCTTGGGACCACATTGATGTTGGTGTTACAAAAAGCTTCCTTCAAAGAGAAAGTGAAAAGGCGAGAAAGGCTGAAACTACTGCTAATTGCAGAGAAAAATGTGCAGGCTGCGGCGCCGCATCCTTTAATACGGGGGTTTGCTATGAGTAAGTATATTTTGAAATACACAAGAGATGAAAGAGTTAAATATATATCTCATCTTGACTTTATTCGTATGTTCCACAGAACTGTCAGAAGGAGCGGAGTAAATTTTCTTTTCTCCGAAGGCTTTAATCCACATCCTGTAATGACAGTGGCAATGCCACTCTCAGTTGGTGTTACATCTGGTGGAGAATATATGAAGGTTGGATTTACTGATGAATTTTCTCCTGCCAAAATAAAAGAAAAAATCAATTCATCATTCCCGCCGGGCTTTGAAATAACGGAGATACATAAGCTACAGGGTAAAGAAATAGACCTTACAAAAATAAGATTTGCGGATTACACTGTTATGGCTGAGCTTGCAGAGGGAGCTTCTGTATGCGACGGCAAAGCGTTGATGGACCGTGAAAGCGTTGTTGTTATGAAAAAATCGAAAAGCGGAGAAAAGCCATCGGATATACGTCCACACATCAAAATGCTTAGTCTTGCTTCTGTTCACGGAAATGTTGCAACTTATAAAATGAGGCTTTCCTGTTCTAACGACTATAATTTAAAGCCGGAAACGGTTATTTCTGCCATGGAGAATTTGTGCGATGGTTTTAAAACCGAGTTTTTATGTATACACCGTGATGGACTTATTTTGCCGGGCAGCGAAAGGAAATGATATAAATGATAACAAAATCATTGATTTCTATGATATATGAAGCTTCATCCATTCAGCGTTGGAATGACCACATTCGGCCGTGGGTTGGCTTTACTGAACTTGATAAGCAATCTCACAAAATGTTCTATGCTTATGTTCTTGCGAAATGTGAGGGTGACGAGGTTGACTATCAGAAGCTTATTGAAGGTGGCATATTTGAATTTTTTCACAGAATAATCGTAACGGATATAAAACCGCCCATATATCATAAGCTTGTAAAGGAAAAGGGAAGTCAGCTTAATGAATGGGTGTTTACTCAGCTTAAAGATGTTCTTTCGCCATTAAATGGCGGCTTCTATGAACGAATGATGGAGTATTACAGAAACCCTGAATATGCAAAGCTTGAAAAGGAAATTCTTAAAGCAGCACATTATCAGGCGTCGTTCTTTGAATTTCAGGTAATATATCCTCTCAACAAAGAAACCTACGGCATTGAAGCGGTAAAGAGGGAAATGTATCAGGGGCTTGCAGCTTGTGATACCTTTGCGGGTTATAAGTATTTTATGGGCAGCCCGTACCTTAAAGAATTTCTTTTGCTTTTGGGTAAGCTCCGCTATCAGCAAAGGTGGTCCAAAGCTTCAAGAGTACCAAATACATTTGTTATGGGGCATATGCTGGTTGTTGCAATTTTATCGTATTTTTCATCACTTGAGGCAAATGCCTGCAAGTCAAGATGTGTTAATAACTTCCTTGGCGGTTTGTTCCACGATATGCCCGAAGTTCTTACACGTGATATTGTTTCTCCTGTGAAATCAGGAGTTGACGGTCTTGACGATATTATAAAAAGTATAGAAGATGAACAGGTTGAAAGCACTATATATCCGCTTCTTCCAAAGAGCTGGCACAGTCAGATACGATATTTCATTCAGGATGAATTTGCTTCCAAGATTATAAATAACGGCGAAGTTACTGTTGTTTCTTCTGATGAAATCTGTAGTAAGTATAATGACGACGCATACTGTCCTATAGACGGAGAAATTATCCGTTGCTGCGACCATTTGTCAGCATATATGGAGGCGTACCTTTCAATGGAATACGGAATACGTCCGAGAGCCCTTATATCGGGTTATACAAATCTTCGTCTTGCATATGAAAACAAAGTTGTTGCAGGTATTAATTTTGGTGAAATATTCAGATATTTTGAAATAGATTGTTAAAATATGAATAACGAAAAAACATTAACACGCGAACAAACGAAAGAAAAAGCACTTAGGCTACTTGAATACAGAAGTCACAGCGTGTCAGAACTTCGTCAAAAACTTCGTCTGAAAGGCGGACTGGACGAAGATATAGACTTAGCTATTGAATTTTGTGTTGAATACGGATTTCTTGATGATGAAAAGTATGCAGTGCTTCTTGCACGTGATTTGAGTAATTTAAAGAAATTTGGTAAAAACCGTATTAAATCAGAGCTTATTCACAAAGGGATTTCACCTGATATTGCAGAAATGGCACTTTCAGAGATTGAGGATAATGAAGATGAGCTTTTAAGGCTTGCAGAAAAGAAACTAAAAGGTGATTTTGACAGAAAAAACTGTGATAAAGCTGTGAGATTTCTATTATACAGAGGTTATGATCTTAGTGATATTAAAAATGCTATAGAAAGGCTGAAATCAGATGAAATATAATGTGGGGATGATTTCCCTTGGCTGTGCGAAGAACAGGACAGATTCTGAAATAATGCTTGGTATTCTTGCCGAAAAAGGCTTTGGTATTGTTAACGAGCCTGCAGAGGCAGATGTTTTGATTGTAAATACCTGTGGGTTTATTGAAGCTGCAAAACAGGAATCAATTGATACTATCCTTGAAATGGCAGAATATAAAGACGATAAGTGTAAGCTTCTTGTAGTAACGGGTTGCCTTGCCGAAAGATACAACAAAGAGGTCTTAAAAGAATTTCCTGAAATAAATGCTATAGTCGGCGTTGGTGATTATCATAAAATTGCAGAAATTATAGATGAAGCTATGGGAGGCACAAGACCTGCTTTATACGGCCATATGAACTGTGATGTACCTGAGGGGCTTCCGAGGATACTTACCACAGGCAATACAACTGCTTATATTAAAATTGCTGAGGGCTGCGATAATAATTGCACTTACTGCGCAATCCCAAAAATCCGTGGCAAATACAGAAGCCGCAGAATGGAAGATATTGTTTCCGAAGCCCGTGACCTTGCAGAGTCAGGTATAAAAGAGCTTATAGTTATAGCGCAAGATACTACAAGATACGGTAAAGATATTTATGGTAAGTATACTCTTGCTGAACTTCTTAAAAAGCTTTGTGAAATAGATGGCTTTCGTTGGATACGTGTCCATTATTTTTATACCGAAGCAATAACTGACGAGCTTATAGTCCTTTTCGGAACTGAACCGAAGCTATGCCCATATGTGGATATGCCCATTCAGCATATAAACAACACCATTCTCCGAAGAATGGCTCGAAGAACCACAGGCGAACAGATAAGAGAAACAATTGAAAAGCTTCGAATGGTTGTTCCCGATATTACAATCAGAACTTCGATTATTGTTGGTTTCCCCGGCGAAACTGAGGAACAGTTTGAAGAACTTTGCGAATTTATCAAAGAAGCCCGCCTTGAACGCGTGGGGGTGTTCGCTTTTTCAGAGGAAGAAGGCACAGCTGCGGCGGATTTTGAAGATAAGATTGATGAAGAAACTAAGAACAGGCGTCTCGAAACCCTCATGGGAATTCAAAAGGAAATCAGTCTTGAAAATAATAAACGCAAGCTTGGTAAAAAGCTTACAGTGCTTTGTGAGGGCTACGACGAAGAAAGCTATCTATATTTTGGTCGAAGCTCAGGTGACAGTGTAGATGTTGACGGAAATGTATATTTTGCTGCCGACAGGGAGATTTTACCCGGCGAATTTGTTACGGTTGAAATTCTTGACTGTGATGAATATGACCTTACAGGAAAAACAGTTTGATTTTTTGAAAGAGAAAGGAACTTGATTATGAATACACCAAATAAATTAACAGTACTTCGTATGCTCTTAGTACCTGTATTTATGGTTTTTGCACTCATTAACGGTGCGTTTTGTCAGACTATTGCACTTATTGTATTTGCTCTTGCATCCTTTACAGATTATCTTGACGGCAAAATTGCACGGGCGCAGGGGCTTGTTACCACCTTTGGTAAGTTTATGGACCCCCTTGCCGATAAGCTTCTTACAACGGCAGCATTTCTTGTGTTTATGGATAAAGGACTTATTTCACCATGGGTTATTATAATTGTGCTTTTCCGTGAATTTGCAGTAAGCGGTATAAGGCTCGTTGCAGCAGGTACCGGTGAAGTTATAGCTGCAAGCTGGTGGGGGAAGCTCAAAACCGTTTCACAGATGGTTGCAATTATTCTCACATTTGTACTTATCATAGTTCCTGTTTTCACTGAAAGTGTAAACTATATCATTGTGAACATAGCAGTTTGGATTTCTACCGTTCTTACCCTTGTAAGCGGTTGGGACTATATTTATAAAAATAAGAACTTACTTCAGTTTAAATAATTAAAAAGGAAAAACTTTATGAGTATACAAGTTGAAGAAAAGAAATATCCTATGAAGCTGTTGGCTTTGCTTCTAACAGTTATACTTGTTGCACTTATAATAATAACTTGTCTGTTTGTTGCAAGCGATGTTATGAATGTAAAAAAAGGCGACGTGTTTATTGTTGAAGAAGGCTTTACTGTTAACAGAACTGCTGCTGAGCTTTCGGAAAAAGGTATAATAGAATTTCCTTTTATTTTCAGAGTTGTTTCGAGAATAAACGGAACGGATGTTAAAATCAAGCCCGGCAGAGTAGTTATAAGCAGCGGAATGAGTTATTTTGAAATACTTAATTTGCTTGCAAATCCGGAAACGACATTGACAAAGGTTCTTATTCCTGAAGGTCTGGAGCTTAAAGAAATAGCGGATAAATTATCTGAATTTGTATCAAAAGAGGAGTTTTACGAAGCCCTCAAAAAAGAATATGATTACCGTTTTCTTAAAAGTGTTCCTGAAAGAGAATATAAGCTTGAGGGATATCTTTTTCCGGCAACCTACGAAATCAAGCAGGGTATGACTGCAGAAGAAATTGTGGATATGATGCTCAAAACCTTTGATGAAGTCTTTAAGGATGAGTATTATTCACGTGCGCAAGAGCTTGGAATGTCGATTGACGAAATTGTAACTCTTGCTTCAATAATTGAACGTGAGTCAAATTCAGGTGAAGAACGTCCGAAAGTTGCAGGGGTGTTCTATAACAGGCTTAATAGGAGTATGAGGCTCCAATCCTGTGCAACCGTTCAGTATATTCTTAAAGAACGAAAAGCAGTGCTTTCAACTGCTGATACAAGAATTGAATCGCCATATAACACTTATCTTAACAACGGTTTGCCTCCGGGACCTATTGCATCTCCCGGTGAGGAATGTATAAAAGCGGCTCTTTATCCTGAAAATACAGATGCACTTTATTTTGTTCTCGGTGCAGACGGAAAACATATTTTTTCTGCCACATATGACGAACATCTTGCTGCGAAAAACGGAGGACAATGATGGTTGAATATGAAAAAGACGGAATAGTACAGGAGTATGTAACTGACTATATCCGCAATTCGCTTAAACCGAGAGAAGGTCTTTTGGCTGAAATGGAGAAATATGCTAAAGAAAATGATGTTCCAATTGTTCAGCCTGAAACTTCAAAATTTATTGAAACATTTATTATGTCAAATAAGCCGAAACGAATTCTCGAAATAGGCTGCGCCATAGGGTATTCTGCTATTGTTATGGCAAGCGCTTCGCCTGAAGCTGAAATTATAACTCTTGAATTTGATGAAAACATTGTAGAAATCGCCAGACAAAATATAAAAAAAGCAGAGCTTTCACACAGGATTAAGGTTGTTTATGCTGATGCCAGAGATTATATCCCGTATATGGATAATGATGATTATTTTGACCTTGTATTTCTTGACGGTCCTAAGGCTCATTATATCAATATGCTTGAAGACTGTATCAGGCTTCTTAAAACAGGCGGAATACTTATGTGTGACAATATTTTGTATAAGGGTATGACTGCAGACGACAGTCTGATTATCAAACGTAAACTTACTATTGTAAAACGCCTCAGAAAATTTATTGATGAACTGACTGAACGTGATGATATAGAAACGTCAATACTTACAATCGGTGATGGAATGACGGTTTCAGTTAAAAAGTATTAGGAGAAAAAATCAATGGAAAAACCCGAACTTCTGGCTCCCGGCGGGAGTCTTGAAAAACTTAAAATTGCAATTGACTACGGTGCAGACGCAGTATATGTGGGCGGTGAAGCATTTTCCCTTCGTGTTGCTGCTGAAAATTTCACTATTCCCGAGCTTATTGAGGGACTTCGCTATGCACATGACAGAGGAAAGAAAGTGTATCTTACTGCAAATATACTTCCTCATAACGCAGATATTGAGGAGTTTAAAGAGTATCTTAATGAAATATCACCTTTGGGATTTGACGGTATTCTCGTATCAGACCCGGGTATGTTTTCAATTGTTAAGGATAAATGTCCTGAATTGCCTATACACATAAGTACCCAGGCGAATAACGTCAATTATGCATCTGCTCAGTTCTGGAAGAGTATGGGTGCAGACCGTGTTGTTCTTGCACGTGAAATGAGCTTTAAAGAAATTGCAGAAATACGCGACAAAAATCCTGATCTTGAACTTGAAGCTTTTGTTCATGGGGCAATGTGTATTTCCTATTCGGGAAGATGTCTTTTATCTAACTATATGACGGGCAGGGATTCAAATAAAGGTGCCTGTGCCCATCCCTGCAGATGGAATTATTCCCTCGTTGAACAAACTCGTCCTGGAGAATATTTTGATATTTATGAAAACGACAGAGGTACTTTTATATTTAACTCAAAAGACCTTTGTATGATAGAACATATCCCTGAGCTTGTTAAAAGCGGAATAACGAGCTTTAAGCTTGAGGGTAGAGTTAAGACTGAGTACTACGTTGCAACGGTTGTAGGGGCTTACAGGCGTGAAATAGACAAATATTTTGCCGATCCCGAAAATTACACCTTTGACGGAACTGAACTTCATGAGCTTATGAAGGTGAGCCACAGACCTTATATAACAGGCTTTTACTTCGGTCGACCTGAAGGTAAAGCCCAGGTATACACATCTAATTCCTACATTCGCCATTATGACCTTATAGGTATTGTTACGGATTATGATGATAATACGGGGATTATGACAATTTCACAGCGTAACAGATTTTATTCTGGTGAAGAAATAGAGATAATTTCTCCCGGTCGGCCTTGTTTTTCACAGATAGTGGGAGAGATGAAGAACGATAAAGATGAAATTATTACGGTTGCTCCACACGCAGCTATGACTGTGAGAATGAAAGCAGACAAGCCTGTTGTAAAAGGCTCTATGTTAAGACGCGGAGAAATACCACCGGAAGGGGATGGTGAGTAATGAAACAGTGCAGAAGATGCGGTAAAAAGCTGCCGAATGATGCACGTATTTGTGCATATTGCGGTCTTAAGTTAACCACTCAGCAATCAAGCGGAAAGAAAACTACTGCTAAAAAACAAACATCTTCAGGTAGGCAGACGGCTGCAAAACGTGACAGTTACGATAGATACAGGAAACAGAAAATGCAGCAGGAAATAAAGAAAAAACGTCGCAGAAGACGTATAAGAATTTTGATTTTCTGGCTTCTTGTGCTGGCAATTGCAGGTGCAGTTTTCGGCGGAATGTACGCAAATAAGCATTATAGTTCAGTTATTAATCCGTCGACAGAACCTACCGGGGAAGTACATACAAGCAGTGCTGAGCCTGAAAAAAGCGATGATAGTGAAGATGATGCTTCAACTCCAAAGCCTACAAAAGAGCCGGAAGTAACACCTGCAGCTACAAGCAAAGCTCAGACTCTTGATGAAAAAGCTGAGAATAGCGGTTGTGTTGTATATGAAGATTCTTCGTACGATTTTAAGTGTGCATATCCTGCAGACTTTGTTGAGGGTACTCTTAAAACCAATAACACAAGGGTAAGCTTTAAAGATGAAAACGGCGGTGCAGAAATGCTTATAAATTTTGAAAAAACAGGCAAATCTGATACTGCAGAAAAGCTTTTGGAAGAGTATTTAAACAAAATCGGTGTAGACCCGGATGTTGATAATTCGGGAGATGATTTCTATTCTGTAACCTTCACGAGAGGCGGAAGGATTAATCACCGAAAAGCTGTAATTTCTGACGGAAAGTACATATATTACGATTTTATGTATGACCAAGGCTCTGACAGTAAATCAAAATATGAAGATTATATTGATTTCATTGATATGTATCTGGAACAGGCAAATAAAACATCTAAGAAGAAAACAAATTAATTTTTTGTTAAATTTATTTGCGCTAGTTGCTTTTTGATACGAATTGTGATAAAATATTCCTGCAATTTAATTTTATAAGAGGTGCATTTTATGAAGAAATTTATGATTATATCCGTGCTTGCGCTTACAGCGGCACTTTCGGCTTGCGGAAATAATTCTGCAGTAAATAATAACGAAACTGATTTTGAAGCAGTTAAAGAAATAGTAGTAGGTGACGACAAAACTATTGAAACATACGAGGTTTCTGATGCTTCTGTTGTTGAAAAAATCAAAAAGATAAACACTTTAGCGGTTGTTGAGGAGTCAATCAATCCCGGTCTTAAAATGCTTAAGGTTGAGCTTCCCATAAATGAAGAGCCTGACGATAAAGCAGAAGAATTTTTTGAAGATGTTGAAGACATTATAAAGAAGTGTAAACTTCAGGATACAACTGATTATGATTTCTTTTATTTCAGCACATCCGCGAACGGTGCAGTAGAAATTACGGCAGCTTTCAAACGTGTTGACGGAAAGCTTGTACTTGAGTCTGTAAACGGCATTGGTGAGCTTTATAAGAATGCTCCTGAAATCGCTGCCAAAGAATCAGAGCTTTTCAGATAAAACCGTAACCTAACCAATATCCCCATTTGATGTGGGGATTTTGTTGTTTATGTGATAGGAGAGTTAGATTATGAAATCAGGCAATCTCATAAGACGCTTTTTGCCTTATTATAAAAAATATAAATGGATACTTGTTCTTGATCTTTTATGTGCTATGCTCACCACAGCATCCGAGATAGTTTTTCCCCTTATAGTAAGATATATTACAGACCTTGGTGCAAATAATATTCAGTCGCTTACTATTGGTGTTGTTTTTAAATTAACCGCACTTTATGTTATACTCCGCATAATTGATACCGCAGCTAACTATTATATGGCAGGAACGGGGCATATAATGGGAACTAAAATGGAAACAGATATGAGGGCTGATTTGTTCGAGCATTTGCAGAAGCTCTCATACTCTTATTATTCAAACACAAAAGTTGGTCAGATAATGTCACGTATCACCAGCGACCTTTTCGATGTTACCGAATTTGCACACCATTGCCCCGAGGAAATATTTATTACTGCTACAAAATTGATAGTTTCATTCGTCATACTTATGACGGTGAATATTCCTCTTACTTTGATAGTGTTTGCTATCATTCCGTTTATGATATTTTTCTCGCTTCGTTTCCGCGGCCGCATGAAAGAGGCATTTAAGGCATCACGCGTGCAGGTAGGAGAGCTCAATTCTCAGGTTGAAGACAGCTTGCTTGGAATACGAGTTGTAAAATCATTTGCGGCTGAAGATGCAGAAATAGAGAAATTCAGAAAAGGTAATGAGAAATTCCTTTCAATAAAAAAAATAGCCTATTACTGCATGGCAGGTTTTCAGACTACAAATAAGTTCTTTAATGGGTTGATGTATATAACGGTGGTTGCATTCGGCTCATTGTTTATGATAAACGGGAGCATCACACCCGGCGACCTTATAGCCTATTTGTTGTATGTTACAACATTTCTTGCTTCAATTAAAACCATTCTTGATTTTATGGAACAATTCCAGAGAGGTCTTACAGGCTTTGAAAGATTTATTGAGATTATGGATATTGAACCTGATATCAAGGATTTACCCGGTGCTGCAGACATTGGAAATGTTAAAGGTGAAATAGTTTTTGAAAATGTGAGCTATATGTATTCTGACGGTGATGATAACGTCCTTGAAAATATCAATATATCAATAAAAGCGGGGGAGAACGTAGCAGTAGTTGGACCGTCAGGTGGTGGAAAAACTACTCTTTGCAATCTTGTACCTAGATTTTATGACGTTACCTGTGGAAGAATTCTTATAGATGGAAAGGATATTAAAACAGTTACTAAAAGCTCACTGAGAAAGCAAATTGGCATAGTGCAACAGGATGTATATCTTTTCTCAGGCACTGTTCGGGAAAACGTTGCATATGGCAGACCTTCTGCAACCGAAGAGGAAATAGTAAGTGCAATTAAAGATGCAGGCGCATATGAATTTGTAATGAACCTGCCTGACGGATTAGATACTTATGTAGGTGAAAGGGGAGTTAAACTCTCAGGTGGACAGAAGCAGAGAATAAGCATTGCAAGGGTGTTTCTCAAAAATCCACCTATTCTTATTCTTGATGAAGCCACATCTGCTCTTGACAACGAAAGTGAAAGACTTGTACAGGCATCTCTTGAACGACTTGCAAAGGGTAGAACAGTTATTACAATAGCACATAGGCTAACAACTATTAAAAATTCTGACCTCATTTTAGTTCTTACAGAGGACGGAATTGCAGAGAGTGGTACACATTCTGAACTTATAGAAAAACAGGGAATATATTATAAATATTATAATATTTAAGTTTTTAATTTTTCGAAAAATATATCTACACAAGGCATATTTGCATTTTTTACTTCATACAATCAAAGTCAATTACTTTTACGTTACAATAAGATTAAAATGTGGTCTTGGTAGTGTCCGCTTTATCACCGGTGGTGTCCTACATTTCACTGCCGGCAGTGAAGTGTACTTCACAAGGGGTAGTGAAGCAGACTTCACCGGGGGTAGTGAAGCGCACTTCACCCAATAAATAAATATATATAAATAAATATATATTAAATAAAGAGTGAGAAAGAAACACTCACTTATAATTTTCAATTCTATTTCTCTTTTATCAATCATATTAATTTATAAATTATATCTGGAGGTATGGATTTGATAATTATACGTAAACGTGTTTTGTATATTATATGTTTTGTGTTTGTATTTATTTGTTCGGCTGGGTTTATAACAAGGGCGGCGTTAAAGCATAATGTGATAACGGTTATTGTCGATGCCGGTCACGGTGAGCCTGATGGTGGTGCAGTTGGTGTGACGGGTATCCTAGAAAAAGATGTGAATTTAGAAATTGCCCAAAGAACGCGGGAAGTTCTTGAGGGTAAAGGCTTTAACGTTATAATGACAAGAACGGGCGATAGTGGTATATTTGACGAAAAAAGCGAAACAATCCGTGACAAGAAAAAAAGCGATATGAAGGCAAGACTTGAAATTATGAAAGTTTCAGGTGCAGATTTGTTTTTAAGTATACATATGAATTCTTTTGAAAACAAAGCCGCGCACGGTCTTAATGTTTTTTATACTGAAGAGTTTCCGGAAATTAAGCCACTTGCCGAAGCTATACAGGTAAGAATTTCGGAAATCACGGGAGCAGACACTCACGCTGTAAAATCTGCAGATAACAGATTGTATCTTATGAAAAATCCGCCAATCCCTGCAATTCTTGCGGAGTGCGGATTTATATCAAACCCCGAAGAAGAAAAGAAATTGACTGAGGAAGATTATCAATCGAGGATTGCCTGGGCAATTTCAGAGGCAATTGAAGATTACTTTTAATTAAGTGTAATATTTATTTAGGGTTGTTTGCGATTTTCTTGCTGAATTTGTCTGATTAAGGACATATTGTCGTTATTTGTTACAGATGTATTGTGAAAATCATACACAAATATTAAAAAAGAGAAAAAACACTTGATTTTTCCTTTGTTTTGTGGTATAATAAGCCTACAGTTAAATAAGCTTTGACAAAAGAGTGAGCAAGCTGCTCACTCTTTTGTACTTAAAGCTTTTAAAATACGAAAGGATGTGATGCCGTCTTGACAGAAGCGGTAAGAATTGCATTTGAAACAGGGGACAAGGTTGCAGAAAAGCTCGGTTGTTTTCTTGTTGATGCTGAATTTGTCAAAGAGGGGAAGGATAATTTTCTCAGGCTCTATATTGACAAAGAAGGCGGAGTAGGAATTGATGAATGTGAAACCTTCAGCAATGAATTCGGTGCTTTGTATGATGCGATAGACCCGATTTCGGAGGAATATTTCCTTGAAGTATCCTCTCCCGGTGTTGACAGAATACTTAAAACTGAAAGAGAATTTGAGTATTTCTGCGGACGTGAGGTTTCGGTTAAGCTCTATGCTCCTTTGAACGGCAAGAAAGAGTTTGATGCAGTTCTCATCGGTTTTGACGGTAAAAACGTAACAGTTAAGACGGAAAGCGAAGAAGTGTCTTTTCCTAAAAAAGACGCCGCTTTTGTACGGTTGGCATTCAGAATATAGAAGGGATTGGTAATAAAAAAATGAAAAAAGGTTCAAAAAAACAGGATCAGGAAACTTTGCTTCAGGCGCTTGCAGTGCTTTGCAAAGAAAAAGGACTTGAAGAAGATGTAATCTTTGATGCGTTAGAAGCAGCAATGCTTGCAGGTTACAAGAAGAATTATGTTCAGTCGCAAAATGTGCAGGTTAAAATTGACCGTGCAACAGGTATTATAAAGGTCTATACTCAGAAAGAGGTTGTTGAGGATGACGCAGTTTTCGATCCCCAGATTGAAATATCAATCCTTGATGCGAAAAAAATCAATGCTGCACTGGAGCTTGGCGATTTTGTTGATGTTGAAGTAACTCCCGACGATTTCGGACGTATAACAGCGATAACTGCAAAACAGGTTGTTACACAGCGTATACGTGAAGCAGAAAGAGAAATTATCTATAGAGAATACAACGAAAAGATTAATGATATTGTTTCGGGAAGCATTCAGAAAATTGATAAGGGTAATGTATTTATTGACATCGGTAAAACAGAGGCTATTTTGCCAATTAGTGAGCAACCTGTTGCTGAACGTGATGAATATCATATTCATCAGGTTCTCAAGTGCTTTGTCCGTGAAGTAAGAAACGGAACAAAGGGAACACAGATTGTTCTTTCAAGAACTCATCCGGGACTTGTAAAGTGTCTTTTCAGCCGTGAGGTTCCTGAAATCGAGCAGGGAATAGTTGAAATCAAAAATGTTGCCAGAGAAGCAGGTTCAAGAACAAAAATCGCTGTTTATTCGGAAGACCCGAATGTCGATCCCCAGGGTGCATGCATAGGTCCTAAGGGTATCAGAGTTCAGAATATAGGCGAAGAACTTGGTGAAGAAAAGATAGACATAGTAAAATACAGCGAAGACCCTGTTGCATATATCACAGAAGCTCTCAGCCCTGCAAAGGTAATTACGACAGTGATTGATGAAGAAGAAAAAACAGCTCAGGTTGTTGTTCCTTCAACTCAGCTTTCACTTGCAATAGGCAAATCAGGACAGAATGTTCGCTTAGCGGCTAAACTTACAGGATGGAAGATTGATATTGTAACTTCAGTTGATGAACTCAGGTATCCTGGAGCATCATCTGATGATGAATGATAAGAAACATAAGGAACGGTTTTGAATATGAATAAACATACTCCGCTTAGAATGTGTATGTCGTGCAGAGAAATGAAACCCAAGTCAGAGCTTATAAGACTTGTTGCAACAGACGGAAAAGTCATAATTGATGAAAATTCTCAAATCCAGTCAAGAGGTGCATATGTGTGCCGGTCAGAAAAATGCATCAGCATTTTAAAGAAAAAAAACTGTATCGGACGCAGTCTTAAAGTAACAAGTGACGAGATATACGATAAGCTTTCGGAGCTTATGGTTTAATAAGGAGAAAATATGGAAAAAATCCTTGGTTTTATAGGTATCGCAAAAAGAGCCGGTAAAGTTTCAGTTGGCTCATTTGTATGTGAAACTGCTATCAAGTCAGGAGCTTCTGAGCTTATTATTATCGCTTCTGATGCTTCTGATAAAACAAAAAAAGCATTAACTGATGCCTGTAATTATTATAACGTACCGTTTCTTGAATTTTCCGATATGGGAAGTCTTGGCAAAGCTACCGGTGGTGGCGAAAAGGTTGTTATATCTGTTAATGATAAGGGGTTTGCCAAGGCAATACATGAAAAGATTGACTCTTTTACGAGAAAGGATAGGTGATTTATTTGGCAGAAGCAGTATTAAATGTAAAAACTGTAGCAAAAGACCTTAAGCTTACAGCTAAAGAGGTAATGGAAAAGCTTGCCGAATACGGACAGGAAATTAAAAGCCCTGCTGCTGAGATAACCACACAGCAGGCAGGTCTTATAGTTGATATTTTTTCAGCTCAAAATACAATGGATAAGTCTGAGCTTACAGCAGTTGTAGGTTCTGCAGTGGCTGAAAGGGTAAAAGCTGAAACAGAAGCAAAAGCTGCGGAAGAAGCAGAAGCAAAGAGGAAGGCTGAAGAAGCAAAGAAAGCAAAAATAGAAGCTTCAAAGCCTGCTCCCACCGAGAAAGATATTGCACTTAAAAAGGCACAGGAAAAAGTAGCTAAAGCGGCTCAGGAAAAGCTTGAGGCTGAGAAGAAAAAATCAGAGGTTCAGGCTTCTGAGAAACCCAAAAAGGAAGTTAGGGCGGAAAAGGCATCGACTCCTAAAAAAGAAAAGCCTGCTGAAGTTGCTAAGAAACCCTCTGAACCAGATCCTGAAGAGAAGAAGGTGCGACGTGAAAAGCAGAAAAAACGTCCGGCTCAGAAACAGACGGGTACAAGAATTGAGTATATTGGCTCAGACGATTCCGATAGCGATTCACACGTAATAAAAACAGAGGAAGATAAGAGATACGTAGATACAAGAACTTCAACTGTTGAAATTGAAAAAATTGAAAGCACAGAACGTATAGAAGAGCTTGTAACAGAAAAGAATATTAAATATTCCGGCAGAGATAAGCAGAAGTCTAAGCGTAATAAGCAGGGTAAGGAAAACTTTGATGCTAAGCCTGATGTTAAAAAGGTTAAGGTCGTTAAGGAAATAACTGAGGTTGAAGTTCCCGAAACAATTACCGTTGGCGAGTTTGCTCAGAAAATAGGTAAAGGTGCAGGCGAAATCGTTAAGAAGCTTATGATGCTCGGTGTTATGGCGACTATTACACAGTCGATTGATTTTGAGACTGCTGCACTTATCGGAGAAGATTTCGGAATTACAGTAAATCCCGAAATTGTGCTTACAAAAGAAGATATTCTTTTCGAACAGTTCCAGGTTGAAGATAAGGCAGAAGACCTTAAAGAACGTCCTCCCGTTGTTGTTGTTATGGGACACGTCGACCACGGTAAAACCTCACTTCTCGATGCTATTCGTGACACCTCTGTCACTTCAACTGAGGCAGGTGGTATAACGCAGCACATCGGTGCATACAGTGTTCGTCTTAACGACCGCGATATTACTTTCCTTGATACTCCCGGTCACGAAGCATTTACAACAATGCGTGCCCGCGGAGCTCAGGTAACTGACGTTGCAATCCTTGTTGTTGCGGCAGACGACGGAATTATGCCTCAGACAATCGAAGCTATCAACCATGCTAAGGCTGCAGGTGTTACAATAGTTGTTGCTATTAACAAAATCGACCGTGAGGGAGCAAATCCCGACCGTGTGCGCCAGGCTTTGGTAGAGCACGAGCTTGTACCCGAAGAATGGGGCGGTGACACAATATGTGTTGAAGTAAGTGCTAAGATGAGAACAAATATTGACGGACTTCTTGAGATGGTTCTTCTTGTTGCAGATATGAAAGAACTTAAGGCAAATGCCGATAGGGAAGCATCAGGAACAGTAATTGAAGCACGTGTTGATAAGGGCAGAGGTCCTGTTGCAACAGTTCTTGTTCAGAACGGTACACTAAAAGTCGGCGATATTGTTATAGCAGGAACAGCCGTTGGCCATGTTCGTGCCATGATAAACGATAAGGGAAGAAGAGTTAAAACTGCAGGTCCTTCAACTCCTGTGGAAATTCTCGGTCTTTCCGAAGCTCCTACAGGCGGCGACAGATTCTTCGTTGTACAGAACGAAAAGCTTGCACGTGAGGTTGCTGAGAAGCGTCGTGAAGAAATACAGGAAGATAAGTTCAATAAAGTTGTTAAGGTTAGTCTTGACAATCTCTTCAGTCAGATTGATGAAGGTAATATGAAGGAACTTAATGTTATTATAAAAGCAGACGTACAGGGTTCTGTAGAAGCTGTAAGGCAGTCAATTGAAAAGCTTTCAAATGAAGAAGTAAGAGTTCGTGCAATTCATGGCGGTGTAGGTGCCATCAATGAATCAGACGTTATGCTTGCAAATGCTTCAAATGCTATCATAGTCGGATTTAATGTACGTCCTGATGCAGGTGCACTTTCAGCGGCAGAACGTCAGGATGTTGACATCAGACTCTATAGCGTAATTTATCAGGCAATAGAAGAAATTGAAGCAGCCATGAAGGGTATGCTTGATCCTGAATTTAAAGAAGTCGTTATCGGTCATGCTGAAGTACGTCAGACATTCAAGGTTTCAAGTGTCGGTACAATTGCAGGCTGCTATGTAACAGATGGTAAGATTGTAAGAAACGCAGGTATCAGACTTGTTCGAAACGGTATTGTTGTTCACGAAGGTGAACTTTCAAGCCTTAAGAGATTTAAGGATGATGCAAAGGAAGTTTCTGAAAACTTCGAGTGCGGTCTTGGAATTGATAAATTCAATGATATCAAGGAACAGGATATAATTGAGTGCTATATCATGGAAGAAATCCGCAGATGAGAGGATTATTATGGCAAGAATTGATAAAATAAATGAAGAGGTCAGACGTGAAATTTCTTCAGTAATACGTGAACTTAAGGATTCAAGAATTCCTATGATGACAAGCGTAGTTGCTGTTAATGTAACCAACGACCTGAGATATGCCAAGGTATATGTTTCTGTTATGGGCGATGAAGAAACAAAAAAGCAAGCTCTTAAGGGACTTAAGAGTGCTGCAGGTTTTGTACGTCGCGAGCTGGGAAAACGTATGGATATTCGATATACTCCCGAACCTGTGTTTGAGCTTGACAATTCAATTGAACACGGAGCTTATATTAACAGCTTGCTGAAGGGTGATAAAAAATGATAAGAAAAATCAAATCACATATAGGCAGAAGTAAAACTATTGCAATACTTTGTCATATCCATTCAGACGGCGATGCGCTTTGCTCTTCCTTTGCCCTTGCAGACATTCTTTCTGCAAAGGGCAAGGAGGTAGTGTGTATACTTGAAGAGGAACCTGGAGAGAAATATGACTTTCTTAACGGTAAGTATGTTGTTTCCTCTGATTCTCTTGTAAAAGAATTTGATATGTGCATTGCGGTTGATTGTGGAGATATATCACGGCTTGGTAAACGTGTTGAGATTTTCAACAAAGCAAAAGTAACGCTTAATATCGACCATCATAAAACTAACAATGATTTTGCTATGTTCAACGTGGTGAAGCCTGAATATTGCGCTGCAGCCGAAGTTCTTGCAGAGTTCTTTGAAAAAATCCGCTTCAAATTAAGCGATAATGCCGCAAGACTTCTTTATGCAGGCATTATGTCTGATTCAGGCTCCCTTAAATATAGTAATGTACGTGCTGAAACCCATGTATGGGTTTCTAAGCTTTTACGATATGATTTCGATCATGCTGAGGTTAACCGTTTACTTTTTGACAGTCAGACAATGGGTCTTGTGCGCCTTACGGGTCATATTATGAATAATGTTGAGTGTTTTGAAAACGGACTTATCTCATTTATTTCAAGTGATGATTCTATGCTTGAAGAATACGGAGTTGAAGAATCGGAAGCAAATGCACTGATTAATATTCCGCGTAAAATTAAAGGTGCCCAGATTGCAATTGAACTTAAAATGCGTAGCGGGCTTGTACGTGCAAGTCTCAGATCGAACGGTCGGTGTGATGTAAACCGCGTTGCAGCTTTATTTGGCGGCGGTGGTCACGAAAAGGCCGCCGGAGTTACCTTTAACGGAAAAACTATGGATGAAGCTAAAGAGTTGCTCATTAAAGCGGCAACTGATGAGCTTAAAAGGTGCGGTCTTTGATATGGAGGTGCGTTTTGGAATACAACGGTGTTGTTTTGCTCAATAAGCCTCAGGGGCCTACATCTCACGATATGATTTATGAACTTAGGCGTATATATTCCACAAAAAAAGTGGGGCATACAGGAACGCTTGACCCAATGGCTACAGGGGTTTTGCCTGTGTGTATCGGGAACGCCACAAAAGCTTCCGATATGCTTTTAAGTGAGAATAAAGAGTATGTAGCAGGTATAAAATTCGGAATTGCAACCGATACAGGAGATATAACAGGGATTGTTACTGATAGGAGTAATATAATTCCTGATAAAGAAGCGCTTTTAAATGCTTTGGATAGCTTTGTCGGTGTTTATATGCAAATTCCCCCAATGTACAGTGCTAAAAAAGTTAACGGAAAAAAGCTTTGTGATCTTGCACGTGAGGGAAAAACGCTTGACAGGAAGCCTGTTCCTGTTGAGGTTTATAAAATTGAGCTTTTGGAAAATAAATCGGAAAATGATGATTTCTGCATACGGGTATCATGTTCTAAAGGTACATATATAAGAGTTCTTTGTGAAGATATAGGAAAAAAACTCGGTACTTTTGCATGTATGTCATCACTTACCCGTACTTGCAGCGGTGAGTTCAAAATGGAAAATGCATACACTCTAGACGAACTTAAATGTGCTGCTCGAAATGGTAATTTGTTTGAAACTTTAATTCCTACAGAGAAGCTTTTCAAATACCCTAAAATCATACTTAGTGAAAAGCAGTCGGATAGAATGAAAAATGGAGTTTTTGTTTCTCATCCCGACATAACTGACGGCGGAATATATAGAGTTTTTGATTCTGAATGTATGTTTTTTGCCATAGCCGAATGTGTGGATGGCAGGCTCAGAATTAAAAAGTCATTTCGCGGCTGAGGAGAAGTGTTAAATGGCAGTGATTTATAATAAAGTGAATTTATTGGAGTATCCTAAAACAGCTATTGCATTAGGTACTTTTGATGGTCTTCACATTGCGCATATAAAAATAATAGAAAAAGCTATAGAATATGGTAAAAAGCATAACATACCACATGGAGTTATGCTTTTTGACAGTATTCCTGCAAACAGTTTTTCGGAAAAATACACACTCAGGCTTATGAAGCCTGCAGACAGGAATTTATTACTTTCCCATCTTGACTATATATATATTCAGGAGTTCAATAAAAGTTTTGCAGAAAAGAGTCCGGAAGATTTTGTGTTATATATAAAAAACGTGCTTAAAGCTGAATTTGTTTCGGTTGGTTATAACTACAGGTTCGGAAAAGGTGCTTCGGGTGATGCGGAGCTTTTAAAAATTCTTTGTGCCAAAGAAGGTATTACTGTTTGTATATCCGAAAAGACGGAGTGTTTCGGATATACAGTCTCAAGCACCAGGATCAGAGAGCTTGTATCTGAAGGCAATGTAGAAGAAGCGACAGCCCTGCTCGGTCGTAATTTCTTTTTAACAGGCAGGGTTATGAAAGGATATAGAAACGGTCACAAGCTTGGTTCTCCTACAGCTAATCTTGAAACAGACGCTTCTGTGGTGCTTCCTGCGTGCGGTGTATATGCAGGTATATGCACGGTTGAGGGTGTTGCATATAAATGTGTTGTGAATGTTGGTGACAATCCTACATTTGACGGTAAAAAAATAACTGTTGAAAGTCATTTAATTGGATTTTACGGTGAATTATACGGTAAAGAAATTAAAGTTGAATTTGTAAAGTATTTAAGAAAAGAAATTAGATTTACCTCTCCTGCTGAACTTGCGAAGCAGATAGCTATAGATATTAAAAATACGGAAAAGGAATTGATGGATTATGAATAATATAACCGCGGTTATTCTTGCAGCCGGTATGGGAACAAGAATGAAATCAAAAACTCCTAAGGTTCTTCATAAAATTTGCAACAGGGAATTGGTTAAGTATGTAATTGAATCCGCTAAATGCGGCGGTTGCGATAAAATAGTTACAGTTATCGGTCACTGTGCTGATGCGGTGAAAGAGGTGCTTGGAGATTCTACGCTTTTTGCGGTACAGAGCGAACAAAAGGGAACAGGGCATGCATGTATGCAGGCTATATCCGAAATGGATAGAGAGTATACTCTTGTATTTAATGGTGATACACCGCTTCTTACAAGTGAAACGGTTAAAGCTGTAATAGACTGCCACAAGAAATCAGGAAATTCTGTAACTGTTATAACTGCAATCCTTGATGATGCTACAGGCTATGGACGTATTATCAGAGATGATAGCGGAAACATTGTGGGAATTGTAGAACATAATGATGCAGATGAAGATCAATTACTTATAAATGAAATTAATTCAGGTATGTATGTTTTTAATACTACTGAACTTAAAGCAGCTCTTGAAAAACTTGCTCCCAATAATGCACAGGGAGAATACTACCTTACCGATACTTTATCCATCATACTTGAAAACGGGAAGAAAATCGGAGGGTTTACGGTTTCTGATGCTGATGAAATTCTCGGCATAAACGACCGCATACAACTGAGTGTTGCTGAAAAAATTATGCAAAAGCGAATTAATGAAAAACATATGCTAAACGGAGTAACGATCCACTCTCCTGAAACGGTTATAATATCGCCTGATTGCGAAATAGGAGAGGATACAGAAATTTTTCCTGATGTTGTTATCGAAAACGGCTGTAAAATAGCATCTGATGTTGTTATCACAAGCGCTTCAAAGCTCAGTGGTGCCACAATCGGAAACGGTGTTTCTGTTCAAAGCTCAGTAGTATTGAAGTCGACAGTAGGAGATGGAACAACTGTGGGTCCTTTTGCATATATACGTCCTGATTGTGTTATCGGTAAAAACGCCCGTATCGGTGACTTTGTTGAACTTAAAAACTGTAATATCGGTGATGGAACAAAGGTTTCACATCTTACGTATGTTGGTGATGCTGATGTTGGCTCAGGCTGCAATTTTGGGTGTGGAACTGTAACTGTGAATTACGACGGTAAAAATAAATACAGAACTGTAATCGGAAATGATGTGTTTATAGGTTGTAATTCTAATCTTGTTGCACCTGTAGTTCTTAAAGACGGTGCATATACTGCTGCAGGCTCGACAATTACTGATGAAGTTCCTGAAAATAACCTTGCAATTGCGAGAGCTCGTCAGGTTAATAAATCAATGTGGAAAGACAGACGTAGTAAATAATTTACGGGAGTACAAAACTATGTATCTTATAGCAGGTCTTGGCAATCCGGGCAGTGAGTATAATATGACACGTCATAATATCGGGTTTGCCACCATAGACTATATAGCGGATAAATATAATATTCAAATAAAAAAATTAAAATATAAAGCTTTATTCGGAGAAACTAATATAAAGGGAGAAAAAGTACTTTTTGTAAAGCCGCAGACATATATGAATCTAAGTGGCGAGAGTATCCGTGATTTTTGCAGTTTTTATAAAATTCCACCGGAGAATGTTATAATTATATGTGATGACATATCACTACCCCCGGGCAAAGTGAGAATAAGGCGAAAAGGCTCCGCAGGCGGGCATAATGGACTGAAGTCGATAATCTATCAACTCAATTCTGACGACTTTCCCCGTATAAAAATCGGTGTAGGAAGCCCGGAACACAAAGAATACGAGCTTGCGGATTTCGTGCTTGGCAGGTTTACAAAGGAAGAAATACCTGTTCTTGAAGAATCCATTATTAAATCTTGTAAGGCTGTTTTTGAAATCATTGAAAAAGGCATTGACAGTGCTATGAATAAGTATAATTCTTAAAAATTTATAGGAGTGCGGATGGTAGCTGCACTCCCTTTGGTTTTGGAGGAAAAATGAAGCTCATAGAAGTTTTAAACGAAAACAAATCGTTTTGCGAAATTAAAAACTTAATATCAAATAGTTCCTACCCTTTGTATATAACAGATGTTTGCGAGGCTGCGCAGGCGCATCTCATATCCGCAATCCAGAGCCAAAACTCTAAAAGAAGTCTTGTTGTTTGCTATACTGATACCGAAGCTGCAGAACTATATAAGGAATTATCTTTTTATTCCGAAAATGTTTCAAGGTTTCCTTCCAGAGAGCTTGTTTTTCATGATGTTGAAGCTGTAGGACTTGAGAGTGAGCACAGAAGAATAAGAGCTTTGAGCAATTGGGAAAACGGCGGTATATTGGTAACTTCCGTAGAGGCGATTATGCATTATACCCTAACCCCTGAACATTTTACAAACGATAGAATTGAACTCAAAGTAGGGGATACAATAGATCCTGAATATCTTAAAGAAAAGCTTGTTGGTATGGGATATGTTAATTCCCTTGAAGTTGACGGAATAGGATTGTTTTCTTCCAGAGGCGGAATTGTTGATATATATTCTCCCAATATGAAGCTTCCTGTAAGAATTGAGTTTTTTGATGATGAGATTGATTCCATACGTTCCTTTGACTGGGAAACCCAAAGGAGTGTTGAAAATCTCAGTTCTGCACTTGTGCTTGTTTCAAGAGAGCAGATAATGAATGATGAAGAACGCGGAAGACTGGTTGAAACTTTAAAAAAATTATCTTCGGATTATCCTGAAAATGAAACATTGAAGCATGAACTCGAAAAAGCTGAAAACGGCATTGCTTTTCCTTCCGTTGATAAATACATTAAATCAATTTACGGATATATTCCAACAATTCTTGATTTTGCTGATGAATGTATGTTATTTGTTGTTGATACTGACAGAATTAAAGAACGATTTAAAAATTTTATACACGACCGCAGCGAAGTTATAGCCCAAATGATAGAAAGCGGTGTTATAGTTAACGGTGGTTATGATTATTATCCCGACGGTGATGAACTTGTAGGGAGAATTTTAAACGGTTTTACTGTTAATATTTCTTCGTTAGGGGATGGAATTAGTCTTAAATCAAGGCAGATAGTTTCGTTTCACGGAAAGCTCGAATATTTATATGATGATTTAACCAAATGGGTTAAAACAGGTTTCACCGTTGTTATTCTTGTTCAGAATAAGGATAAGGCAAAGAATCTGTTTGGAGTATTAAAGGATAAAGGCTATAATTGTATTGTATCTTCTGATAAAGAAGTAAAAAAATCAACAATTAACATTGTTCCGGGTTTTTTAAAAAACGGCTTTGAATATGCAGATCCCGGATTTGTTGTTATTTCTGACAGGGAAATTTTTGAAAAAAGTAAAACAAGGCGTATCCTTAAAGACGATAATGCAAAACGAATAAAGTCATATAACGATATTAATCCCGGTGACTACGTTGTACATCGTACCCACGGAATTGGTATATATGATGGAATTCATAAAATGACTGTAAACGGAATTACAAAAGATTATCTTAGAGTTTCTTACCGTGACAGTGATGTTTTGTATGTGCCTGTTGAACAGTTGGATTTGCTTTATAAATATTCAGCGAGTGAGGATAAGCCTGTTAAGGTAAATAAACTTGGTGGCAAGGAATGGAGTAATACTAAAAGCAGAGTAAAAAAATCAACTGCTGAAATGGCGAAAAAACTTGTTGCACTTTATGCTGAACGTGAAAAAACCAAAGGCTTTGCTTTTTCAAAGGATACAGTTTGGCAAAGAGATTTTGAAGACTCATTTGTTTATACTGAAACAGACGACCAACTAAGAAGTATAGAAGAAGTAAAGACGGATATGGAAAAGGACCGTCCTATGGATAGGCTTCTGTGCGGTGACGTTGGATTTGGAAAAACAGAAGTGGCACTTCGTGCGGCATTCAAATCTGTTATGGATGGTAAGCAGGTGGCATATCTGTGCCCAACAACAATTCTTGCTATGCAGCACTTCAATACATTTTCAGAAAGAATGTCAGCTTTTCCTGTTAAGGTTGAAATGCTATCCAGATTTCGCACAAAAACTGAGCAGGAGAAAATAATCAGAAAACTGAAAACAGGGGAGATAGATGTAATAATCGGTACACACAGGCTATTACAGAAAGACCTCGAGTTTTCAGACCTTGGTCTTTTAATAATTGACGAAGAACAAAGATTTGGTGTTGCACATAAAGAAAAGCTTAAAGAGCTTAAGAGGAGTATAGATGTGCTTTCAATGACTGCAACGCCTATACCCAGAACTCTTCATATGTCTATGATTTCGGTTAGGGATATGAGTGTTTTGACGCAAGCCCCACAAAACAGGTATCCTGTTCAGACATTTGTTCTTGAGGAAGACAGCAGAATAATTGCAGATGCAATAAACCTCGAGATGTCACGAGGTGGTCAGGTTTTCTATCTTTATAACAGAGTTCAGGGAATTTTTAAAAAAGCTGATGAAATACAAAAAATGTTTCCCGACAAGGTTGTCCGCGTGGGACACGGAAAAATGGACGAAACCCAGCTTGAGGATGTAATGCACGGTATGGTTGTGGGCGAAACTGATATACTTGTTTGCACGACCATAATTGAAACAGGACTTGATATCCCTAATGCAAATACAATAATAATTGAAAATGCCGATAAAATGGGCCTTGCTCAGCTATACCAACTCAGAGGACGCGTCGGTAGGTCGAATAAAAAAGCCTATGCATACCTCACTTACAAAAGAAATAAGGAAATGACTGAAACTGCCCGAAAAAGGCTTCAGGCTATAAAAGAATTTACTGAATTTGGTTCTGGCTTCAAAATAGCTCTAAAGGATCTTGAAATCAGAGGTGCAGGTGATATTCTCGGAGCTCAGCAGCACGGACATATGGACGCTGTCGGTTACGATTTATACTGCAGAATCCTTAAAGAAAGTGTTGATGAGGCAACGGGTGCTGAAGTCAGAGAAGAGGCGGAAACGTCAATAGATATAAGCGTTGATGCATATATTCCTGAAAGATATATTTCTGCAGCTGCGCAGAGGATTGAGATGTACAAAAAGATTTCTCACATCGAAAACGAAGATGATGAATTTGAAGTTGAAGATGAAATGATAGACCGTTTCGGAGACATACCGCGTGCAGCTCAGAATGTAATTCTTGTGGCATTGCTTAAAGCAAAAGCCAGAAAAGCAGGAATTTCTGAAATATCTCAGAAAGGTGATTTTCTTAATATAACTTTTCTAAAAGCAGATATTCCGGTGCTTATAGGTCTTGTTAAAAGTGAGCCTCATAAGTATAAGCTTATACCGGGAGATGTGCCAAGACTTAGAATAAAGCTAACAGATAAAGAAAAAGTTCTAAAAGAAGCTGATACTTTTGTGAGTATGCTTATTATTTAAAATATAATGAATGTAATATATTGTGATAAAAAACTAAAGTTTTAAACAGCCACCGGACGGCTAAAATGCCGCCCGGCAACCGTGCGGTATATTAGTCGCACATGCAGGTTACAATCACAATAATGATAAGTACCCATAAAATCATGTCTAAGTCAAAGTTTCCGCAGCCCTTGTTGCATCCGCATCCTTCCATGATTAGTGCCTCCTTTCTTGCAATGTAGTATATACTATGCAATATAACTTTGAATGGTGAATGTATACAAAAAATCAAACCTTCTATTGACAAATACGTGAGGCAGAATGTATAATATGGATATAAAATATGAAAGGATGATGGCATATGACATATGCAGATGCGTTTCACAAAATAAAAGCTAAACTTGCAAACGTTGATACTAGCTCTTTTGAGGAAAACTTTGCAATTCAAGTTACTATTAAGGATGAAGATGCAGCAGGTACTTTTTACGTAGCATATATTGGCGGAGAGTTTTTCGTTGAACCTTATGACTACAGAGATAATGTTGCAGCAATTGATATAACAGTAGATAATTTTGTTAAGCTTGTAACTGGCAGAATTAAGGCTGAAAAAGCACTTGAAGACGGAAGAATTGATTGCTTCGGTGATAAAACAGCTGTAGCTAAGCTTGGCGGCATTGTAAAGGCTGCAAAGAAGGCGGCACCTAAAAAAGCTGAACCTGCTGTAAAAAAGGAAACTGGACCGAAAAAAGTTTCAGCAAAGAAGCCTGTAGAGAAGAAAACACCTGCTAAGAAAACAGGGAAGACAACTGCTAATAAATAATAACCAAACAAAAATCCGGCAGAACTTTATATCTGCCGGATTTTTTTGTTTGCTATCAATCTTTTTTGATTTTTTCAACCAATGCCTGAATTTTTTGAACAGGATTAAGGAGTTCGCTTATTGTTGAGTCGTGGTTCATTGTGTTAATAAGAAGTGAAATGTATTTTGCCATTTCAACTTCACAGTACCAATCTCTATCGTTAAGACCGGGCTGACGGTATACAAGATTAGTTGTAAATACTTTATCAATCAAGCCGTCTGAATAAGCCCTGTCAAATACCTCAAGACCGTTTGTGAATAAACCGAAGGTTGTGAACACAAATATTCTCTTTGCACCTTTTTGTTTGATTTTGCTTGCAACGTCTATCATTGATTCGCCGCTTGAAATCATATCGTCAACGATAATAACATCTTTACCTTTAAGCTCGCGTCCGAGATATTCGTGTGCTTCGATTGGGTTCTTTCCGTCGATTACAACGCTATAGTTTCTTCTTTTATAGAACATACCGAGGTCGAGTTTAAGTACTGCTGAATAGTACATTGAACGCGACATTCCGCCTTCGTCAGGTGAGATTACAACGGTGTGATTTTTATCAAGTTCTATATCGGGTACAGCTCTTGTAAGAGCTTTTATCATCTGATATGTGGGCTGTACATTATCAAAACCGTGAAGGGGAATAGCATTTGAAATTCTGGGGTCGTGAGCGTCAAATGTGATTATGTTTGACACACCCATCTGAACGAGTTCCTGAAGCATAATTGCTGCATCAAGAGATTCACGGCTTGTTCTTCTGTGCTGTCTGCCTTCGTAAAGCATAGGCATAACAACAGTCACACGTCTTGCTTTACCGCCCATAGCGCCGATTATACGCTTAAGGTCCTGGAAATGGTCATCTGGACTCATATGGTTTTCAAATCCGTACATTTTGTATGTAACGCCGTAATTAAAAATGTCGCAAATAATGTAGACATCATGACCTCTTACAGATTCGTTAATAACGCACTTACCTTCGCCGGTGCCGAATCTTGGGCAATTTACGTGAGTAACATATGTTTCTTCGTCTTCAAAAGCTCTGAAGCTTTTAAGGTATCTGTCAATTTTGGCTGTAATATCTTCCGCACCTTTCATGCTGATGATACTGAGCTTTCCGTAAATAGGTGTTCCGTTCAGAGAGTTTGGCATGGTTCACTTCAATCCTTCCTTAAATCCGTATCGCAGAATATATCCACTATATTTTTACCAATATTACTATAACACATATTTCGACAATTTGCAAGTGAAATTTTGGATTAATAAAAAATATATTTTCACTATATTTTGTGCTATTTTTATAAAAAAGATTTAAAAATTATCAACCCCTGACCCCCAATCTTGGGGGCATAAAGGAAATCTTTTTTTGAATAAGCTAATTTGCACACGTTGCGTGCAAATTCCTATATTATAAAAAAGATTTAAAACTTATCAACCCCCTGACCCCCAATCTTGGGGGCATAAAGGAAATCTTTTTTTGAATAAGCTAATTTGCGCACGTTGCGCGCAAATTCCTATATTATAAAATAGGAATTTTTTCACAAAATCAGTGTTTACAAAATGTTCAAAAAATATACTTTAAATATTCATTGACAAATGTGTAATCAGGGTGTATAATTCAATTGAAAGTCAAAGAAAGTCAAAGTCAGAACAGGAGGGATAATAGTGGGGATGAGTGATAGGATAGAAGCGTTTATATTGCAGCTTCTTTCAGATGAAGATGATTGGATTGAATTAAAAAGGAATGAACTAGCCTCTGTTTTTGAATGTGTTCCTTCGCAGATAAATTATGTTATATCAACGAGATTTTCGTCTGCAAACGGTTATATAACTGAATCCAGACGTGGCGGCGGCGGTTATCTCAGAATTAAGAGAATGAGAGCAAATTGCGGACTGTCTGAGTTTATTTCAGGAATAGGCGATTCTGTGGATGCAGTTAGTGCTGTTGGTCTTTTGTCTTCAATTTCTGCTGCAGGGCTTATTTCCAAAACGGACGAAGAGTTGATACTCACTGCTGTATCAGATAAAAGTCTGTTGATTAACCAGCCTTATAAAAACAGAATACGTGCTGAAATATTGAAAAATACACTGTCAAAACTTAGTGAAAGGATGGATTGATAATTATGTTTGATTTTTATGATTTCTTTGGAAATGCAGATTTTTTTGCTCCCTCAACCGTATACAGAGAGGTAACAAGATGTCCTGTTTGCGGACAAAGCTTTTCGGATTTTAAACGAACAGGAAAGCTCGGCTGCTCTGAATGCTATAATACGTTCAAAGGGCCTCTTTCTGAGGTTTTAAGACAAGTCCACAGAAACCCTGTTCATATAGGCAAGGTGCCTGGTAATATGAGAGCAGAGTTTACAAAGAAACAAAGACTTGCCACACTTAAAGCTTCCCTTCAGGAGGCAGTCAAAGCTGAAAAATACGAGGAAGCTGCAAAGCTTCATAAAGAAATTGTTGAAATTGAGAAAGGGTGAGTGTAATGATTTGGTATAAATATGAGAATCCTGAAATTGTTATAAGCACACGTGTCCGCCTTGCACGTAATCTCAAAGGTATCCCGTTTCCGGAACAACTTAAAAATAAAGAAGAATATATTAAAAAAATTAAAGATGCAATATTTCTTTCAAATTCTACACTTTCTTCGGATTTTATTGAGTTTAAGCTTGACACGCTTTCTCACAGAGAAAAACTCTCAATGGTTGAAAAGCATCTGATAAGCTCGCAAATGCTTGATAGCGGAGCTTCTGCTTGTCTTGTAAATAAAGATAACACAATGAGCATTATGATTATGGAAGAGGACCATATAAGGCAACAGGTTATACTTGGCGGATATAAACCCGACGAAGCATATGAAATCTGTAACAAGGTTGATGATGTGCTTAGTGAAAGCCTTGATTTTGCATTTGATGAAAAGCTCGGCTATCTTACTGCTTGCCCTACAAATGTTGGGACCGGTATGAGAGTTTCAGTTATGATGCATCTGCCCGCTTTAACATTAACCCGCAGAATTGGCAAAATAATCAATTCAGCTGCAAACGTGGGTATGACAGTCCGCGGTTATTATGGTGAAGGAACAGAAGCTGACGGATGTTTTTATCAGATTTCAAACCAGATAACAATGGGTGTTTCGGAGCATGAGATAATATCACGTGTTAAAAACGTAACTGAACAGATTGTATCATTTGAAAAAGAAGCACGGTCAGAGCTTATTAAACAAAATAAAAATGAAATTGAAAACAGGGTTTGGCGTTCCTTCGGGATGCTTAAATATTCAAGGATTAGTTCTTCAAAGGAGGTTATAACACACCTTAGTGATGTTTTGCTTGGAATAAATTTGGGTATAATTACCTTAGATAAAAATATTTCGGTAATGGAGCTTATAGTTAAATCTCAGCCGGGTAATATAGCAGACACTGCTATGTCGCCGTCAGAGAGGGATTTAAAACGAGCTGAGTTTATACGAGAAGCTTTTAAGGAGGTATGATTTATTATGAATTCTAATTTTACAGAAAAAGCAAAAGCTGCAATAAATCTTGCGCATGATTCTGCTTGCGAACTTGGACATGGATATATCGGAAGTGAACATTTGTTGCTTGGTCTTATAAAAGAGGGAACGGGAGTTGCTGCGAAAGAGCTTGAGAAGGCCGGCATTACCGAAAAAGCAGTTATAACCGAAATAGAAAGAGTTATAGGCAAGGGCTTAAGCAGTGACATTACAGTTCAACTGCCACTGACTCCAAGAAGTAAAAGAATACTTGAAATGAGTGCGTTTGAATCAAGAAGGTTGGGACATGGTTATGTAGGAACAGAGCATATTCTCATGGCGGTTATTCACGACGGCGACGGAGTGGGCGCACGTATTCTTAGAACGCTAAATGTAAATACAGGTGCTTTTTATAATAATATTGTATCTGCACTTGATGGTGGAGAAACTGAACATAAGAATAACACTGTAAAACAAACACGAAATAGTGGCAGAACACAGTTTCTTGACCAATACAGCAGAGATTTTACACAAATGGCGAGCGAGAATAAGTTTGATCCGATTATAGGTCGTTCTGATGAAATTGACAGAGTAATTCAGATACTTTCAAGAAGAACAAAAAATAATCCTTGCCTTGTTGGTGAACCGGGAGTGGGTAAAACGGCTGTTGTTGAAGGTTTGGCTCAAAAAATCGTTTCCGGTAATGTTCCTGAACCGCTTTTAAATAAAAGATTGGTATGCCTTGATTTATCCAGTATGATAGCAGGTGCTAAATACAGAGGCGAATTTGAAGAACGTCTAAAAAAAGTTGTAGACGAAGTGATTGCATCAAAGGACATAATCCTGTTTATTGATGAGGTTCATACAATTGTGGGTGCAGGAAGCGCTGAGGGGGCTATGGATGCATCTAATATTCTGAAGCCTTCTCTTGCAAGAGGAGATTTGCAACTGATTGGTGCTACTACTATAAATGAATACAAAAAGCATATAGAAAAAGATGCAGCACTTGAAAGAAGATTTCAGCCTGTAACCGTTGGCGAGCCTACGGTTGAAGAAACGATAGAAATCCTTAAAGGGATAAGGGATAAATATGAAGCGCATCACAACGTTAAGATAACCGACAGCGCTCTTGAGGCTGCTGCCAAGCTTTCATACAGATATATTACAGACAGATTTTTGCCGGACAAGGCAATTGACCTTATTGATGAAACAGCTTCCAAAAAACGTCTTTCCAAACAAGTACGTCCTGATGGTTTGAAAGAACTTGAAAACCGCCTTGAGGAACTTCAAAAGGATAAGCAAGAAGCTATAATAGGTCAGGATTTTGAAAAAGCAGCACAACTCCGCGATGAAGAAAAGGAACTTACAGAGAAAATTAATGAAGCAAAGAAGTGCTGGGAGGATGACGATGCTTCGGGCAGGTTATCAATCGGAGAAGATGATATTGCCGATATTCTTGCAGACTGGACAAATATTCCTGCAGGCAAGCTCAAAGAAGGAGAAATGGAAAAGCTTAAAAATCTTGAACAGACACTCCACGAAAGAGTAGTAGGACAAGATGAAGCGGTTGTTGCTGTAGCTAAAGCAATAAGGCGCGGCAGAGCCGGTCTTAAAGACCCAAAACGACCTGTAGGCTCGTTCCTGTTCCTTGGCCCAACCGGCGTGGGTAAAACGGAGCTTTCAAAAGCGCTTGCCGAAAGTATGTTTGGTTCTGAAGATGCCCTTATACGTGTTGACATGTCGGAATATATGGAAAAACATTCGGTATCAAAATTTATTGGCTCACCTCCCGGATATGTTGGGTTTGAAGAAGGTGGACAGCTTACCGAAAAAATACGCCGTAAGCCATACAGCGTTATTCTTTTTGACGAAATAGAAAAAGCACATCCTGACGTGTTCAATATTCTTCTTCAAGTACTTGAGGATGGAATATTAACTGACGCGCAAGGACGTAAAGTTGATTTTAAAAACACTGTTATAATTATGACTTCTAATCTTGGTGCTAAGAATATTCTAAATCCGAATACGGGCAGACTTGGTTTCTCAAAGACCGAAGCTGATAAGAACGAAGCAGAAGAAAACAGCGGTATTAAAGTAAAGGTTATGGATGAGGTAAAAAAATCATTTAAACCTGAATTTTTAAATCGTATTGATGAAATAATAGTGTTCTCACGTCTAAACAAGGAAGATATTAAAGCGATTGCGTCAATTATGTTAAATGGTCTTTCAAAACGGCTTGAGGCTAACGGTATAACCGTTACATTTGATGATGAAGCTATATCCAAAATAGCTGATGCCGGGTTTGATCCTATATACGGTGCAAGGCCGCTTCGACGTGCAATTCAGTCAGAGATTGAGGATTTAATCAGCGAAAAAATTATTGACGGGATTGTTCAAACTGATGATAATATAATTGTATCCGTGGAAAATGGGGAGTTTATTGTGAAAAAATAACACACCAGGTGTGCAAGCTCCTTTTCTAAAAAAACATTAATGTTACAATTTTCTGAAAATTTTAATAAAACTATTGCAATGTATTGTGTTTTGAAGTATAATAAATACAATATATTGGGGGTGTGTTTCTATGAAATGTCCATATTGTAATTTTACTGAGAGCAAGGTTATTGATTCCAGACCTGTCGACGATGGTGGTTCTATAAGAAGACGTCGTGAGTGTCTTAAGTGCAACAAGCGATTTACAACTTATGAAACCCTAGAAACAATTGCTCTTGTAGTGGTAAAGCGTGATATGTCACGTCAACCGTATGATCGTAACAAGGTGCTTGGAGGTCTTATGCGTGCGTGTGAAAAAAGACCTGTTTCTCTCAGCCAGATGGAGGCTATAGCTGATGATATAGAAAGCGAACTTTATCAGCTTATGGTGCGTGAAATCGAAAGTAATACAATAGGCGAGAAGATTATGGAAAAACTCAGACTTCTTGATGAAGTTGCATATGTCAGATTTGCATCAGTGTATAAGCGATTTAACGATATTGAAACATTTATGGAAGAACTCCAGGAACTTAAGAATAATAAATAATCAGGCAGCTTTAGTGTTGCTTAGGCTATATGCGGCGGATGAACTTCGCCGCATTTGCAGGTTTTGAAAGGAATTATTTATGGAACGTACAATTGCCGCAATTGCTACTCCTCACGGAAGCGGAGGTATATCTGTAATCCGCATAAGTGGTGATAATGCAATTGCAATCGCAAACAGTGTTTTTTCAGGTAGTCTTGAAACTGCCGAAAGTCATACAGTTCATTACGGTTATATTGTAAAAGACGGAAAATATATTGACGAAGTCCTTGCAACGGTCATGAAAGCCCCACGTACGTTTACCCGTGAGGATGTAGTTGAAATCAGTACTCATGGCGGCATATCTGTAACTAATAGAGTGCTTGACTGCATTATTTCGGCAGGTGCTTCGTATGCTGAGCCCGGGGAATTTACAAAGCGTGCTTTTATGAACGGACGTATAGACCTTACAAAAGCAGAAGCAGTTATTGACCTTATAAATTCTGAAAATCAGATGGCAGAGCAAAACGCTGTAAATCAGCTTAGAGGCTCATTATCTAAGGCTATAGATTTTATGCGTGACGGTCTTATAAATCTTGCGGCACATATGCAAGTTTCTATAGATTACCCTGACGAAGATTTGGAAGAAATTACAATAGACGATATTTTTGAAATACTAACTAAAAATATTTATGAGGTAGATAGGCTCATAACTTCTGCTGATAACGGAAGAATTATAAAAGACGGAATTAAAACTGTAATTGCAGGTAAGCCAAATGTTGGAAAATCTGCTCTTATGAATAGAATAACGGGTGTTGAAAAAGCGATTGTAACAGACGTTGCAGGAACAACCCGTGACGTGATTGAAGAAAATGTTTCTTTTGATGGAATTCCTATAAAACTTATTGATACCGCAGGTATACATGATACGGATGATGTGGTAGAAAAAATCGGTGTAGGGAAGTCCATAAAATCTGTTGAAAATGCAGACCTTGTTATTCTTTTGATTAACGCTTCTGAGGCTCCGTCTGCTGATGATATGAAAATAATTGAGCAGACTTCAAACAAAAAGCGGATTATTGCCGCTAATAAATGTGACGTGTGCGTGTGTGCCGAGTCAGAAAAACTTTCAGATGTGCTTATTTCTGCCGAAACAGGAGAGGGGATAGAACTTCTGATTTCACGAATTAAGGATATGTATTCCCTCGGTGAGATAAATTCAGGAAGAGGCGAAATAATTACAAATATGCGTCATAAAGAGGCTCTAATCGGTTGCAAAGAGGCACTTTGCCGAGCTGTAAATTCTCTTGAAACAGGATTGCCTCAGGATTTAGCTGCGATGGATATTAATATAGCGATAGATTGTTTGGGAGAAATTACAGGAGCGACAGTTTCAGAAGATATTGTTGCGGCGGTATTTAAGAATTTTTGTGTAGGCAAATAAAAAAGAGGGGGGATAAAGGAAATCTTTTTTTGAACAAGCTAATTTGCGAACGTTGCGCACAAATTCCTATATTATAAAATAGAAAACTGTTTCAATTTTGGTATTGAAACAGTTTTTGTTTTATTTTATTACATTGTAGAACATTTTAGAGGTCTCACCACGGGTTGCAGTTTCAAAGGGTGAAAATGTATTATTTTCTCGTCCGTTAATAATTCCTGAGTTTTTTAAAAACTCAACAGCTCCACGGGCGTAAACATCAATAATATCATTGTCTGCAAATGAAGGTTTTATTTCGGTTTCTTTTTCTATGCCTTTATATGTGATATAACGGTAAAGCATTGTTGCAAGTTCCTGACGTGTTATTGGTGCATCAGGCATAAATTCGTTTTCAGACTTACCTGTTGTAATACCTGTTTTATAACAGAAATATACGCCTTTAGCATACCAAGAGTCTTGTTCTACGTCGACAAACGGCATATCAGAAACAGTTTCGTTTGATTCGTAACGCGCAAGAATTGTTGCAAACTCTCCTCTCGTGATATTATCATTAATTCCGAAAGTCCCATCAGGTCTTCCGTTTAGAATTCCGTTTGAAGAAAAGAAATCAATAGCTTCTTTTGCAAAATGTTCATCAGAAACGTCTGAAAAGGTAATAGGTAATGGTTTTTCTTCGACTTCAGGAGTGTTTTGTTCGGAATTATCCTTATCAGGTTCAGGTAAAGAAGGAGGTGCAGTTACAGGTTCAAGGTTTTTTAATTTTTTTAGTGCTTTATCTACAGCTTTTTGAGAAATATTTATAATTTCTGCTACAACAATTGCATCATAAAACTTCTTTTTATTGTTCTCATTTGAAAGCAAAAGCCCCATATCATTATCTTTAATTATTTCAGCTAATTTAATATATAGTTCTGACTTGTCGGCGGGAGTTATTATAGGAGCATCGGAACCGTATAATGAAGCTCCAACGTCAGCACCCTTGCCAAATACCGAAAACTGAACTCTTATAACATCCTCGTCAACAACAGGAATAGCCGAAGCTTTCACGTTAGGGAATTTGTTATTCACAGAATAAACAAAGCATGAGTCTGATGTGTAATCTCCTGAATTGAGATATGTTTTGTCCATGCTTTCGGGAAGATACCGTCCTAAATTGGAGAAAAGATAGTTAGGTACTTCCACTTCTTCCGGGTCGTTTATATTCGTTTCTATACCCTGATATATGGAGGTTAATTCAAAATCATCTTCCAATGTTCCGCTATATAATAATGGTCGTGCTGTTTTATAGTTTTTTGTTTCCATAACTTCTTGTATTACCTTTGATACAGGTTGATACTTAGGCACCTTGATGAATTCTGGAAACACGATAAAACCCTTTTGTAAAACAAGATTTTCTATTGAAATGCATACAGTTATAGTCTTGTTTCTGTGGTGTACGGATATCATATTTTCGGCTGCATCATTCAGTACAGAATATATATCTGCTTGGTTTGACGCGTTGTCAATTGCAGTCAAACCCGCATTGTATGCCGCTTTAAGCTCAGTCCAAGCATTTTCACTGTAGTCGAATTCATCATATAAAGAAAATATTGAGCTAAGTTCAGCTTTTGCGTTGTTTTTTGTTGCAGTATCCTCTGCACATACAAATGTATTAAAGAACGTGCTTAAAAAAGCCGCGATTAATAACAAACTTATTTTTTTCATATTATACCTCTTAAACTTAAAGTATTTATTTTATAAACATAGCATCTCCGAAAGAAAAAAATCTGTATTTTTCCTTAACTGCAGTGTTATATGCTTTCATTATATTATCCTTACCTGCCAGAGCGCTCACAAGCATAATCAAAGTGGATTCAGGCAGATGAAAATTAGTAATCAAAGCGTCAATCACATTGAATTTTTTGCCGGGATAAATAAATATATCCGTCCATCCTGATTTTTCGGCGAGCGGTAGCCCGTCCATTCCTGCTGTTTCAAGAACTCTTGTTGCGGTTGTACCTACGGATATTACTTTGTTACCGTTTTGCTTTGTTCGATTTATAAGTTCAGCAGTTTCTGCAGGAAGGTTGTAAAATTCAGAATGCATTTTATGGTCTTCAATTTTATCTACCTTAACTGGTCTGAATGTTCCAAGTCCTACATGGAGTGTTACAAAGCCTATATTTATGCCTTTATTCTTGATGCCCGTTAAAAGCTCTTCCGTAAAATGCAATCCTGCTGTTGGTGCGGCAGCTGAACCGTCATTCTTTGCATAAACAGTCTGATACCTTTCGGGGTCATTCAGTTTTTCAGTAATATAATGGGGAAGAGGCATTTCTCCAAGCTTGCCGAGAACGTCCTCAAAAACTCCATCATATTCAAATCTGACAAGGCGATTTCCTTCGTTTACAATGTCCAGCACTTCAGCTTTAAGCTCGCCGTTACCGAAAACAAACCTGTGTCCGGGTTTTGCACGTCTGCCGGGTTTGAGAATAACCTCCCAGTCTGTAAGGCTTTTTTTGCTCAGTAGCAAAAACTCAATGGCTCCGTCTGTATCTTCTCGTTTGCCATAAAGTCGTGCCGGAATAACTCTTGTATCGTTAAGGATAAGTGTATCGCCGGGATTTAAATGCTCGCATATATTGTTAAAATGCTTATGTTCTATGTCGCCTGTTGTTTTATCCAGAACAAGCAGCCGCGAAGAGCTTCTGTCTTTTAGCGGAGTTTGAGCTATAAGCTCCTGTGGTAAATCGTAGTAGAAATCGTGAGTGTTCATATTATTGTGTTTTCTCCCATTCTTCAAGAGCTTTCTTTCTCTCGGTAAGTAATTCGTTTCTGTTTGACGGGATTTCGATTTTATCAATACCTTTTATAATCCCTGCAGCAATGGCTTCAGCTGTTTTTTGTTGATATGATGATGATACCATATTTGAAAGTTCAGATTCGTTTGATATAAAACCTACTTCAATCAAAACAGCCGGCATTATTGATGATCTTGTAACAAGATGTTCTGATTGCTTCACACCTCTGTCTTTTGATTTAAGATTTGCAATCAGATATTCCTGTATGTATTTTGCAAGATAACTGCTCTTTAGCTTGTATGATGTGTCATTATTAAGGGATGCATAAAAGGTTTCTGTTCCGGAAGCGTCGGGGTTAGATTCAACTGAATTAATGTGAATACTTATAAACGCTGCTGCGTTTGAGTTGTTTGCAAAATCAGCTCTTGCCTGAAGTGTAGGATACACATCAGTTTCTCTTGTGAGTTTAACGGTGTAACCGCGGCTTTCAAGAACCGTTTTAACTCTCTTTGCTATTTGGAGAGTAAGGTTTTTTTCCAAAACAGTATCTTCACCCAGATGCCCTGTTGCACCGCCGTCTTTACCTCCGTGACCGGCATCGATAACAATCAATTTATCGCTGTTTTTATGTTCAGCATAGGGAATATCTGTTATGGTAACAGGTTTTTGGGTTTCAACGGGTATCTGAGTAGGTGTTGGTTTAGGTGTTGCTGCAGGCTGACTGTTTGTAACTAAAGTCACTTTAGAATTAGAGGAGCCTACTGTTCCTATTTTAACCGTAACGGTATTATTTGCAAGTGTGACTACTGTAGAAGAAATATTCTCTGCATCGAAAACAAGTCTTGCACGGCCGTTTTCATAGCCTACTCTGATTTTGCTGATTCCATTTATATCTACTGCATATGCTGAGTTTGTTTTATAATTGCAATTATATATATCAACTACAAGTCTTGTTGGGTTAGAAAGGATGAAGCCGTCTAACTTTCCGGGTGTACCGCTTATTGTTGCTTTAGCAGTTACAAATCCGTTACCTGAATCAGAAAATGTGAGTTTTGTTATATTTGCGGTAACGTTTATAGTTTGAGTAGCAGTAGCCGTTGGCTTTGGAGTTGTGGTTGGTTTTGGTGTTGAAGTTGGCTTCGGCGTTGAAGTTACAGTGGGTTTAGGTGTTGATGCAGAAGTTGTGGAAATGCTTATAACAGGGTCTCTAAACTCAACATTCATTTTAAGGCTTTCTGATATAAATCTCACAGGTACCATCGTTTTGGCGGGATCACCCACTTTGTTTATAAGCTTTGGCACCGCATTGTCAGGTATCATAGCCTTCTTTCCGTTTATATACGCCGCAGGATTGTTTATATAAAGCGATATACTGTTGCTTTTATATGCAATTTCTACGCACTTGGTTTTTTCTAAATACGAAACGGTTGCTCCGAGAGCTTCAAATACTTCTCTTACAGGAACAAGAGCCCTGTCGTTAAAAATTATGGGGTCTAACGGAAGTTTAAGCTTTTTGCCGTTAACGTGAAGCTCATAAATTGAACCTGTATATTCTGTTCTGATTCCGTCGTATTCAATTGTAAGAGCAGATGCGTTAACTGTTCCGAAAATAAGTACAATTAACATCGAAAACGTAAAAATCAGCTTTTTCATTCCGTTATTCTCCTTTCTCAGTTATTTTCGTAAGGTATATTTAAGTGCCTGAAAGCTGCTTCTGTTGCCATTCTGCCGCGTGGTGTTCTTGTTATAAAACCAATCTGAAGTAAGTATGGCTCATATACATCTTCTATTGTGTTTGATTCTTCTCCGATTGTTGCAGCTAAGGTGTCAAGCCCCACAGGCCCGCCGCCAAAGTTTTTAATCATCGCAGTAAGAAGTTTATGATCAGTAAGGTCAAGACCGAGATTATCAACTTCCATGCTCTTAAGTGCATCATCAGCAGCTTCTGCAGTGATTTTTCCATTATATTTGACTTGTGCAAAATCGCGCACGCGTTTTAAAAATCTGTTTGCAATTCTCGGTGTTCCCCTTGAACGTGAAGCTATTTCTGAAGCTCCTTCTTCGGTTATATCAACCTCAAGCAGGGAAGCTGAGCGTTTCACTATTTCTTTAAGTTCATCCGTTGAATAGAGTTCAAGACGTGATATAACACCAAATCTATCTCTGAGCGGGGCTGACAAAAGACCCACTCTTGTTGTCGCACCTATAAGGGTAAATTTAGGCAAGTCCAGACGTATTGAACGAGCAGACGGTCCTTTTCCGATTATAATGTCAAGTGCGTAATCCTCCATGGCAGGATAGAGTATTTCTTCAACGGTTCTGGACATTCTGTGTATTTCATCAATAAACAAAATATCATGCTCGGATAGGTTGGTAAGTATAGCTGCAATATCTCCTGCTTTTTCGATGGCGGGTCCGCTTGTTATACGGATATTAACTCCCATTTCATTAGCTATAATTCCTGCCAATGTTGTTTTACCAAGGCCGGGAGGACCGTGAAGCAAAACGTGGTCGAGAGCCTCACGTCGTTCCAGTGCTGCTTTGATGTATATTTCGAGATTATCTTTAGCCTTTGTTTGCCCGACATATTCGCTCAGGCGTTTCGGCCTTAATCCGCTTTCTATTTCGTTGTCGTCGGCAATAAAATCGCCTGTTACAAATCTTTCATCTTCGCTGAACACAGTTTTTCTCCTTTAATTAAAGCATCGCTTTTAATGCCGATTTAATAATTGACTCAGTATCTCCGCTAAGATCTGCTTTTGCAATGGCACGCTTAGCTTCTGCTTCGGAATATCCCAAAACAATAAGTGCACTGAGAGCTTCACCTGAATTATCTGTTGTTATAATTTCAGGCGGTAAATCATCAGTATTTACTTCAATACCTTTAAGCTTGTCTTTTAATTCCATAACAACTCTTTGAGCAACCTTAACTCCTACACCTTGTGCTTTTTGTATGAGCTTGTGGTCACCTGTGAGTATTGCTATTGCAATTTTTTCAGGAGGTGCAACAGAAAGAATTGATATGGCAGCTTTCGGGCCAACACCTGAAATAGAGAGCAGGTGCAGAAACATTTTGCGTTCTTCTTCTGTAGAAAAACCGTATATATCAGCAATGCCTTCTCTGAGATATAAATATGTATAAGCCTTAACTTCTGTTTTCAGGGTAAAAGCACCTAAAGAATTCAGGGAGGTGTACACGGTATAACCTATCCCGTTATTTTCTATTACAACATAACCGTCGCCTGAATTTATAAAATTTCCTTTGATATAATCAAACATTTTTTGCCTCCAAAACTGTTCTTAGTATATAATATCCTACATACGATCATAAGTCAACGTATAAAATATTAAGAAATTATTAAATTGTTGCAACAATATTACATCTGGTTAAGATTAAGTTTATCGTTGAGATTGCTTGAATGTGCATGACATATAGCAACAGCAAGCGCGTCAGCAACGTCGTCGGGCTTAGGTACTGCATTTAAGTTTAGCATCATTTTAACCATTTGTTGTATTTGCTTTTTATCTGCTCTTCCGTATCCCGTAACAGCTTGTTTTATCTGGAGTGGAGTGTATTCATATAAATTAATACCTTTGTTTACTGCACTAACAATTATAACACCCCTCGCCTGTGCTACATGAATAGCGGTTTTTTGGTTTGAATTAAAAAATAACTCCTCAACTGCTACCGCATCAGGCTTATATTTGTCTATGTAAGCGTTAAGCTCGGTAAAAATTTTCTGAAGCCGAAGGGGAGTAGGCACTCCGGCTTCTGTTGTTATTGCATCATAGGCAACGGTTTTAAACTTATTTCCTGTATAATCTACCACACCAACGCCTATTATGGCATAGCCAGGGTCAATACCTAAAATCCGCATTATAATAACATCTCCTCTTCTTTTGTATTGCTTATATTTATGCAAATATACGGAGCGATTGTGAATAATATACAAATATGTATGTATATTATTAATTAATTATAAAAAGTGACAAAAATTTGCTTTTACACTTGATTTAATACAGATTATAGTATATAATATTATGAGTAAAATTTCAAGAGGAAATTTTTAATTTTGGAGGTTTTTAATTATGGCAAAGGAAAAAGTTGTACTTGCGTACTCCGGCGGTCTTGATACACCAATCATGATCAGCTGGCTTAAAGAAAATTACGATTATGATGTTGTTTGTGTTTGTGGTGATGTTGGACAGGGAAAGGAAACTGACGGCCTTGAGGAAAGAGCTATCCGTTCAGGAGCACTCAAATGTTACATTGAAGACCTGAGAGATGAGTATGTTAAGGATTACATTTTCCCAACACTTAAATCAGGTGCTATGTATGAAGGCAAATACCTTCTCGGAACATCTCATGCAAGACCTATCATTGCAAAAAGACTTGTTGAAATAGCGCACAAAGAAGGTGCGGTGGCAATCTGTCACGGTGCTACAGGTAAAGGCAATGACCAGGTTCGTTTTGAACTCGGAATAAAGGCACTTGATCCTTCTCTTAAAATAATTGCACCCTGGAGAATTTGGGATATTAAATCGCGTGAAGACGCTGTTGACTATGCACAAGCGCACGGCATTGAAATTCCTGTAACAAAAAAGGATTTGTATTCACGTGACCGTAATATCTGGCATATCAGCCATGAGGGTATGGATCTTGAAGATCCCTGGAATGAGCCTCAGCTCGATTCACTCCTTAAGCTTGGCGTTTCGCCAGAGCAGGCTCCTGATAAGGCTACATACGTAACAATCGGTTTTGAAGCAGGCGAACCTGTGTCAATTGACGGTGAAAAGATGAGTCCAAGAGCATTGGTTGAAAAGCTCAACGAGCTTGGCGGAGCAAACGGCGTTGGTATTGCTGATATTTGTGAAGATAGATTGGTTGGTATGAAGAGCCGCGGTGTTTATGAAACTCCGGGCGGAACAATTCTTTATACTGCAATTCAGGAACTTGAATACCTCTGTCTTGATCGTGATACACAGGCGTTTAAACGTATGAGCCATACACAGTTCTCTCAGCTAGTTTATGACGGAAAATGGTTTACACCTCTTCGCGAAGCTATGAGTGCTATGTATGATGAAATGGATAAGTATGTAACAGGTGAAGTAAAAGTTAAGCTTTATAAAGGAGCTTGTACACCTGCAGGTGCAAAATCACCGTATTCACTTTATAACGAAACAATTGCATCATTTGGCGATAGCCAGGAGCTTTACAGCCACAAGGATGCAGAAGGCTTTATTAATCTTTTTGGCTTGCCTCTCAAGGTTCGTGCAATGATGAAGAAAGCTAACGGAATAGAAGACTGATATATAACAAAAGTCCGCTTTGTGCGGATTTTTGTGTTCAAGAAAGGAATAATACTATGGCTAAGCTATGGGGCGGCAGATTTCAGAAAAACACAGAAAAAATAGTTGATGATTTTAATTCATCCATACGTTTTGATTCGCGTATGTATAAGCAGGATATAAAAGGCAGTGTAGCCCATGCAACTATGCTGGGCAAACAAGGTATAATACCTTTGGAAGACAGTGAACTAATTGTAAAAGGTCTTATCGAAATCGAAAAAGAGATTGACAGCGGTCTTGTAGAGTTTGAAATAGATGCTGAAGATATTCATATGAATATTGAAAAGCTTTTAACCGAAAAAATCGGAGATGCAGGCAAGAGGCTTCACACAGGCAGAAGCCGCAATGACCAGGTTGCTCTCGATATAAGAATGTATCTTCGTGACGAAGCAGACGAAATTCTTTCTCTTATTCGTAACTTGAGAGCTACACTTGTTAAGCTTGCGAAAGAGAATATTGATACGATTATGCCAGGCTATACACATCTTCAAAAAGCACAGCCTATAACATTTGCTCACCATGTTATGGCATATTATGAAATGCTCAAAAGAGATACACAAAGGCTCCTTGATTGCAAAAAACGTATGAATGTTATGCCCCTTGGAAGTGGAGCGTTGGCAGGTACAACCTATCCTTTAGACAGGGAGCTTGTCGCAGATATGCTTGATTTTCCTGAAATCACAATGAACTCTCTCGACGGTGTTTCAGACAGGGATTTTTGCATTGAAATTGCGTCGTGTATAAGTATTGTTATGATGCATCTTAGCCGTTTTTGTGAAGAGCTTATACTCTGGTCAACTAACGAATTCAGCTTCATTGAAATGGATGATGCATATTCAACGGGAAGTTCAATTATGCCTCAGAAAAAGAATCCTGACGTTGCCGAACTTATCCGCGGCAAAACAGGAAGAGTTTACGGACATCTTATGGGGCTTCTTACTACCATGAAAGGTATACCTCTTGCATATAATAAAGACATGCAAGAAGATAAAGAGCCGATATTTGACTGCGTAGATACTGCCAAATTATGTCTTGATGTCTTTGAAAAAATGGTTTCAACTATGAAGCTTAATAAAGATAAAATGTATAGCGGTTCCAAGGGCGGCTTTACAAATGCCACCGACCTTGCCGACTATCTCGTAAAAAAAGGTATGCCATTCAGAGAGGCACACTCAGTTGTAGGCCGTGCGGTTTATTTCTGTGTTGAAAATAACTGTGCGCTTGACGATTTATCAATTGAAACATATAACGATTTTTCAGAATTGATTGAAGACGACGTTTATACTGCTATCAGTATGGAAACTTGCGTTAATGACAGAAATGTTATAGGCGGTCCTGCTAAAGAAATGGTATTAAAGGCAATTTCAAAGGCAGAAAAGGAGCTTTCAGAATAAATAAAGGAGTTCACTCTATGGGCGAAATTGTACGTTTACAGAAATATATTGCAATGTGTGGTGCTGCTTCAAGACGCGGTGCTGAAGAAAAAATCAGCTCAGGTCACGTTAAAGTAAACGGTGTAACTGTAAGAGAAATGGGCGTTAAGGTTGAAATCGGAGCGGATATAGTACATCTGGATGGTGAAGAACTTAAAATCACCACTAAAAAGTATTATATTATGCTTAACAAGCCTGCCGGATTTGTTACAACTGTAAAAGACCAGTTCGACAGACCTTGCGTAACCGACCTTATAGACCTCAAAGCAAGAGTTGTTCCTGTGGGAAGGCTTGATTTTGAAACAGAAGGATTACTTCTTTTAACTAATGACGGTGATTTCAATTACAGAGTAACCCATCCTAAATTCAACACAAATAAAACATATTATGTTGAAATAAACGGTGGGATAACAATAAAAGGTCTTAATCAGTTAAGACGTGGCGTAAGAATAGACGGTTATTTAACAAGTCCTGCGGAGGTTGAAATGATTGATGCCGATAAAGGCATTACATCATTTTATATAACAATCCATGAAGGACGTAATCGCCAGGTACGAAAAATGTTTGAGGCGGTTGGATGTAAGGTTTCTTATTTGAAACGCATAAAAATTGGCAATGTAGAGCTTGGGAATGTCCCGACAGGGCATTGGAGGCATCTTACAAGCCATGAAATTAATGCACTTATGAATTCATAAGGGGAGGAATTGGTATGTACGGTTTTATAGGTGGCGGGAATATGGCAACTGCTATTATTAGCGGCCTTATATCTTCCGGGATTTTACCCTCTGAGATAATTGTTTCAGATAAAAGTGAGGAAAATCTGAACAGGTTAACCTTAGGATTTTCTGTTGGAACAACAAATTCAAATACTGAAGTAGCAGAAAAAAGTGACTATTTATTTATCTGTGTTAAACCAAATATTGTTAAGCTCGTAGCAGACGAAATAAAAAACAAAATTAATCAAAAAACCGTTATCGTATCCATTGCAGCCGGAAGAACTATATCAGTTCTTGAAGCATTGTTTGGAGACGATAAGAAAATTATTCGTGTTATGCCAAATACTCCGGCACAGGTCGGTGAGGGTATGAGTGCAGTTTGTTCTAATAAAGCAGCAGAAAATGATATTGATACGATTGTTGATGTGTTCAATAAATTAGGTAGATGTAAAAAAGTTGATGAAAATCTTTTTGATACAGTAACTGCAGTAAGCGGTTCTTCACCTGCGTATGTGTTTATGATGATTGAAGCTATGGCTGACGGTGCAGTGCAGGGAGGAATGTCAAGAGAGCTTGCATACACTTTTGCAGCTCAGGCAGTCCTTGGCAGTGCTAAAATGGTTCTTGAAACAGGAATACATCCCGGAACATTAAAAGATATGGTTTGTTCCCCCGGTGGTACAACAATTGATGCTGTTGCAAGTCTTGAAAATGACGGTTTCAGAAATGCAATAATAAAAGCAATGGAAGCTTGCAGAGAAAAATCTTCAAAATTGTAATTAACACAAAAAAACCTCCTATGTAATATCATAGGAGGTTTTTTGTGCATAAGAAATTACCAATATTTTTGTGATAAAAGAGCTCTTCTGAGTACTTCATTTGATCTCGGTGACAAATAAGAGAGCGGAATGTCATAAACTGTTTTTGCACCGCATAATCCTTCTTTGTTCAGCTTGTAGGCGGCTCTTGCATATGCAACAAGCACGCTTGATGTGAATTCGGGATTTGAATCAAGCTTCAAAGAAAATTCAAGCACGTGTGACATATCGTTTTCCGCACCGGTTGTGCCACTTCTTAGTACAAAACCACCGTGGGGAATACCGCTGTGTTTTTCGAGAAGTTCTTTTTCTGATATAAAATTAACGGTTGTATTATAGTCTGCAAAATAATTTGGCATTGTTTTTATTTCTTGCTCAATTCTTGCAGTATCAGCTCCGTCTTCAGCAACAACATAGCATTCTCTTGTGTGCATATCACGTGTTATAAATATTGGGTTTTCACCATTTCGTACACTTTCAAGCGCAGAATCAACAGGGACGGTATATTGCTTGGCATTTTTTACTCCGTCAATTCTTCTGATAGCATCACTGTGACCTTGGCTAACGCCTTTGCCCCAGAATGTGTAGTTATTGCCTTCAGGTAGTATAGCCTCAAAAAGCATTCTTTGAATTGAGAACATTCCCGGATCCCAACCAATAGAAATAATACCGATTTTTCCTGATTTTTTTGCAGATTCGTCCATTTTTTTGAAATATTCGGGTATTTTAGCATGAGTATCGAAACTGTCAACTGTATTGAAAACAGATGCAAACTCAGGACCTTGAACTGGAAGATCTGTAGCAGAACCGCCGCAAAGTATTAATACATCTATTTCATCTTTATATTTAATAGCATCCTCAGCTTTACAAACGGAAATTCCATCTGTTAAAGGCTTAAGAGTTTCAGGAGCTCGACGTGTAAATATGAATTTTAGTTCCATATCCTGAGTTTTTGCTATAGCAAGCTCTACACCTCTGCCCAGATTTCCGTAACCCATTATACCTACTCTGATTTTTTCGCTCATTGATTTCATTCCTCTCGTGACTTTTCGTAGATATTTTAACATAAACATTTTTATAATGCAACAGAAAAATATAATTTTTGCATATTTTTTATATTTCAATACCAATACTTTTATATTCTGTTGGTGTTTTTCCTGTCATTTTTTTATACTATCAAACTTCTTATCTATATTTTTAGCTAAATTTAAAATATTATATACATAAATAATTGATTTAAACAAATAATATTTTTGAGGTGATGATAATGCAGAAACAAGGAAATAAACCTGTGGAACATCCTAAGCCAAAATCAACTAAAGATGCTCCTCTTGTACCTGAAGTGCAAAAACAGACTGAGCAGGAAAAAGAGCAAAAAACATCTGAAACCGAAGAAGACGACGGGATGTTCAAAGCAACTTTTCAAAACAATCCCAAATTCCAGGAACGACCAATATCCTCTGTTTATCCTGTGATTGATAATGATCTTGCAAGAGATAATATAGAAAATGATTTATCAGATGCGGATTTGCAAAGTTTATAACAATAACCGAACTGTGTATACGGTTCGGTTATTGTTTATTTTAATAGAAAATGCTTGAATTTGCTTGATTTTTATAAATTATTATGATACTATAATCCGTGAAATTTGATTAGATATATAGAAAGCGACTCATTATGCTCAACAATAATAAAATAACAGCAACACTTGCAGCACTTGCTGCTCAGATAATTTTTGGATTCAGTTTTATGTTCACTAAAATATCCCTCGGTTATTCTTCGCCTTTTGTAGTAATAGCAGACAGATACATAGTGGCATTTATTGGTCTTACAATTGTAATGTTTTTTACAAAACAAAAAATAAACATTAAAAAAGGTATATGGAAACTTATTATTATGTCGGTTTTCCAACCATTATTGTATTTTGTGTTTGAAAGCTACGGTATTGCTTTAACTACAAGTGCTTTTTCATCAGTAATGATTTCTCTTATACCTGTTGTTGCGATGATTTGTGGGATATTTGTCCTTAATGAAAAGCCGACACCTTTACAATATTTATTTACAGTATTATCGGTAACCGGAGTGGCAGTAGTCGCACTTGTAGGTAACAGGGAGGGGACTGTTACACCTGTTGGGATTTTGCTTTTGTCAGGTGCAGTAATTTCTTCCGCCTCATACAATATGATGAGCAGAAAAATATCTGCTGACTTCGGTGTTTTTGAGCGTACATATGCTATGACGATAATAGGGCTTATTTCATTTTTGGTAATTGCACTTATTGAAAACCGTGCAGAGCCGCTTAAAGTAATAATTTCATTAGCAATTCCAGAATATTTCTTATCTGTTCTGTATTTAGGTGTTGTTTCTTCGGTTTTTGCCTTTTTAATGCTGAATTATGCAAATACTTATCTGCCTGTAGCCAAAACTACGGTGTTTTCTAATATTACAACGGTTGTTTCAGTAATTGCCGGCAGTATATTCCTTAAAGAAAATTTATCATGGATTTCTGCGATAGGGATTGTAATGATAATAACGGGCGTTTTTGCAGTTCAATTGATTGGAGTTAAGACACAAAAAAGTGGCTGTTTATAAAGTCAGCCCACATCCCCAGGGGATGGTTAAAAATAGTGCAGAACGGACGAAACGAAGTATTGTGCGGTTTAATCCGCATAATACCTCGCCCGAAGGCGTACGTTGGTACGTCGAGTGGTGAGTTACGTTCGTAGTTCAATGGCATAAAATAAAGAGAAACCCGCAAATTTGCGGGTTTCTACCGTGATTTATAAGTTCTCGCTATTTTTGATGCTTATAAATGCTTATTT
>JAZRQO010000018.1:0-26230 GCA_045649825.1 Clostridia bacterium
AAGTATCTATCATGCGGTAAATACTCAATATGCGGTATTAGTCCACGTTTCCATGGATTATCCCCCTCTTATGGGCAGGTTACTCACGCGTTACTCACCCGTCCGCCGCTTTCCTTTACAAAAATCATTCCGAAGAAATCATTTCGTAAATTCTCGCTCGACTTGCATGTGTTAGGCACGCCGCCAGCGTTCGTCCTGAGCCAGGATCAAACTCTCGATAAATTGTTATATGAAGCTTTTAAGCTTTATATACACGATTGTTTGTTAGCTCATTTTACTAACTCTGACATTTTGTTTCGTTATTCCGAATACTGTCATAAAAAACTCAAATTTTCCGACAAGTTTCGCACTGTTTATTTTTCAATGTACAACTGCTGTTTTTAAAGACAGCTTGATTATTCTAACACAACATAATTATTTTGTCAAGTACTTTTTTGAAATTTTTTAAGAATTTTTAAAAGTACATAATTCTGTTATGTTTCTGTCACATTATCGGTGACAGCTTGTTTAGTATATCACAGGTTTTCCCCTCTGTCAACATTTTTTTCTTTATTTTTTAAGGTTTGAATGTTTTGTACAACTAAAATCCGCTTTTTAACAAAAAGTGTTATGCAATTAGTTCAACAAATCACATTCTACGAGGATATTACCCCTGTTTAAATAGCTATTATGATATTTTTCCTGTTATTGCCGATATTATTCATACAAAAACCGGAATGCCTTTGACATCCCGGTATATGCTTTTATTCTGTTCTGATTGTTATTGAATTAATAATAGGTTGTTCTTCTGCAGGAATTGTTCCGTTATTATCTGTAGGCTTTGCATCTGTACAGATTTTATCTACTATTTCAATACCCTCGGTTACTGTACCGAATCCTGCATAGTCACCGTCTAAGAATATGCTGTCCTGATGCACGATAAAGAACTGTGAGCTTGCACTGTCAACCGCCATCGAGCGCGCCATTGAGATAGTACCTCTTGTGTGTGAAATGGGGTTATCGTGGCCATTTGATGTGAACTCACCAACGATTTTATTTTCTGAACCGCCCATACCTGTTCCGAGAGGATCGCCACCCTGCATCATAAACCCTTCCATAATTCTGTGAAGAGTAAGACCGTTATAGAAGCCGCTGTTTGCTAGCTCTACAAAGTTTGCACAGGTGATGGGGGCTGCTGCCTGGTCAAGCTTAACAGTGATTTTACCGTAATCCTTCATATCTATATCTGCATAGTATGTGAGGGAATCGTCAAGGGGTGCAGGAGTATATGTGGTTGTTTGCTCCTGAACGGGAGTATTTTCTGTATTTGACGAAGAAGTGGCAGTATTTTCTGCCTTCTTATCGGTTTCAGAGAACAGAAGAACAATTGCAATGAGTGCTACAATAATAACTCCCACCACACATGCATATATAATGCCTTTTTTATCAGTTGATTTTTTGTTTGCCATTTTTTTCACCTTTTCTCACTTTATTTTACCTTGGTATGATAACACATATGTTCAGATATGTCAATGAATTTTTTATGAACAAATTAACCTGCAATCCAAAACATTGACTTTTTCCTTATTATATTATATAATGAACCTACTATAAATAAGGAGTGACAGTTTATGAAAAAAGTATTATTTGCAGCATTAGGATTAATTATTGCCTTACATATTAATGCATACGCCGCTATAGGTGACATTGCAGGGAATATTTATTCCACCGATATTCTGACAGAGATTGACGGCGTTCCCATAGGTGGGTATGCGGTGGAAGGTGAAACCATGATTGCCCTTGAGGATTTGAGGGAGTACGGATTTAATGTATATTATAATGATAATGTAAGAACTCTGTTTGTTACAAAAGCCAATCAACCAACAGAAGATTTTAGCCCCAAAATTGAGCGTGGCACTGTAGGTAAAATGGTTGGTCACTACTATGAAACAGATATTGTGGCGTATGTTAACAGTATCAAGGTTCCAACCTATGCGATTGACGGGAAATTAGTTATATCGGTTGAACAGCTTGCAAAATGGACAGGAAGCGCACAAATTCTTGCATATGTACCCGAGGGCGAATTTTTTGCACCTAAGTTCTTTTTTGAAGATGCATATTATATGACATACCAATATGACGACTCAAAAAGACTGCTTTCACTTACAACCGTTCCCCACAGCAGCCTCAACAGAGAGTCGGTTGGAGAACTATGGCTTGGTATGAATTCACCCTGGAGAGTGCTAAGAGAGTGTATGCTTCACAACGAAAAGTACATTTATCTTTCAAAAACGCTTGGCGGAATAATGGGCGGACCTGCCAAATACAGAAAAATCATTTGTGAAAACGGGATGGTGCTTGACGCACTTCAATACATACGAGCTTATGGATTACACAGCCATATGAATACATATACAGAAATTTATAGTCCTGTTTTCTCAATTGACGGGGAATCACTGTACTTTGTTCATAAGTTCAACGGAGGGCAGGATTACAAGCAGCTCAACATCTCAAACGGTCACATCAAACCCCTTGAGGAAGCAGACTACAAAGCAGCCGCAAACCACATCAAAAAAAGCGACTACGAAATTTATATAGATGATATAAAGCTTCCATTATATAGCATAGGCGGCAGAGATTATGTTTGTGCCGAGGATATGCAGGTTTCAGGATTTACAGTTAATTTTGATGAGATTTCAAAGGCTCTCTGTATAGTTAACAACGGCACAAAAAATTCTGACTATACAGTTTCTACCCTGCCAGAGGGCGAGGCAGTCCCTGCAGGAGAAGATATTACACTGTTTTTAAACGGCGGACACACCGAGAAGCACAATATGTATTATTATGAAGGTGTATATTTATTACCCGTTGAAAGCTTTACTTATGATGAATATACCTATGGGCTTGGCACAATAAAATATGTGTATGACATAAAAAACAAGAGAATAAATGCAAAAACATCAGAAGATACAAAGCTTGATTACGATTATGACGTATATGATTTAAGCCGCAAGCAATACCCTTATAAAGTATTTTATGACGAAAATGCAAAAGCAACATACGACTCAGGCGACGAATACGAAACACAGGTGGTGGCTTTTGAAAATGATGTATACATAAAAATAAGCAATTCTGTGATTCACGGAGTATCGGAGCAGTTAAAATGTTATTTGAAAAACAAAGGGATTAGTGACAGTGACGTGTTTAATGACAAACTTAGTTTTGAATATGACGGTGAATACATAACATATAAAATTGAAGGCACAGATTATATAAGATATAATGCTCTGAAGTTTGAATTTGAGATGTTGGTTGAGTTTTAATTTTAATGAAGCATCCCTTATTGTTGCAACAGCAACACTTCATTAGCGAAGCGTCTTCATTGTCACAGACAACTTAATGTTCCGCAGGAACACTGCATTGAAAAAAGCACTTGCAATTGCAAGTGCTTTTTTCTGGAAGAGCCGAATGGTTTAGATGCAACCTAATTATAGTTATTCTTCACCGTATTTTATCAAAGCAAACTCGCCAAAGAGCGAGTTTGCACCTTACCTATTCCTTGTTAACTATTACTTATTACTTCCCAAAAATCCGTACACCAATGAATTTTAAGGAATAGTGAAGAGTGAATAGGTAATAAGAAAAAATCCGCTCACTTTCGTGTACGGATTTTTGGCGACCCGGATGGGGCTCGAACCCACGACCTCTAGCGTGACAGGCTAGCGTTCTAACCAACTGAACTACCGGGCCAAAAATTAATTCTTGATTATGATAACACAAAAAGAAGGTTTTGTCAATACATATTATGAAAAAATGTAGATAAATGAAAAATCAAGGACATAATCCTTGATTTTTCATTTATACAGATTATTTTACTTTTTCAACACCGAGCATTACAGTTTCGCCGTTTATGTTCCATTCCTTTGTATAGGAAAGAGCACTGTTTGTTATATCATCTGCAAGAACTTCTTCCTTAACAAGCTCTGCATTTTCAGAAACAACCGCTGAGAGCATATCATTTCCGCTGATTGAGAGAATGATATGGTCCATAACCTCAAAGCCTGCTTCTTTACGCATTGTCTGAACCTTGCTCACGATTTCACGGAGAAGTCCTTCATTGATAAGCTCGGGTGTGAGGTTTGTGTCAAGCACAACAGTTATTCCGTTTTCGGAAGCAGCTTCAAAGCCTTCCTTCTGAGCTGATTCAACAAGAAGGTCCTCAGAAGTTAGAGCCTCGGCTACACCTTCAACCGTAATTGTAAGCGTGCCTTTTGAATTAAGCTCATCCATAGCTTCGTTTCCGTCGAGGCTTGCCAGAATTTCTCTTACCGCATTTATATTCTTTCCGAAACGTCTGCCGAGAGTTTTAAGCTGAGGCTTAAAGCTGTAAGAAGTGAAGTCACGCACATTATCGGTGAACTCAATTTCTTTTACATTAAGCTCGTCTTTTATAATTTCCGCATACATTTCATCAAGAGTGTCTGCCTTAACGTACATTTTTCCGATAGGCTGACGGTTTTTGATGTTTGCACTGTTTCTTGCACTTCTGCCGAGAACAACAATTTCAAGAACCTGTTCCATTTTGCTTTCAAGCTCTGCATCTATGAAGCTTTCGTCATAAGACGGGAAGTCGCAAAGATGAACACTTTCGGGAGCGTTCTTATCAACTGAGCATACAAGGTTTCTGTAAATATCCTCTGCCATAAATGGGATCATAGGTGCCGAAATCTTTGCAAGAGTTACAAGTGCAGTATAAAGTGTCATATACGCATTTACCTTGCTTTCGGGCATATCCTTAAGCCAGAAGCGTGTTCTTGAACGGCGTACATACCAGTTTGAAAGCTCGTCTACGAAGTTGTCAAGCACTCTTGTAGTTTCAGTAATCTTATAGTTTGCAAGATTTTCGTCAACTGTTTTAACAACAGTATTGAGTTTTGAAAGAAGCCACTTATCCATTGGTGCAAGCGTTTCTTTATCAAGAGTGTACTTTGTGGGATCGAAATTGTCGATATTTGCATAGAGTACAAAGAATGCATATGTGTTCCAAAGAGTACCCATAAACTTTCTCTGGCCTTCAACTACTGCATCCTTATGGAATCGGTTGGGAAGCCAGGGTGCTGAGTTTGAATAGAAATACCATCTGATTGCATCGGCACCGAACTCGGTAAGTGCATCAATGGGATCTACCGCATTACCCTTGGACTTTGACATCTTCTGCCCGTTTTCGTCCTGTACGTGGCCAAGAACTATTACGTTCTTATATGGTGCTTTATCGAAAATAAGGGTTGAAATTGCAAGAAGTGAATAGAACCAACCTCTCGTCTGGTCAACTGCCTCACTGATAAAGTCTGCAGGGAAGTTTTCTTCGAAAATTTCTTTATTCTCAAACGGATAATGCCACTGAGCAAAGGGCATTGCACCTGAGTCAAACCAGCAGTCAATAACTTCGGGGACTCTGTGCATTTCCTTACCACATTCGGGACACTTGATTGTTACTGCATCTATGAACGGGCGGTGAAGCTCAATATCGTCGGGGCAATTGTCGGACATAGACTTCAGTTCTTCAATAGAACCGATTGCATGACGGTGGCCGCAGTCACATTCCCAGATATTAAGAGGAGTACCCCAATAACGGTTACGGCTGATACCCCAGTCCTGCACATTTTCAAGCCATGCTCCGAATCTGCCTTCACCGATTGTTTTGGGCATCCAGTTAATTGTGTTATTATTCTTTATAAGTTTATCCTTAACCTCTGTCATCTTAACAAACCATGACTCACGTGCATAGTAGATAAGAGGAGTGTCACATCTCCAGCAATGGGGATAGCTATGCTCAAACTTTGGAGCATCATAGAGAAGGCCTCTCTTTTCCAGGTCTTCCAAAATCGGCATGTCTGCCTGCTTTACAAATGTACCTGCCCAGGGGGTTTCTGCAGACATTTCACCCTTTTCGGTTACAAGCTGAACAAAAGCAATGTCGTATTTTCTGCCCACTCTTGCGTCATCTTCACCGAACGCAGGTGCCTGATGAACAACGCCTGTACCATCGGTAAGAGTTACATAATCGTCACAAACAACTACGTGGGAAAGCTTATGCTGCTTTTCACAGATGGGCTTTACAAAATCGTAAAGAGGTTCATATTCCTTGAATTCAAGGTCTTTACCTACATATGTTTCAACAACCTCGTATGCAGGCTTGTCTTCTCCTCCGAGACGTCCGAGAACTGTATCGAGAAGGGCCTCTGCCATATAGTAAACATTTCCGTCTGCAGCTTTTACCTTTGCATAGGTTTCTTTAGGATTAACACAAAGAGCCACGTTTGAAGGAAGTGTCCAGGGCGTGGTTGTCCATGCAAGAATAAACGCCTCTTCTCCCTTAACCTTGAAGCGTACAATTGCCGAACGCTCCTTTACATCTTTATAGCCCTGTGCAACCTCGTGGGATGAAAGAGGTGTTCCGCAACGTGGGCAATAGGGCACTACCTTATATCCCTTATAGAGCAAACCTTTTTCCCAAATCTGCTTAAGTGCCCACCATTCAGATTCGATAAATTCGTTATGGTATGTTACGTAAGGGTCGTCCATATCTGCCCAGAAGCCTACTATACCTGAGAAATCTTCCCACATACCCTTGTACTTCCACACGCTTTCCTTACATTTTTCAATAAAAGGCTCAAGACCGTATTCTTCTATCTGCTCCTTACCGTCAAGACCGAGAAGCTTTTCAACCTCAAGCTCAACAGGAAGCCCGTGAGTATCCCATCCTGCCTTACGAAGCACCTTATAGCCCTTCATTGTGCGGTAACGGGGAATCATATCTTTTATAACACGTGTGAGCACGTGACCGATATGAGGCTTACCGTTAGCCGTAGGAGGTCCGTCATAGAAGGTATATGTTTCACCCTCTTTTCGCTCGTCTATACTTTTTTCGAAAATTCCGTTCTTCTTCCAAAAATCAAGAACTTCCCTTTCACGTTCAACAAAATTGAGGTCAGTCGATACTTTTTTATACATTGCCATTCAATCCTCTCAAATATTATCTATCTTTTCAAGAAATTCGGCACAAAGTGCCTTCATTCTGATTTTACTGCTTTCAATGTCTGCCGCAACCGTTTGCGTACTGAGCTTTGCCTTTTGAATAATAGCCTCTGCCTCCAGCCGGGCATTCTTTTTCATTTCTTCGCACTGATAACGTGCAAGCTCAAGGGATTTTTCAACCTCGTCGCTCTTTGCCTTAAGGTGTGATACCTCGGCCTCCGCTGCTTCAAGCTTAGATGTAAGCTCCGCGTTGTCACGGTACAGCGTTTCAAAATCACGGATTATCTCGTCCAGGAAATCATCAACCTGGTCCCTGTCGTACCCCCGCATTTTCACTTCAAACTCTTTGCTTTGCACATCTACGGGTTTTAACATATATAACACTCCATTCAAAGGTATTTTTTTACTGTAAGATGAAGCCGACCGCTACGGGTTTCTCCCGAAACCTCTTGAAGAACAAACCTTCCGAAGCCGCGAACGGAAAACAAATCCCCCTCGCCCACCCGTGCAGACATATCTGCTGTGGGACGGTGGTTAATGCTTACTTTTTCGCGCTCTACAAGGGTTGCTGCCTTACTTCTCGAAATTCCAAGGCCTGCTGCAACAACTGCATCAAGCCGAAGAGATGCGGCAATTGCTTTTACAACTTGGAACTTGCCTTCGGGAAAGCGAAAATCATCAGCTTCCACAACTCTCACTTTAACACCATGAGAGCCGATTTTACGGAGATTCATAAGAACATAGTCTGCAACAGATTGATGAAGAAAAACAAAAGCTTCATCCTCTGCAACAAGAATATCACCAATTCTGTCACGTTCTATACCAAGCCCCATAAGGCTACCAAGATAGTCCCTGTGGGAAAAATCCTTTTTAAAGCTACAGCTAATACCCACAAGAGATATAGGAAATGCCTTTGTGTCAGGCTCCTCCCAATCAGGGAAAACACCAAGTATTTTACGTTCACAGGCTTCGTGACCGCCAAACATAACAGCTTCTGCCGTTATCATTCTGTTATCATTAAGAATTGCCTGCTCACCGCCATCATAAAACTTTGAAAACACGGCACATCCACGCTTTTCACACAAAGCATACAAATCCGCCGCCGCACTTAAAAGTATATTATCATTATTCATATATTATTACCTAAAACAGGGGATTGCCAGCGGTAGACAATCCCCGTTCAAAGTCTTATATCAAAATATTTCTCAAGCCCGTGAATCAGATATCAAAATCAAGGGTTGAAGGAGCTTTTTTTCTGATTTCGTCGCTGTTTATTTTCATTCCCTTTGGAGTTGCAATGAAAATACCGCCTGTTACACGCTTTATGCTTCCGTCAACACCGTAAACAGCGCCAACCATAAAGTCAACTACTCTTTCAGCATCACGTGTTTCAAGCTCCATAACATCAAAAATAACAGGGCGTTTTGTTTTAAGCACGTCAGCTATATTTGTAGCTTCGTCGTAGCCCTTTACCTTAACAATAGTAATGTCGTTTTCATAGCTGCGGGGCGTAGGCTCAGCCTGTTCTTTTCTTGAGTAGAATTTTGAGAAAGTTCTTCTGGGTTCTGCCTCTTCCTCTTCATATTCCACTTCATCATCAAATTCATCGAAATCCTCAAAATCAGGCTCTCCACCAATAAAATCTTTAATTGAACTTACAATTCCCATTATACTCTTCCTCCGCCTTTTCTTTTATGGTAAATTTTATACTTTATCATAATTCCTTTCGCCGAAAATTCTGCTTCCAACCCTTACCATAGTGGAACCACATTCCACCGCTGTTTCAAAATCTCCGCTCATTCCCATCGAAAGAACATCCATACTAATATTATGATATGTTTTACGACTAATGTCAAGAAATATTTTATTTATGTTACAAAAAAGTAATTTTTTTGTAACATAATCGCAATCTTTAGGAAGAATTGTCATTAACCCTCGGATTTTAACATGTTTCATTCCTTCAGAATGTTCAAAAAACTCTTCAAGTTCTTCAGGTCTGATACCGAATTTTGATTCTTCCCCAGAAATATTTACCTGAATAAGGATGTCCATACTCTCTACTCCGCGGAGTTCTGCCTGACGTTCTATTTCGTCCATAAGACGAAGAGAGTCCACACTGTGAATCATGCACACCTTATCTATTATATATTTAACCTTATTCGATTGAAGATGTCCTATCAGATGCCATCTTACAGGCTTTACTTTATCATATTTTTCGAGAATTTCCTGAACCTTGTTTTCTCCTATATCAGTAACTCCGCAATCAATTGCACGATTTATGATATCGGGAGAGTAAGTCTTTGTTACTGCAACAAGGGTAACATCCTCAAAAGCTCTGCCAACTCTGCAAGCACTGTTAAATATTGCTTTTCTGACTTCTTCAAGCCTTTCGCCTATCACCTTAAAAGCCTACCTTTCTCCAAGCACAAATTCGTCCACACCGTCAAGCTTTCTCTCTGCGTCCTTGGGGCTGCGGATTATTACATATTCTGCAACCTCATTTGTGTATATAATTTCACAGGGATAAAAACGCTCCACATTGTTTTTCCTCGCAAGCACACCCTTTACTCCGTCACGTGTTCTTATAGCATATACAGGCACCTTATAGCCTGAATAGCTTTTGAATATGAGGTCCATCTTACTGCTTCGCATTGAATATGCACCCTCTATGTATTGGGTACTTTCAATAACAACAACACTTCTTCCGTCTTTCGTAGGAGAAACATTCACAATACGTCCCGAAGCCTCGACACCGGGAATATTGTCAAAGCGCATAGAAACGGAGCTTCCAACACTACTGTTTTCAAGGCGCTGTGATGCAACTGCACATATTACATACCATTTATGGTTGTTAACTACCTTACACACACTGTCGCCAGAATTAACTGTCTGATTAGAAGTTTTTTCCGATACGCCCTGTACCGAGTCAAAATCCTCAACAGTGAAATTCATTACTTTTTCAGGAGTAAGAATATGCTCCATACCGTCAAGAACTGTTGAAAAGATACCTGAACCCAGAGCATATATCTCCTGCTTTGAGCCGCCTATTTTCTTTTCCGCAATCGCTTTTTGCTCACTTAGCATATTTATAGTTTCGCTGGTATTTGCAGTAGCAGTTCCTGAACGCAAACTAACAATTGCATCCCTATAGGCTCTTACCTTGTTGACATCTCCATCTACCGCAGCTGAAATCAAATCCTTTTTATAGGTTTCAATCCTGTTCTCTGTATCAGAATCGTCATCGGAAACATTCACAAAAAGCGTGGATTCTCTTGCGTTTTCTATTTTTTTGTCTATGGTATTGAGTTCCTGAAGAATCTCCTGGCTCACATTACCGCTGTAAACAGTGGAAATAAGTACACCGCTTCCCGTTCTCATACCGTCACTGTAATGATTGTATACCGTTCCTGCACGGTCTGCAGTATATACAATTTCATCACGGACAAAGTAGCAGTCGGTATAAACAAATTCGTCATAAACACCGTACACCGCCTTTTGGGTTAAAAGGGGACTGCTCATATATTTTGTTCCGTAAAAAAGGATTGTACACACAAGAGCCAGCACAACTGCCGCTATACCTTTTTTCATACGCTTCACCACCGAGTATGTTAATCAGAATTATTTTTTCGTTGCTTTTTTCAGAAGCTCTGTAAGCTCCTCTTTTGAAAACTTGTATTTATTGTCACAGAACTGACAGCAAAGCTCTGCTTCGCCCTGTTCGTCTATAATCCCCTGAAGCTCCTGCTTGCCTATAGAAATAAGTGCCTTTTCCATTCTGTCCTTCGAACAGTTGCACTGATACACAGGCTTACCTTCGCTGTTCTCAATAAAGAAGTCGATACCCTCTACTACATCAAAAATTATATCCTCTGCACTCTTTCCCTCTGCTATCAAAGAAGTTACGGGGGGAAGGTTGTCCAGTGTCTTTTCAATAAGCTGTGCTTCTTCGTCAGTAGAGCCGGGCATCATCTGAATCATAAATCCTCCTGATGCAATTACCGAGTTATCGGTATCAACAAGAACGCCGAGAGCTACCGCTGTGGGAATCTGCTCACTCTGAGCATAGTACATTGTCACGTCTTCCGCAATTTCTCCCGATACCAGAGGAATCTGCCCAATATACGGTTCCTTCATACCAAGGTCACGGATTACATTAAGAACGCCCCTGCCCACTGCACCGCCAACATCAAGCTTACCTTTTTCGTTAAGGGGCCTGTCTACATATGGGTTTGCAACGTAACCTCTTACTCTGAGTTCACTGTCGGCACAAACCACGATATTGCCCAGAGGGCCATCGCCCTTTACCTGAAGCGTAAGTGAATCGGTGTCGTTTTTAAGACCTGCCGCCGCCATAAGCACGCCTGCCGTAAGGGTTCTTCCCAGTGCCGCTGTTGCTACAGGGTATGTGTGATGTATTTTCTGAGCTTCATTTACAAGGTCGGTAGTCACTGCTGCAAATACACGCACACCGCCATCCATTGAAGTACCTCTCTTAAAAATGTCTGCCATTGTGTTTTTTCCTCTCAAACTTTATTTCTGAATAAGATTTATTGTTATTTTATCGTCGTTTTCTTCAAATCGGATATGCTCATCCGAAAGTTTTATCCTGCCCTCGTTTGCTCCCTGTACAAAATCGGAGCAATCAACAATGCCTGTTACTTCCCCGTCAAAATCCTCAGGTATGAGCAGTTTCTTCTCTACCTTAAATTCATTTTTTGAACTTTCAAGACCTTCGGGGACATTTTTAAGCTGAACATTAAATTCAACGCGCTTTTCTTTAAGAGGGATAAGATTTATCTTAAGAGATAGATTATAGTCGGGAATATATAAATTCTCATCTTCTTCTATTTCAAGAAATACTGTATGCTCCCCTTCTTTATATTCACCACTTGGAATAAGCGCAGTGATTTTTTTAGGTGCGTCCTTACCGCTTAATACGCCTACATCAATCACAGGCATATTCAAATCCCGCAAATCATAGTCAACTTTAAATTGACGGCTGAGCAGAGGATTTGCCTCAACATCTATGTCGAGAACTTGTCTTTTATAAATCGTGTTGTTTACACTCACAACTCCTATGGAACAAAAAACTGAGGAGTCCTCAGGAAGTGTTCTGCCTTCTTTATCCACAAAACGGATTTCGTTAACTGTTTTCCCGCTTTTTTCAAGACTGGATACATCTACCGTGACAATACAACCCTTTATGCTTTCTACATCGGACACGGAGCCTGAAACCATTACTTCTTCAATATCAGGAACAGAGCTTACAATGTTACCTCTGCTTTCCTGACTTACATCACCAAGCTGCTCCGCAATTACGGGAACTGATTTATCGTATCTTGGCTCAACCATAAGCTCAACGCTGGAAAAGCTCTGTTTTTCAACGGATATATTATCGGGTACATTCAGCTTCACGGGCATAACTATTTTACCCTTTTTGTTGATACCCGTAACATCAACCTCAACACTTATGCGGCGGGCACCGTTAAGAAGATTGCGACGTGTTCCCTTTGCCCTGATGGAAAGGTCGGGAATTTCGTGCTTGTTTACAATTACAAATCCCTTATCACGAAGATATGATTCTCCTTTATAGGTTATTGCCACATCCTTAAACGGCTCGGTGATTTCAGGATTTACCACGTTAACCACGAGTACCCATACCACAATTGCCAAAACAACCGAAACAATCATACGTTGTATTTTCTGAAGGTTTTTACCCTCAACGGGAGGCTTGCTAACATTATTTTTTTCCTTTTCCATTGAATGAGCCTCCTTTCTTGAGATTGGCGAGGAACTTGACAAAATTCCTTTCTGCTTCGGAATCGAAAAAGCGTTCAAGTGCATGCTTAAGGGGTTCTCTGGTTACATTACGTGTGAGAGATCCGCCAAGGGCAATGGAAATTCTGCCCGATTCTTCACTTACAACTATTATCATCGCGTCGGAAACCTCAGATATACCAAGTGCTGCACGATGCCTTGTACCAAGCTCTGCCGAAAGATTATCATTTGATGTAAGAGGAAGAAAACAGCCTGCACTGTGAATCCTTCCGTTTCTTACAATAACTGCACCGTCGTGGAGAGGACTGTTTTTGAAAAAGATATTCATAAGCAGCTCTTTGCTGACATCTGCATCGATTTTTGTACCCCTCTTTGTGTGATCTCCAAGCTTTGTGTCACGTTCTATTACAATAAGTGCACCTGTTCTCTCCCGTGACATATCCGTTACGGCGTCAACAATACTGTCTACCACAGTATCGTTACCGTTATCGCCCTGACCCGGTTCATTTGTGGCAATGTCGATGAGCTTACCTACCCTTGACCGTCCAAGCCGTTCCAGGAGACTTCTGAGTTCCGGCTGAAAAAGAACGACCAGTGCAAACACTCCCACCTGCACAATGGCACTGAGAATATAATTTATTATGGTGAGATGGAACCAGTCGCTTAGTGCAAGCACTACGAACACAACTATAATTCCCTTTACAAGCTGCATGGCTCTTGTTTCACGGAGCCATGTTATCATATAGTAAATAACAACTGCGGTTATGAGAATATCCACATAGTCACTGACCTGTATGGTCCTGAGATACGCAAAAACTGCATTGACAGCTTTTTCCACGGCTACAAGCCCTCCCTTTCCTTAAAAGTACACAAAAATCCCATCCTAATAGATATATTATACATTGATTTGAGTATTATGTCAATAGAAGATTTAATGTTGGCTCGAAAAAAATATGTAAATTTTATGAAATTTCTATTGCAAAAAACGGATAAATAATATATAATTAGAAAGTGAATTTATTTTTTGTAAGGGAGCGAAAGAATTAATTATGAAGATTCTTGTTGTTGATGACGAAAAATTGCTTGTGAAAGGTATAAAATATAACCTGGAACAGGAGGGCTACACAGTCGAAACCGCATTTGACGGAGAGGAAGCCGTGCGTCTTGCTCACGACGATTCAATCGACCTGATACTTCTTGACCTTATGCTCCCGAAAATGGACGGCTTGTCTGTTTGCAGAAGCGTAAGAAGCTTCTCAAACGTGCCGATTATTATGCTCACGGCAAAGAGTGAGGATATAGACAAGATTTTAGGACTTGAGTACGGAGCAGATGACTATATTACAAAGCCATTTAACATACGTGAAGTTTCGGCAAGAATAAAAGCCATACTCCGCCGTGTTAACCCCGTAAAGAAGGGCGATCGTGACAAAGTTCTTGTTTCGGGAGATATACGCCTTGACTATAACTTCAAGCGTGCCGCAATAGGCAGCAAAACGATTGAGCTTACCGGAAAAGAATTCGACCTTCTTGAATTGTTTATGAAAAACCCTGGCAAGGTTTATACAAGAGAAAATCTGCTTGATATTGCGTGGGGATTTGACTATCCCGGAGATGTCAGAACTGTAGACGTTCACATCAGACGTTTAAGAGAAAAAATCGAAGAAAACCCGGCACAGCCGGAATATATCAAAACCAAATGGGGTGTAGGTTATTATTACAGAAAAGATTAACAGGTTTGTGCCTAAGTCACTGAGGACAAGAGCAAATATATTTTATAGTGCCATAGTGGCATTTGCCCTTATTGTTATGTGTGTTTTTATCACATCAGCAGCTTCACGGAGCCTGTATCGTAGCAAAGAATCCGATTTGTTTGCACGGGCAAACATTATTTCAGGCACCGTTTCACAAAGCGAACCTGAATATGCTGAGGATATTCTTAACAAAAGCCTTTACGGCTCGGGAATACGCGGTATAATTACCGACAGTTCGGGAGAAGCAGTATGGGATACAAATACTGCTGCAACTGCAGACGGAATAATTCTGGCAAGCCCTGTTGTATTCACTGCTCTTTCCGGCTCAGAAGCTTCTGTGGCTCACAAAAACGAAACAGGAATAAAGACGCTGTCTGCAGCAGTCCCCATATTCAGCGAGGGTACTGTTTCAGGCGTTGTTTTTCTGTGTGAAGATATGACCGAAACTGATAGGACCGTTAAAAGCATACGAAATAAGCTTATTGTTTTTTCAGTAATTATACTTGTTCTTATAGCTCTTCTGAGCCTTCGTATGAGCCATTCGGTTACATCACCCCTGAACGAATTTATAAGTGCGGTGCAGGAGTTTTCAAAAGGTAATTTCAATAAAAAAATCCCTGTTCAGGGAAATTCTGAAATTGACCAGCTTGCAAACGCCATAAACTATATGAGCACGGAGCTTGAGCTATTGGAATCAAAACGAAGAAAATTTGTTTCTGATGCCTCCCACGAGCTTAAAACTCCAATGGCAACAATCAAGCTTATATGCGACAGCATAACCGCATCGGAAAAACCCGATATGGCAATGGTTCAGGAATTTCTCTCTGACCTGAGCGACGAGGTTGACCGTCTTACAAGAATTATAGAAAAGCTTTTGCTTCTTACAAAGCTGGATTCTAAGGAAACAGATCTTACGCCTGAGCTTGTGGATGTGGGAATGATGATTCAGAGAATCAAAAACAATCTTACACCGATAGCCGCAGGAAAAAATATAACAATATCTGCCGATATTGCCGCAGATATACCGCCTTTGACACTTGACCACGACCGTATATGGGAGTCTATGTATAACATTGTTGAGAATGCAATAAAATACTCAAAAATCGGAACGGTTGTTAAAATCACCGCCGAGGTAAAAGAACGCGTACTCACCGTAAAAATCCTGGATTCAGGAAAAGGTATTCCTGACGAGTTCAAGGAAAGAGTATTTGAACGCTTCTTCCGCCTTGACGATTCCCGTACAAGAGAAACGGGAGGAACGGGACTTGGTCTTGCTATAGCAAAGGAAGCTGTAATGCTTCACGGCGGCACAATTCATATAGAAGATAACCCGGAAGGCGGAAGCTGCTTTGTTATGACATTGCCCGCAGGCAACGATACGCCAGCACCTCAGAACGGAGGCGATGAGGCATGAAAAACAAGCTCCTCATTGCAGGTGCAGGGATTGCGGCAATTATTCTTATTGCAGGTGGATTTTTGCTGGCAAGCTTTAACCGCAGCACAATAACCGCCGTATTATACTACCCTGATAAATCGGGTACAACTCTTATTTCGGATTCAGAGAGCATATCATATAACGATGCTACACATATTCCATATAATATCGTGTCAAAGCTTCAGTCAAAGGGCTGTATAAGCCGTGAATGCAATATAAACACCGTAACCTTTGACTCTCCTGAAAAAATCACAATTGACCTTTCAGAAGAATTTTTATCTGATGAAAGCAGGCTTAATCTGCTTCGTGTCTATGCCATTGTGAAGTCTGTATGCAGTACTTCTCCTGTTATAGGAATTACTGAGGTAAGGGTTACAGTTGACAGCTCACCAATAAAAACGGGAGCAGGGAAAAAACTGAGTTATCTTTCAGATTCATCTATAAACATAATGAATTCTGAAGAGATTATGACATACAACTGCGACCTGTATTTCAAAAACAAAGATGGTAAGCTTTCACCCGAAACCCGTGAAATAGATGCGGCAAACGGAAGCATAGAGCATAATGCAGTACAAGCACTTATAGACGGTCCCGTGACAAGGGGGCTTTACAGAATCTTTCCAAACGGAACAAGTCTTATTTCTGCTGAAATTAAAAACGGTGTTTGCTACATCAATTTTGCAGCACTGCCAAAATCAGCAGACATTACCCTTATAGAATCAGCCCTTTACCGCACATTGTCATCACTTAGCGGTGTTGAGGAAATTGTGATTATGACAGAAGGTAAACTCATTACAAAACCGAGGTGAACATTAAATGGCGCTGGACGCACCGGCAATTAAATGCCTCGCCGAAGAAATACATTCCATGGCAGTAAACGGCAGAATAGATAAGATACATCAGCCTGAAAAAGATGAAATCGTACTCCATATACGTACGTTCACTGATAGTTTCAGGCTTGTTTTGTCGGCAGGCTCTTCACACCCTAGAATACATTTTACAGATACAAAAAAAGCAAATCCCTTAACTGCACCTCTGTTTTGCATGCTTCTCCGAAAGCATCTTGGAAGCGGAAAAATTATTGATGTGCGGCAAAAGGATTTTGAGAGAATAATCATAATGGACATCGAAAGCTACGACGAGCTTGGCGACCTTACGATAAAACACCTTATAACGGAGGTTATGGGACGTCATTCAAATATTATTCTCACCGACAGCTCAATGAAAATAATCGACTGTATAAAACACGTAGATATAACTGTAAGCTCAGTGCGTCAGGTTTTACCCGGGATGACATATGAATTCCCACCTGAGCAGAATAAAACACCCCTTACGGAATTTGATGGGAAGCTCCCCCCGCTTCAACACGGAACAACCTTGTCAAAAGCACTCCTTGGAGCAATTTCAGGCATAAGCCCACTTACTGCACGCGAAATCATTTACAGAGCATACGGAGTTGCCGATATGCACACGGGAGAGGTTACGGATATTTCACCTCTGGAAAAGTCCATAACCGATATGAAACAAAGGGTTTTAAACAGTGATTTTTCGCCCTGCATTATAAAAGACGAGGGTGCACTTAAAATGATTGACTTCAGTGCGGTTGACATAACTCAATACGAAGGACTTATGAAGGTTATAAAATACCCGCTTATGAACGAGGTTACGGATAAGTTCTACAGCGGACGGGACGCCTTAGAGAGAATGAAGCAAAAGACTGCAGATATTACTAAGCTCCTTACCACCTTATTAGAGCGCTGTTATAAAAAGAAAATAATTCTTACGCAAACAATAAAAGATGCGGAGAATAAGGAAAAACACAAAATTTACGGCGACCTTATAACCTCCAACCTGTATGCAGTGGAAGAAAACGCAAAATCTGTTACGGTAGTTGATTATTACGACCCTGAGTGCAAGACTGTTACAATCTCTCTTGACCCTGCACTCACTGCAGCTCAGAACGCACAAAGATACTACAAAAAATACACAAAAGCAAAAACTGCGGAAACTGAAGCCGCACAGCAGCTATCCCTTAACGAAGCACAGACCGCTTATCTTGAAAGCACTCTTGCGGCAGTGGAAAACTGCACGGGAGAAGCGGATATAAATGCCATACGGCAGGAACTTGCAGAAGAAGGATTTCTGAAGCGAAGCGGCAAAAAGGGGCAAAAGGTTTCACAGTCAAAACCTGTTCATTTTGTGGCAGAGGGATTTGATATATTTGCAGGTAAGAACAATACTCAAAATGACCTGCTCACACTAAAAACTGCAAATTCGTCGGACCTGTGGTTCCACACAAAACAGATACACGGCTCACACGTTATAATCAAGCTTGGGCTTGATAAAGATGTGCCTGAAAGTGTAATCCGTATTGCAGCAGAAATTGCGGCATACTATTCAAAGGGCAGAGAGTCCAATCAGGTCCCCGTTGACTTTACAACTGTTAAAAATGTTAAAAAGCCAAACGGAGCAAAACCGGGTATGGTTATTTACGACGGCTACAACACGCTGTATGTAAAACCAAATTCCCACGAAAACTTGCAAGTTTGATTTTTGAAAGGATTACACATATGGAGAAAATAACAAGCTTTACAGTAGACCACACAGTGCTTGATACAGGAATATACGTATCCCGCACAGATGGCGATATTGTGACATACGACCTTAGAATGAAAAAACCCAATACCGACGAGCATTTATCCGTTTCGGCAATGCACTCACTGGAGCATATGCTTGCCACATACCTAAGAAACAGCGTAATTGCGGATAAAATAATATATGTAGGACCAATGGGATGCCAGACAGGATTTTATGTGTTGGTACGAATGAACGACAACAAAAAATTCCTTAAAGTTCTCAAAAAAGCATTGAAGGATGTTTGCGACCACGACGGTGGGATTTTCGGAAACAGCCCTGTGGAATGCGGAAATTATAAAACGCTTAGTTTAGAGGCGGCAAAGAAAGAAGCTTCTGAGTATCTTGAAATACTAAACTCAAAAGAACACAGTTTTTACTATTAAAGAAAGAGAGAACACATATGAAAGTAGCAATTGACGGACCTGCAGGAGCAGGAAAAAGCACAATATCAAAAAAAGCCGCTTCGGACCTGGGATATGTTTATATCGACACAGGTGCAATGTACAGAACTGTAGGGCTTTATATGCTGAGGCTTGGCATTGACATCCCCAACGAGCATAGCCGTGTAGCAGAGCATATGGACGAAATTGAAATTGACATAAAGCCCACGGCAGAAGGACAGCTTATGTTCTTAAACGGCGAGGATGTAACTTCCCTTATCCGCACCGAAGAGGTTAGTATGGCGGCGTCCAATGTGGCAGTTATTGGAGAAGTGCGAAAAAAACTTGTTAAAATGCAGCAGGATTTTGCAGAGGGCAAAAACGTGGTAATGGACGGACGAGATATTGCAACCACCGTACTTCCTGATGCGGAATGCAAGATTTTCCTTACAGCTTCCTCCCGTGCAAGAGGCGAAAGACGTTATCTTGAGCTTAGGGAAAAGGGTATTGAATGTAATCTTGACGATATTTGCCGTGATATTGAGGCAAGGGATAAAAACGACAGTGAAAGAGCCGTTTCACCACTGCGTCAGGCAGAGGATGCAATACTCCTTGATACAACAAATCTCACATTTGAAGAATCTATTTCAGAAGCAATACGTATAATAAAAGAAAAGGCCGGTATACTATAATGATGACAGTTTTAAGATTTTTAGTAAGAATATATTTCAGGATAATGTTCAATGTCAAAATTGAAGGCTTGGAAAACATCCCCGAAGAAGGTGCAATAATTGCACCTAACCACATAAGCAATTACGATCCCGTACTTGTTATTGGCTTCTGCCCCGTAAAAATGCGGATAATGGCAAAAGCAGAGCTTTTTAAAAACAAGCTTTCAAAGTGGTTCTTTACTGCAATCGGTGCATTCCCCGTTGACCGAGGCAATGCAGATATAACCGCAATAAAGACGGCTATGCGTATTCTTAAGAAAGACGAAAAACTCCTTGTTTTCCCCCACGGAACAAGACTTGCACCCGGAACTGATGAGCCGATTAAGGAGGGCGTACTCCTGATTGCAATAAAGGCAAGAAAAAACATTGTCCCTGCATACATAAGCGGAACCTACGGCTTCCGCCACAAAATAGTACTGAGTATTGGCAAGCCTTTCGACCTTTCACCATACTTTGATGCACGTCTTACTCCCAGCGAGCTTAAAGACCTGGCAAACGAGGTATGGTCGGCAATGAAGGCTCTTGATAAAGGAATTGTTTAATGAATGTTTATGACTTCGACAACACCATCTACGACGGTGAAAGTGCAGTTGATTTCTTCTTTTTCTGCCTGAAAAAGGATGTTACTCTTTTAAGACTTGTTCCGCTTCTTCTTATAAAGCTTGTAAAGTATAAAATGTGCCTTATAACCATTGAGGAGCTTCGGGAGTACGTTGAAAAATACGCCAAAGATTTACTTGACGATTTTGAAAATTTCGACGAGATTATAACTGAATTCTGGCAAAAGAACTTACAAAAAATAAAGCCCTTTTATCTTGAACAAAAAAGAGAGGACGATATTTTGCTCACTGCCACCTTCGGATTTCTGATTGAAATCCCCGTAAGGGAGCTTGGAATTAAAACGGTTATTTCCTCCGAGATTGACACAAAAACAGGGAAGCTCATAAGACTTTGCTACAGAGAACATAAACCCGAGCTTTTGCAAAAATACATTTCGGGAAACGAAAAAATATGCTTCTACACCGATTCCATGAATGATAAATCAATGATAGAATTTGCAGATGAAGCATATCTTGTTAAGGGCAAAAAAATTAAAAGACTTAAATAATTACAGGGAGTGTTCCGTAGTAACACTCCCTGTAATTATTTTATTTTCCTAAATATGCTTTCTTAACCTCTTCATTTGCGAGAAGCTCTGCACCTGTTCCCTGCAGCTTGATTCTGCCGGTTTCAAGAACGTAGCCTCTGTGAGCAGTTTTGAGTGCCATATTGGCATTCTGCTCAATGAGAAGAATGGTTACACCGTTTTTATTTATTTCCTTTATGATAGAGAATATATCACGTACAATAAGGGGCGCAAGTCCCAGCGATGGCTCGTCCATCATCATAAGCTTAGGACGGCTCATAAGCGCACGGGCCACTGCAAGCATTTGCTGCTCACCGCCCGAAAGCGTGCCTGCCATCTGCCAGGAGCGTTCCTTAAGACGGGGGAACAGGTCGTATACCCACTTTATATCCTCATCAAGAGAGTCACGTCTAAGATATGCACCGATTTTGATATTTTCAAGAACTGTAAGGTCAGGGAAAATTCTTCTGCCCTCAGGTACAAGAGTAATTCCGCTTTTTACAACCTTTTCAGCCGAAAGCCCTGTTATATCCTCACTGCAGAATTCAATACTTCCGCTTTTCGGAGTTACAACTCCTGCAATAGTTCTAAGAATTGAGCTTTTTCCTGCACCGTTTGCTCCGACCAAGGTTACGATTGAGCCTTCCTCAACATCAAAGGAAACGTCACGGACTGCATTTATACCGCCGTATGTTACATTAAGGTCTTTAATTTTCAGCATCGTCACTCACCCCCAGATATGCCTCGATAACACGAGGATTATTGCCTACTTCCTCAGGCGTGCCGTCGGCTATGTGCTTGCCGAAGTCAATTACATATATACGGTCGGAAATGTCCATAACAAGATTCATATGATGCTCAATAAGTAGAATTGTGAGATTAAATTCCTTTCTTATACGACGGATAAATGCAGTAAGCTCCTCAGTTTCCTGAGGGTTCATACCTGCTGCAGGCTCGTCGAGAAGAAGGAGTGTGGGATTTGTGGCAAGGGCTCTCGCAATTTCAAGATGCCTTTGCTTTCCGTAAGGAAGTGACGTTGCAAGCTCGTCTTTTACATCCTCAAGATCCAGGAGCCTCAAAAGGTCAAGGGTTTCTTCACGCATTTTTTTCTCTTCTGCCTTATTTGCTCTGAAGGTTGCAGAGAAAACATTGCTTGTTTTCCTCAAATGCTTTGCAACAAGGACGTTTTCAAAAACCGTCATACTCTTGAAAAGTCTGATATTCTGAAAAGTTCTTGCCATACCGAGCTTTGTGATTTGGTCGGGGGTTTTAACCATTGTGGATTTGTAAACCCCTGCATTTTCACCGGCATAAAGTTTTTTCATTTTTCCCTTGGGGAAATTCTCTATAATAGTTTCACCGTTAAAGTAAACCCTACCGTTTGTGGGCTGATACACGCCTGTTATAACATTAAAAGCTGTTGTTTTACCTGCACCGTTAGGTCCGATTAAAGCAACAATTTCACCTTCATTTATTTCCATAGAAAGGTTATTAACTGCAACAACGCCGCCAAACTGCATTGTAACATTTTCTAAACGAAGTACATTATTCGGCATTATCCGTCACCTTACCTTTCTTCTTTATTTTCCGTCTCTTAAATAAATCAGGGAGTTCCTTTGTTCCCATAATACCGCGTCGGAAGAAAAGAACAACTATCATAATTACGATTGAAAAAACAACCATTCTGAAGCCGTCTTTAAGGAGAGGCACCTGAACTCCACCAACAACCATGGGCTCGTCAAGAAATCTGAGCCACCATTCCGAGCAGGCAATGTAGAGGAACGAGCCTATACAGGAGCCTGAAACAGAGCCTATACCGCCGATAACCACAATAAGTAGTATTTCGTAGGTAAGCACCGAGGTAAAGGGCTTTGCCTGATATGTTGTTGCAAACATAGCATAAAGAGCACCACCGATTCCTGCAAAGAATGCAGAAATGCAGAATGAAAGGATTTTATGCTTTGCAAGATTAATTCCCATAGCTTCTGCCGCAATTTCGTCGTCACGGATTGCCTTAAAGGAACGTCCGTATGTAGAATTTATAAGAAGAACTATAACAACAATACAGAGTGTAACGATTATAGCAGGAACGACGGTTGAAAGATAAAGGGCAATCTGTCCGTCGGGGCCTTTGATATTAAAGGCGTTGAGAGTTGGGAAGCCTTTTATCATATTTGCGCCGTTTGTAAGCTTACCGAGAACAATTTCTCCTCCTCCGGGGAGATGAATAACCTCACACTGGAAAATTGTTCTGAGGATTTCTGCAAAGCCGAGAGTGGCGATTGCAAGATAATCGCTCTTTAGTCTGAGCACCGGAAGTCCGATTAAATATGCGAACAATGCAGCAATCACGCCTGCAATTATAAGTGCAACCAACACGCCAAGAACGAGGCTTAATGCACCCCCTGCACCTTCGTTCCCGAATATTGCACCAAACGCCTCCTGAAGTGAGAAGTTTACAACACTGCCGCCATATTTATAGAATATTCCGTCAGCGGGAAGCTTTAATGAAACAGGGGTTGTAAGGATTGCGTAGGTATATGCACCAAGGAGCATAAAGCCTGCATGACCAAGGGAAAACAGTCCCGTAAATCCGTTTAAGAGGTTCATGGAAACCGCTATTAGGCAATATACTATTACCTTACGAAGCACCATAAAAAGCTTCGATGTGGGAGTAAAAAGCTTGGGTACATCAGGAAGAATGAGATTGAGGTTCTCAATCAGAAGCAAAACTCCCCAGAATACCAGAATTCCCAGGATAGCAATTATAGTTTTTTTCATATTTGCTTTTTTGTTAATACTATTCATTCAAGCTCACCTCCATCAGACTTTGTCTACTGTCTTTTCGCCGAATATGCCTGCAGGTCTGAAAATAAGAACAACAACAAGCACTGCGAAGGTGAAAGCATCGGAGAATACTGAGTAGGGCGTTGCTTTTATAAGATTTTCGCAAATACCTATAATAAATGCACCTATAACCGCACCTGGAATAGAGCCGATACCGCCAAAAACTGCCGCAACGAATGCTTTAAGTCCCGGAAGTGCTCCCGAAACCGCAACAATTTTGGAGTAGTTGGAAAAATACAATACCGAGCCTACTGCCGCAAGTGCCGAGCCGATAACAAATGTTACGGAAATGACATTGTTAATTTTTATACCCATAAGACGGCTCGTCTCAAAATCCTTTGAAACGGCACGCATTGCCATACCGATTTTCGTGTGGTTAATAAGGAAAGTGAGCAATGCCACAAGAACAATTACCAAAGGGAGGGTAATCATTGTCGCCACAGTCTGCTTTGTGCCGAACACGGAAACCGTTTGGGCGAGGAAGGGGATTGTGGGATATGTCATAGGCTGACCGCCTGTGAGGTATGTAATAACATTCTGCAAAAGATAGCTTACACCGATCGCAGAAATCATAACGCTCATACGGGGAGCTTTACGAAGGGGCAGATATGCTGCACGTTCGATACAGAAACCTAAGAGAATTGTTACTAAAATCGTAACAGGTATAACAACCGCCAGGGGCATTGAGGCTGAAAGCCAGATAAGCATCATGCCTGCCACCATAAACACGTCACCGTGGGCAAAGTTAATAAGTCTTAGAATTCCGTAAACCATAGTATATCCGATAGCAATAAGAGCATACTGACCGCCCACGGATATTCCTGTCATTAAAGTTGTAATCAAGGATTGCACCTATATGACCTCTCTTTCAAATAATGTCTTAACTGTCTCGAAAAAAGGGAAATTTTTCTCTGCTTTCGAGGCGGCAAAGAAAAATACAAGAGCCCGGCGGGGATAAACCCCGCCAAGCATCCTGTTAAAACCTATTTATAAATTACTTAGCTTTCTGCACGGTTTCAAGCTTCCATACACCGTTTGCAGTATCAACAGTCTTGATATAAGCTGTGTCACGGATAGCGTCACCGATTTCGTCAAATGCGATTTCGCCTGATACGCCTGTGTACTTAACTCCCGGAAGTGCTGCTTTAACAGCTGCCTTATCGGGTGAGCCTGCAGCTTTAATAGCCTCAAGTGCCACATAGTATGCATCATAACCCATTGCAGTTACAGCAGAGATTGTGTCGTCGCCGCCATTAGCTGTTTTTGCGTCGTCGTTTGTATTGATGTAGTTCTTGATACCTTCGTCGAATTCTGCAGAGCCGCCTTCCTGATAGAAGGTAGAAACGTAAAGCTCTGTGTCTGTTCCCTTTGCAGCTTCGAGAACCTTGTTATCGTCAAGTGTGTCTGAGCCGAGGATGGGAAGACCGATTTCAAGTCTTGCTGCCTGAGAAACAATCTGAGTTGCATATGCAATAGAAACAGGTGTGAAAATTACGTCGCAGCCCTCTGCCTTAGCTGTGTTGAGGTACTGTGTGAAGTCAGCAGTATTTGTGGGGAAGTCTGCCTTTACAACCTGTCCGCCTGCTGCTGTGAAGGTCTGTTCAAAGAATGTAAGAAGTCCCTGGTCGTATTCATTACCAAGCTCACCGAGGAGATATGCCTTCTTAGCACCGCACTTTTCAATTGCGAAGTTTGCAAGAACTGAGCCCTGGAAAGGATCGAGGAAGCAAATTCTGAAATAATGCTCATTACCCTTTGTAACATTGGGGTTTGTGCAGGTGATACCCATTGCGGCAAGTCCTGCCTGGTCGAATGTGTCACTTGCAGCCATTGAAACGCCTGAGCCGTATGAGCCAAGAACGATAGATACATCTTTATCTACAAGAGTAGCTGCAGCTGATGGTGCCTTATCTGTTGTTGAGCCGTTATCTGAGTAAACAACCTCAATTTTATACTCTGTATCGCCGAGGGTTACTGTGGGAGTTTCAGCATTTGCATACTGAACACCGAGAAGCTCCTTTTTACCGCCTGAAGCAGAGTCGCCTGTGAGGGGTTCAAAAACGCCAATTCTGATAACATTGTCGCCTGAAGCAGCGTCATCTCCTGTCTGAGGTGCAGATGTACAGCCTGTTAAAGCCGCACCGGCAAGAGCAAGTGTTAAAACGATAGATAATAACTTTTTCATTTTTCTTTCCTTTCTGATATAAGAAAATTTACTTTAGGAGTTTCCGCCACGGGAAATCCTGAGTATGTTGCCATTATATCACAAAATTCATAAATAATCAACAAATTCCGAATAACGGGAATATAGAATTTTTACCTTCGTTTTAATGCATATTTCACAAGATTGTTACAAAATATGTTTAATTTGTAACATTTCGCACAAAAAGGGGCTGTTTATAAAGTCAGCCCACATCCCCAGGGGATGGTTAAAAATAGTGCAGAACGGACGAAACGAAGTATTATGCGGTTTAAGCCGCATAATACCTTGCCCGAAGGCGTACGTTGGTACGTCGAGTGGTGAG
>JAZRQO010000019.1:0-128496 GCA_045649825.1 Clostridia bacterium
TAGGGATATAGCCAAGCGGTAAGGCACCGGATTTTGATTCCGGCATTTCGTAGGTTCGAATCCTGCTATCCCTGCCAGGGCCATTAGCTCAGTTGGCAGAGCACTTGACTTTTAATCAAGTTGTCCGGAGTTCGAATCTCCGATGGCTCACCATCCAAAGATTATAAGAACTTTTATTGTTTCAAGAATTTGATTATAGTAACTGACATCTTATAATCGCAAACGAAGAAAGAAACTGTTTACTTTGTAAAAAGTAGGCAGTTTCTTTTTGTTATTTTTTCAAAAGTATTGAAAACATTGCCGTATTATGATATAATTTCTATGCTAGACTATAATCATTATACTGGGTGCAGTATATCTTTTAGTCACAAAGCGTACGCTATTTTGGTAAAAGCGTACACTACTCTGATAAATGCTTTGTGATTTAAAGTATAATGATTAGTGTCTAGCAACCTGTCATCAGAGCCTGTGCGTTTTTCGGTGCATAGTTCTGTGATATGGACTATGCACTTTTTTATTTATGGGGGTTATTATGAACATCTTAAAAAAATCAGTTGCCGTATGCTTGGCAACCACAATAACAATAGCAACATCTTTAACAACTTTTGCAAACACAGAGAGCGTAAAAAAGAAAATTGATATTATTATGGGATATTCATATGGTTCAATGTTTACATTGAATGATGCAATAAATACAGATTATTTTATGAACCGCTACAATGGTGTTAAATCATCAATAACGGAAATTATAAGTACAACTTACAAAGCAGAAAGCGGTTGGTGGAGTGAATATGTTGCCTTACCGATTTATTTTAATGTGTTGAACGGATATGAAGATGGAACGCTTAAACCAAACCAAAGCGTTAAGGTTTGTGAGTTGGCAAAAATAGTTGCTACCGCCTATGAGCCAACTATCCAAGAGATTGACGGACTTAATAACGCAGATTTTAACGGACAATGGTATAATAAATATTATAATGCTATCGCAAGAGCTTTTACATATCAAAATAGTACACTAATGACACCCGAATATATGGACTCAAATATGAGAAGATGTGAGGTTGCTTATGTACTTGCATCTGTATGTGATGACGGAACATTAAAAGACTATATAGCTAAAGCTGAAAAAGGTGATATATCACAGATGGCAGGCTATGTAGACTTTACAAATGTTGTAAAAACAAGTGTAGATTTAGGTGAAGAACAGAGCAGAATGGATGCAGGGCAGATACCTGCAAGATTTGCAGGAGCAGTTATGTATTTACAGGCAAAGGGAATTATGGTCGGCGACGGAGCAGGTCATATCAATCCGCTTGATAATGTAACTAGAGCAGAAGTATTTAAACTGATACAAACAACTTGTGAGAACACAGCATCTTATAATAAGAACAAGTTTTATGGTTGGGAAAAATTACCTACATCTGGTACTCAAGCACCAGTAAGTGTAATGACAGAGGAAACAGTTCTCAATCCAAATGCACCTGCTGAATTACAGTACAAAGTTAAAGATATCAAAGAGTCTTCTTATAAATACATTATTAGTGGTGAGGCAAACATTGCTGAAAAAACACTTAATAAAGAATACTCAAAGAGAGTAATAGAAAGTATACAAAAATCAGTAAAGAATGAAAATGGTACAATAACAATCACAATACCAAACTTAAATTCTGACTATCACGAAGTTGTAGTAATGGCTTACGATGTAGAAATGAACAGAACAGTATATCTATCATCTAATAAAAATGGTAATATTACATTAGACAGTAACTGTTACGAGTTTGATATAACAATAGAGGGCAGACAAGACAAAGCAACCAGACCTGGAACATACTCATATGGAGTAAGATATGACGTAGGCTCTAGTAGTTGGACAGTTACTCGTCAATAGGACAAAACATACAATAAAGGAGAGATACAATTGAAAAATAAGCTGATAAACGATAGCGAGAGTGTAAAAGCAACATCACATCAGTGATAGTATAGATTACCTTTAAAATAGCAGTATTCTTTAGGGAATACCGCTATTTTTTATTTATAGGTTTTTTGAATTGTTTATAATTGATTATCCTTTCAAAATCTTTACTTGGTTCTGAAAGCACTATTGTTTTTTCATATACTAAGGACAGACCTCTTTCTTCCACTATTTCTAATGCTTTTTGATGGGTACATTTCATTTCGATTGGACGCTTTATTCCCTTGCTAACCCTAAAAAATCTCATACCTTTGGGATATAGTTCGAGCCTTGCTCCTTTTTGTATCTTCTTTGGTACAAAATTGACATTGCCATTTTTGTCAAAGGTTTGGAGCATTTTTATGTTTCCGTCATTATTTATAGTAGATATTGAAATATCTGTGGGCGTGGATGTTAAGTATGATGTAAGATATAAGCCTAAGTCATTAATGCCGTCAACTTTTGAAATGCTCACATATCCATTACCCCAAAGTTCACTTAGTTTTTCATTAGGAATAAAGGGTGGTTTTGAGTCAAATATAAAAAGTATGTGTGCATGCCATGCCCCACGCTCCTGTGGCTCAATACAAATTATGTATTCTATTTTATACTTGTTGAAATGATAGCGTAATCTTTGAATAAAAGCCTTTAAATCCGTATAGAGTTTTTTTGTATTTGTCATATTTTCGGCATAGGTTAAAGTCACAAAACGAATTTTGTCAGGATGTTCTGAATTTGCATTGATAATATCCCGTAAATTCTTCATACTCTGCCTTAAAGATGAGACATCTTCTATTCTTTGTTCGGAATGAAGAATTTCTTTGACTTCTCCTGTACTTTTAACGAGGTATGTATCTTTGTTAAGTTTAAGTATAGGGCAACCAAAATAATCTGTACTTTGCCGTATTTCTATGACATTCCCCGCAACTTTAACATTTACCATTTTATTATATACAATTTTTTCATCAGGGATAATTTTTTTAATTTCCACTATTTTCACCTCACTAATTTTCGGATATTATTCATAAAGAAACAAGTAAAGGGAACGGGCGACGGCTCGCTCTCGCTCCACCGCCACTCCGTTCCTTTTCTTTGCTTAAATAGCTATACGAATAGTAGCACCTAAATAAGAATTACCGATAGCACCGATATTAGCAAACAGAAGAATACCGCCTCTTTCAACCAAGTATGTATTTATCCAAAAGCCTTTGATAAGAATATCAAAGTTTCGGCCAAGCTCGATACCGCAGAGAATGTTTCCGTTTTCAAGTTCTGCATCTAACATATTAAGAGCATCGTTCCAGTACAATCTGCCCAAAATATAACGCTTTCCATAACTCATTATGCTTTCCCCCTTTCTATAGTGATTAAAAAATGAGTGTTAAATTCAGATGCTTTAATCTCACAACCTCTAAAATTTTTCGCATCTCTCCAATTCTTTTTTATATAATTTTCTAAATCCTCGGCATTTTCAAGAGTTTTGAAAGGTGCTCCAATTTTTTTCTTTATTATGTACGAAAATTTGTCCTCGCCAAATCCGTCAGCATATACCATCTCTTTTGGTTGCGGTGTTTCTATCATTAAAGTTTCCTGCTCATCTGCAAGCGTACACGATAATGATATGGCATTTCGCATATAATTTTTTCTTAATTCATCATTCATTATCATCTCTCCAATCATTTAAATTTTTATAGCGGTTTGTGAACCTTGGTTGTCAAAAGAACAAAATAATGCGTTTCATGTTCAAACATTTCCACATTGAATGTTACAAATTTCTCAGATGTGCATAAATTCTTTTTGATATACTTGCAAAAACGCTTTGTGTTATCATGCATTTTTGTGGGTGTACCCTCTTTTTTATGCAGTATAAAAAGATAGTTGTTACCTGCTAGATAATCAAACATCAGCATATCAACTGGATTTGGTCTAACAATACCCAAATCGTCAGCAATATCCATAAGAACAGATGCTAACCACATTGACATAAGCATATATGCAGACATTGCATCAACTTCATCAGGTATAGCGTTATTTTTTGAAAAAATCATAGTATACTCCTTTTCCCGACCCCCTCCGCCAATTTTTTTGTTATTCAATAATCATATCATCATCAAGATAAAGTTTCATTGATTTTGCCTTTGCTGAAATTTTGTTTGAATTTGTCGAAAAGTCTTTGTAAATTTTGATATCATCATCTTCGAATGTTACGAATACAAATTCTAGATTTTTAACTCTATCCTTCAACTCATCATTAGTTATGGATACCTCAACACCATCAAGCTTAACATCGACTTTTTCAAACAAGCTCTCTGCCGTTGTAACAGTTGCCACCATCTGCTTTTTATCCGTTGGTTTTCCGTCTTCAAATATTGTTTTCTCTGTTAGTGCTAAAAGAATAAACTTTTCAGCTTCTAAAATTTGGTTTAATTTTAGCTTGAGTTTTGTAATATCAATCATCTTTTCAAGCTCCTTTCTTTATGAATTTATTTTCGGCATCGCTCGTCAGCATTGCCTTTCCCTCGAGGTAAAGCTGATACTCTTCGGGGTGGTCAGTAATAAATTTTTTTACATCAGCTATTACGATTTCGCAAGCAATCTTGTGCGCTTGACTTGCTGAAATATGAAAATTCATTGTGACCACCTCCTTGTGTATCTGCTTTGTGATTTCAGTTTAACACGCATTCAAGAGGTTGTCGTCAAAGTTTCGCAACTAAAAATAAAAAGCTAATTATCAATAACAAAATTCACTTTTGCGAATTTTGTTATTGACATGGAAAATCAAAAAGTGTATAATTTATAGTGAGGTGAACACAAGTGGCAAAGAAAAGATTGACACATCAAATATCTAACAGGGAAATAATAGAAAATATCGGAAATTCAGAACAATATGAAACCAAAAGAAGATTTGCGACTAATCTCAATGAGCTTCTTGCGGAAAAAGAAAAAAGTCAAAAGGAACTATCACAAGAAACAAACATAAAAGAATCTTCTATTTCTGATTATCGAAACGGAAACTCCGAACCTAAAATAACTTCTGTTAATAGTATTGCAAAATCATTAGGGGTTAGCGTTGATTATCTGCTTGGAAATACAGATGTCAAGAGTACTGATATGAAAATTAGAGAGATATGTCGAGTAACAGGACTAACCGAGCAAAGTTTATCTGTATTATTTAGATATACAAAACCTAGCAACAATAAAACACAATACTTGCCAATATTAAATATGTTACTATCTTCGGGTATGCTTGATGAACTTTTAAGGCTTATTGATAGCAACATACAATATCTACAAATATATAACAATTTACAAGGAACTGAAAAAAACAAAAATCAAGGAATTAAGCTTGTACTTGATAAGCAGGTGGATTTTATAAATTGGACTTATACCGAAAAATTAAGTAAAATGCTACAAAGCATCACAGGGATGTTAGCACAAGCATTTAAGATTGATTGCGATATTTCAGAGTACACAGATGATAATATAGAAAATATGAACAAGCAAATCGAAAAACTAAAAATCTTTCATATGAATGAGGCGAAAGAGAAAGGAAATGCAGAATGAATGTAGTAATCTATGCACGATATTCAAGCGATAGACAAACAGAAGCAAGTATTGAGGGGCAACTCAAAGTTTGCTATGATTATGCTGAAAGAAATAATCATACTGTCATAGGGGAATATATAGACAGAGCATTAACAGGGAAAACGGACAAAAGACCAAAATTTCAAAAAATGATTAAAGATAGCGAAAAAGGGGCATTTCAAGGCGTTCTCATTTATCAAACTGACCGCTTTGCAAGAAATCGTTATGATAGTGCAACCTATAAGGCAAAATTAAAGAAAAACGGAGTTTGTGTTATATCTGCAAGAGAAACCATAACCGAGGATGCTTCAGGGATTTTGATGGAATCCGTTTTAGAGGGAATGGCAGAATATTTTAGTGCAGAACTTTCCCAAAAGGTAACAAGAGGAATGAACCTAAATGCAGAAAAGTGTATTTACAATGGCGGTACTGTTCCTTTTGGTTTTAAGATTGTAAACAAAAAATATACAATAGATGTTGAAACTGCTCCGTATGTAAAAAAGATTTTTGAAATGTATGCAGACGGACACACAATAAAAGAGATTATTGATTTTCTTAATAGCAAAAATATAAAAACCTCAACCGGCACAAAATTTAATTATAGCAGTTTGCACACAATGCTAAAAAATAAAAAATACATAGGTACATATACTTATGGTAGTTATGAGATAGAAAACGGAATACCTCGCATAATTTCAAATGAGCTTTTTAATAAGGTGCAGAGAGCAACCGAAACAAATAAAAAAGCCCCTGCAAGAACAAAGGCGGTCGAGGAATATTTGTTGACAACAAAATTATTTTGCGGACATTGTAAGGATTTAATGGTCGGAGTAAGCGGAACATCAAGCACAAAGAAAAAGTTTTGTTATTACAGTTGCAATAAATCAAGGAAAAAGCTTTGCAATAAAAAGAATGTTGGCAAAGAGTATATTGAGGATATTGTCATCAATAAATGCCGTCAGCTTTTAACTGATGACAACATTGAACTGATTGCACAGGCTTTTATAAAAGCTAATGAAAATGACGAAAGCACTTTTGAAATAAAACGGCTCGACAAAGAAATCAAGAGGTGCAACAAAGAAAAATCAAATCTGTTGCAAGCCTTAAAACAATGTGATATGGATGATGTAAAACAAGACATTTTTAACGAAATAAAAGCGATAAATACAGAGATTGAAAAAATGTCAGCAGAAATAGCAACCATCAAAAATACTAGTGTGGCTACAATAGACGAAAATGAGATTAAATTCTTCTTGCAAGGTTTAAGGAAAGGTGATGTTGACAGTAAGCGATACAGAAAAGCACTTATAACAATTTTTGTAAATGCGATATACTTATATGATGATAAAATTACCTATGTTTTCAACATTGGAAATGACCCTGTTACATTACCATTTGAATATTTAGAAGAAGCTGAAAAGGCAGAAAATAATAGTTCTGATTTAATGAAAAACGGCTCACCATGAAAAAAGCACTTCGTAGGAAGTGCTTTTTTCAATTAAATTCTCCAATGCAGAATTAGTACTTGCAAACGAAAGCGGCCTATAGAGGCTTTTCAATACTCAAAAAACCTTATTAATCCTATTTACAAAAATTCATTGTTTTAAGTAGTTATGCTCAAAAACCGACATATTTTTAGCAAAAAAATTTATAACTTAGATATATTGACATATGCATATGCTTGTGGTATAATCGTTTCATAGTTTAATATTCAAAGGCATAGACGAAGAGTGTATATTTGCTGAAGTCTTAAAAGAGAAATGACGGGTGGTGCAAGTCACAGACAGGGCTTATATATTTGTAGCTTCCGAGCCGGAAGGAAGAAAGCGGAAACTTTCGCAAGTAGAACCTTCCCGTTATTGCTGCGTTAATGCATAGGGATTGTTTGATCCTGAGAGAGGCGGTAGTTTTATCGCAATTTGAGTGGTACCGCGGGTGAATTTTGAAAATGCGCTCGTCTCAAAGTTTCGAATATACTTTGGGGCGGGTTTTTTTATTGAACGTCCCACAAAACGGAGGTATTTATGGAAAACTTTATGGAGCTTGATTTAAAGATCAAAGAAATGGCGAAGCGAATTAAAGAGCTTCGTGAAATTGAGGGAATATCCGAGCAGAAAATGGCAAAGCTCACAGGTATTTCTGTTGATGAATACATAAAATGCGAAAAAGGCGAAAAAGACCTTAACTTTGCATTCATCTACAGATGTGCATCTGCCCTTAAGGTAAACGTAACAGATATTATCGAGGGCTACAGCCCGAACCTTAAGTCTTACACCGTTACACGTGCAGGCTCAGGTCAGCAGATTGCAAAGGCTCACGGTATGACATACTATAACCTTGCATATGCATTCAAAAACCGTATTGCAGAGCCGCTTTTTGTACGAAGCACATACGACGAAGAAGCACAGACCAAGGATATTGAGCTTACAACTCACGCAGGTCAGGAATGTGACATTGTTATTGAAGGCAATCTTATGGTTCAGGTGGGCGACCACAAGGAAGTTCTCGGCCCTGGCGACAGTATTTACTACAACAGTGATACTCCCCACGGTATGATTGCAGTAAACGGCAAGGACTGTTTATTCTACGCTATTGTTCTTCGGTCAGATGAAGATGAAGCACAAGGAAAAACATCAGATATTATCCCTGAAAAGATTATCGGATCAATCCACCGTGACACTAAAGACAGAATTTATCATAACTACATTGATATTGAAGAAAACGAAAAGGGTACCCCCCTTTCAATCAAGTTCAAAAACACTGAGAGCTTCAACTTTGCATTCGACCTTGTGGATGAGCTTTCAAGACGTGAGCCTGAAAAGCTTGCTATGCTCCACATTTCAAAGGACCTTACAGAGAGAAGATTTACATTCACCGATATGCGAAAAGCATCTTCTCAGTGTGCAAACTACTTTGCTTCATTGGGTATCAAAAAGGGCGATAAGGTAATGCTTGTTTTGAAACGTCATTATCAGTTCTGGTTTGCAATGCTGGGACTTAATAAGCTTGGTGCAATAGCAATTCCCGCAGTTAACCAGCTTCAGGAGCACGATTTTGAATACCGTTTCAATGCCGCAGGAATCAGCACTGTTATATGTACTGCCGACGGTGATACAACACATCAGATTGACATTGCGGCTGAAAAATGCCCCACTCTCGTAAACAAGCTTATTGTTGGCGGCGAAAGAGAAGGCTGGAGAAACTTTGACGAAGAGTATACACGTTTCAGCACCCACTACAATCGCACTGAGGATTCCCCGGGCGGTGACGACCTTATGCTTATGTACTTCACATCAGGTACATCAGGTTATCCGAAAATTGCAGCTCATAACTACAAATACCCATTAGGTCATTTCCATACTGCAAAATATTGGCACTGTGTAGACCCCGACGGACTTCACTTCACAATTTCCGATACAGGTTGGGCAAAGGCTATGTGGGGCAAGCTTTACGGTCAGTGGCTCTGCGAGGCGGCAACCTTCACCTACGACTTTGACAGATTTGATGCAGCAATTATACTGCCTATGTTTGCAAAATATCATATAACTACTTTCTGTGCACCTCCTACAATGCTCAGAATGATGGTTAAGCAGGACATTTCAAAATACGATTTTTCATCAGTTCAGCATATGACAACTGCAGGTGAGGCTCTTAATCCCGAGGTTTACCGTCAGTTTGAAAAGGCTACGGGACTTCAGATTATGGAAGGCTTCGGACAAACAGAAAGTACAATGATTATAGGTAACCTTATAGGTTGTCCTCACAAAATCGGTTCAATGGGTAAGCCTGCTCCCATCTATGATGTTGAGCTTCAAGATGCAGACGGCAACCCCGTTAAAACAAGTGAGCCCGGCGAAATTGTTATCAAGGTTTCCGACGGCGCTCCCTGCGGTCTGTTTACCGAGTATTACGGTGACAAAGAAAAGACCGACGAAGTATGGCACGACGGCTATTATCATACAGGTGACGTTGCTTGGCGTGACGAAGACGGCTTCTACTGGTACGAAGGCAGAGTTGACGACGTTATCAAATCATCAGGCTACCGTATCGGACCCTTTGAAATTGAAAGCGTTATTATGGAGCTTCCCTACGTGTTGGAATGTGGTGTTTCTGCCGTTCCCGACGAGGTAAGAGGTCAGATAGTCAAAGCAAGCATCGTGCTTGTTGAAGGCACTGTTGCAAGCGAAGAACTCAAAAAAGAAATTCAGGTTTACGTCAAGGACAGAACTGCTCCTTATAAGTATCCCAGAATTGTTGAATTCCGTGACAGTCTGCCAAAGACAGTAAGTGGTAAGATACAGAGAAATAAGCTTTAATCAAAAAATGGTGTTGCAAAATGCAACACCATTTTTAGCTTTGAAGAAATTCAGAAAGAAGCTTTATACAACTTTCAATATCGTTTTTATCTACCATTTCCGATGGTGAGTGAATATACCTTGTTGGTACGGAAATTGCACCTGTTTTAATGCCTGTTCCAGTTGTGTGCACTGCACCTGCATCTGTTCCGCCAGCAGTTAAAACCTCAAGCTGGCAGGGGATTTTGTCGGCGTCTGCGAGTTCAATAAGCTTATTCCTTACTTCACTGTGACATATAACAGAACGGTCCATAACCTTTATTGCCGCACCGCCGCCAAGCTTTACTGCCATAGGTTTATCCAAGGGCGTGTCCCCAACATCCGTCACATCCACTGCAAGAGCATAATCTGCATCAATTCCGAAAGCTACGGTTTTGGCGCCTCTTAACCCTACTTCTTCCTGGACAGTAAACATAAAGTATATTTCGTTTTTGGAATTTTGAAGGCGTTTGAGCGCTTCAATTGCAACGAAGCATCCTGCTCTGTTGTCAAGGGCTTTTGAAATAACTGTTGTGTCGTTTTCATAGTAGTCACCCACAAAAACTCCCATATCACCTATATTTATATTACCCTTATTCCCCGTGTCAATAAACATTTTGTTAATTGTATATTTCTCGGTGTTGTATTCAACTCCGATTATGCCGATTGTTCCATCATCAAACACCACACGTCTGCCAATCAAGTCTTTTGCACGCAAACCACCGACGGGGGCAAATCTCAGAAAGCCTTTATCGTCTTTGTACGTTACAACAACCCCTATTTCATCCATATGGGCACATACGAGAATTTTTTTGCCACCTGTTCCCTTTTTGGCGATTAAGTTTCCAAGGGCATCGATGTGACATTCGTCACAGAAGCTCTGTATTTCATTTTTTATAAGTGCTGCAATTTTATCTTCTCTGCCTGATGCACCACTGCACTGCGTTAGTTTTTTCAGAAGCTCCATTTCATTATTCCTCCAATTTCCCTTAAATACGCTTTTGCAAAGGCTTCCATAGCATCAATATCTTTCATATCCGCAACGCCAACAGGGGAATGAAGATACCTGCAAGGTACGGACACGCTTGCAGTAACAGTTCCGCCTGCAGCCAGGTGGATACTTCCTGCATCATTCCCGCCTGCGGTTGTACGCTTGAGCTGATACGGAATACCATTTCTATCTGCCATTTCTGTGAGCCTTTTAAAATGACCATCGTTTACAATTGTTCTTCCATCCATAAACGAAATAGCTACGCCTCCGCCACAGGTTGTGACTTCAAATTCAGGGTCTACTTTATACACATCAGAACAGGTCGTACTTTCAAGAACAAGTGCAACATCAGGTTTTATAGCCTCGGCACATACAGTGCTTCCTCGAAGTCCTACTTCCTCCTGAGTGGTGAAGCATGCATATAAATCAAACTCCGTTTCTTCCTTTAAAAGCTCTGCAAGCACTGCACACCCTGCCCTATCGTCTATTGCCTTTGCCTTTATGCGAGTGCCTCCAAGATTGCCGAAAACCGTATCAAAAGTAGCATAGTCACCTACCGATACATATTTTTCGGCTTCCTCTTTCGTAGAAGTCCCGATGTCAATATATAAATCCTTGACCTTAGGAACACTGTCACGTTCACTTTCAGACAAAAGATGTATTGCCTTTACACCGATAATTCCCTTTATTCCGCTCTTAAAAACAACTTTTTTGCCGAGAATTACTCTTGTGTCTATTCCGCCAACGGTTTTAAATCTGAGGTAGCCTTTATCGGTAATCCCCGATATTATAAATCCCACTTCGTCCATGTGGGCGGAAATCATTATTTTTTTACTGCTGTTCTTTCCCTTTTTATATGCTATAAGGTTGCCAAGCATATCCGTTCTGATTTCATCCGCATAGGGTTTGATTTCAGACTTGATTATGCTTCTGATTTCACCCTCATCACCACTTACGCCCTGGGCGTTACAAAGCTTTTCTATAAGCATAACCATTCCTCCCAATTACTGTCCAGACACTCAAGAAATTTAACAATCAAATCAGATGTAGCCTGAAGGTCTGAAAGCTTCATTGTTTCAACAGGGTTATGCATATACTTAAGGGGCAAAGATAAAAGTGCGGTTGCAACACCTGTTCCCGCAATCTGAATTGCCCAGGCATTTGTTCCCGTATATCCGCCGTCTACGTCTATTTCAAACGGAATGTCATTAACTTTAGCAGTATCAATAAGCCGTTTGCCAAGCCCGGGATGTATATTGGGGCCTCGTGAAATCACAACACCGGAGCCACAGTCAAAAGCATCAGAACTGTTGTCTGGAGTTATTCCGTGACAAACGTCTATTGAAATACTTATATGAGGCGAAATCAAGTTTGCGGCAGTTTTTGCACCTCGAAGTCCAACTTCCTCCTGAACAGTTGCCACAGTGTACACGTCGGCACATATATCTGTGTCCTTAATCCTTCTTAACACATCGGCAATAACTGCAACCCCTGCCCTGTCGTCAAGGGCTTTAAAACTGATGCTTCCCTCTTTCATTTCGCCAACAGACTGATTAAGCGTTATTGGGGTTCCCACTTTTACAATCTCTAAGATTTCCTCAAAACCATAGCCTGTGTCTATATACATTTTTTCAGATTTAAGAGCTTTTTTATCCTCTCCTGCTTCTTGAAGATGAGGAGGCTTTGCACCTATAACACCGATTATATCACGCGTGCCGTGAACAGTTACTTCTGAACCGGGCAGAATTCTTGTGTCAATTCCCCCAACACTTACAAAGCTTAAAAAGCCCTTATCATCTATACCTGAAACCATAAGACCGATTTCGTCCATATGGGCTTCTATCATAATTTTCAGCGGATTTTCACTACCGCATTTTTTAACCGCAACAACATTTCCAAGGCTATCGATAAAGCTCTCATTTCCAAGTTCACAAAAGAATTTTTCTATTTTCTGAGAGAAACTGTATTCAAATCCCGACACACCTCGCATATCGCTTAGTTTTTGTACTAAATCCTTCAATTCGGTCCTTCCTTTACACTGAGTGCAAGATACATTCCCATATATTTTGCACCAATATTTCTTTTATGCATCTCGCCGCAAAGGGAGATTTTTTCCATAGCGTACATAACCTTTTGTGCCTCTGCATAGCCTGCTATGCTTCTGAGCTTTTCGGAGTAATCGGAGTTAATAACACTCCTTAACATTCCCTCTTGGATAAACAAAATATCTCTGCAGAACAAAAGCAGAATATCCAGTACGTCAGGTATATTGTCTTTATTCCTGTCAAAGAAGTCAGAAACATCAAAGGCTTCGTTATAGTCATTTGAAAGTATGCCCGATACCGCCTTGAAACATTCATCACGAAGTATTGAAAACTCTGGACTTTGAAGCAGAGTGTCGAGCCTGCCCGGGTTACCGTTTGCATAGGTTATATAAAAAGAAAGACTATCACTCATACCCGGATATTTTTCTTCAATATGCTTTTTCATACGCGCCGAAGAAACACCATGAAAATGGATAGAGGCACATCTTGAAATAACCGTTTGCAAAAGCTTTGTAAGGTCACTTACAACAATAATAAAAGAAGCATAAAGCGGTGGTTCCTCAAGGGTTTTCAAAAATGCATTCTGAGCCTCAGGAGTGAGAAGGTCGCCCTCTATGATATATACTTTTTTATTGGAATAGAATGGCTTAATGAGAGCATCCGTATTTACATCACGCATCACATCAACGCCGATTGTTTTTTTATCCTTTTCGGGAACTACATGCTTTATATCGGGATGAGTTCCTGCCTTTGCCATAATGCAGGACTTGCATACTCCGCAAGGGGAAAGCTCACCTTCGCAACAGGTTGCCGTGGCAATAAGCTCTGCCGCTATATGCTTACCCATTCCGGTAGCACCCTCAAAAATATATGAATGAGAGCTTTTTCCGCTTCTGATTGCATTAATAAGAGTGTTCATAAGCTCTTCGTGGAAAATATCATATCCGTACATCAGGCATCTCCTTCAAGCTTTTTAACTATGGTATGCTTATAATGTTTTTTTAGTCGCTTATCTATAAAATGAACTGCAAAAAACCATACTGCTGTTACGCTGGCACCAACAATAACGCTTTCGCCCTCTCCCATACCCATAGCCATTGCAATCAGGTAACCTGTAAGGAGAGCAAAAAGCGGTGTTATATACACAAGAAAGGCTGCGAAAAGAACCTTTGACGCAGCCATTTCAAAAATAACCGTATCTCCCTTTTGAATACCGGGCACCGTTTCCGCTATAATCTCCGCATCCTTAAGAGAACACTTTGCCGAGCAGGAAGCGCAGCTTTCTCCACAGGCACTTTCACGGATAACAGATATTAGGGTTTCCTGTGATGTTACAGACATAACGCGTCCTGTCTGAATCATACTCGCTTCCTCCTTTTATACTCCCTACAACCATCGAGCAATTCTCTTGCATGAACCGTAGAAGCTTCCGTCACATCACCGCCCGAAAGTCTTGCAACTTCAAAAATCCTGCCACTTTCATCAAGCTCCGAAACTGTAGTTTTTGCTACATTATCTGCAGTGTCTTTTTGAATAAGGAAATGATGGTCGCACATAGATGCAAGCTGAGGCAGATGAGTAATACAAAGAACCTGCCTGTTATAGGAAATCTCAAACAGCTTAACTGCAATTTTTTTGGCAGCCATACCTGAAACGCCTGTATCTATTTCGTCGAAAATCATAGTTTCAACACCGTCAGACAGAATAGATTTAAGTGCAAGCATTGTTCTTGAAAGCTCACCGCCCGATGCAATCTTAGTAAGGGGCTTAAGAGGCTCGCCGCCATTTGTTCTGATTAAAAACTGAACACTGTCCACACCCTTTGGAGAGGGGTCGTCGGTAGTTATCTGAACCGAAAATTCAGCCTGCTCCATATTAAGTTCATGAAGAGCGGATGTAATTTTTTCATTAATCTCAACTGCAGATTTTCTTCGGCTTTCTGTTAGCTTTTTTGCAACATCCATCATCTCTGACTCGAGATGTTTTTCTTCATCTGTGAGTTTATCAATTGCACCGTCTATATCAGAAATAAGAGAAAGCTCCTCTGCCGCACTGTCACGGTATTTGAGAATTTTGGATATATCTCCCCCATATTTTCGCTTTAACTTATTTATTAGTTCAAGACGCATTTCCGTTTCATCAAGTGCTGCTTTATCAAATTCCACCGTGTCTGAATAATCGTGTATTGAATGTGCCGCATCTTCAATTGTATATTTCGCTTCCTGAAGTGCAGTTGAGACCTCAGACAAAACTGAGGAATAAGCCATTACACCCTCGAGAGCCGATATTGCCGAAGAAATCGCATCATAAGCACAGCCTGCTCCGTCTGAATTATAAAGAAGATTATAGGCATATTTTGCACTGTCGGAGATTTTTTCTGCATTTAAAATTTCATCTCTTACAGATATTAGTTCTTCTTCCTCGCCCTCTGTAAGTTCTGCCCCGTCAATTTCTTCTATCTGAAAGCTTAAAAGGTCGGCACGCTCTGTTTTTTCACGTTCGCCCTGTGAAAGCTCACGGATTTTTGCTTTTACCTCTTTCAATGCTTTAAAAATAACTGAATATTTTTCAAGCAGTTCACTGTTTTTGGCATATTCATCCAGGAAATCTATATGACAGGATGGAGATAAAAGTGCCTGATTATCGTGCTGCCCGTGAATATTTACAAGGCTACCCGCAACTGCCTTCATTGAAGCAAGCGGCACTACAACTCCGTTTACACGTGCAGTGCTTTTTCCGTCTGCGGTTAAATCCCTTGAAAGAATAACCGTACCATCCTCAGCCTCAGCACCAAGCTCTTCACATAAAGAAATAGTCGATGCATTCGCATCAAACACAGCCTGCACGCGGGCTTTATCTGAATTATGACGCACGAAATCACGGCTTGTTCGCTCGCCGAGTATCATATTTATTGAGTCTATTATAATTGACTTCCCGGCACCTGTTTCGCCGGTAAGGACGTTCAAGCCCTCTTTAAATTCAATGTGCACATCTTCTATAACTGCAACATTTTTAATATATATTTCTCTGAGCATTTTAATCTCCCGTAATATAGAATTTAACGGTCACTACTGAAAAATCTGTTCAATTTTTCTGTAAGCTCACCTGCAAGACCAATACTTTCAACTGCAATAAAAATTGTATCATCCCCTGCTATTGAGCCTGCGATTTCGCTATGCATTTCCTTATCTACCGCAGCCGCAACTGCAGATGCCATACCCGGATGGGTGCGGATTATTACAAGATTACCTGCTTCTTTTACGGAAACAACGTCTGCCGCATATTTACGAAGAGGATTATCCCATCTTGCAGAAACTGCATAAATTGAGCCTTCACTGTCAGGGACCTTGATAACACCAAGCTCCTTAATATCTCTTGAAACTGTTGCCTGAGTAACGCATATACCGAGCTTTGAAAGCTCCTCTACAAGCTTTTCGTGGGTACGGATTTTGTTTTCTTTAATAATGTTCAAAATTGCTTCGTGTCTTGAATTCTTCACCATTCCATCCTCCTTTACAGAAGCTTTTCTATTAATGTATCATAAAACGAACGTCTTACTGTTTTTATAAGCTTCGCCGTATATTCCGATTTTGTTATTGTTACCTTGTCGCCGGGTTCTAGGTCGCATACCGCCTCACCGTCTACTGATGCAATTGCCTTACGGCTGATACCACAGCCCGACGTGATTATAATAGGCTTTTCCGAAGGTAAGACCGCAGGACGTGCGGTGAGCATATGGGGGCATATTGCCGTAGCAACAAAAAGTGACATAAGTGGATTTACCACAGGTCCGCCTGCTGAAAGGTTATACCCCGTAGACCCGGTTGGTGTTGAAATTATAATCCCATCTGCAACGTACTGAATGATTTTTTCTTCATCGGAAAAGAGTTCAATTCCAATAAGATTAACGCCACGGGCTTTTTCGATAACTGCATCATTAAGTGCGTGGAAAAGCTTTTTTTCGCCGTTTGTTCGGGTTATCTCCACATCCATCATCATTCTGTTTTCTATTGTGTAATCCCCGCTTATGAGTGCCTCAATTGCATCGTCAATAGAGCAAAGCTCAACCTCAGACATAAATCCTATTCTGCCTAAGTTCACTCCAAGCATAGGTACGTTCGCTTTAGCGCAAGGAAGTGCAGCATTTATAACCGTACCATCACCGCCCACTATGATTGCCACGTCAACATCAGAATAAACGTCGTTTGAAAATTCCACTCCACAGACTTTATTTTCAAATTCAGAGGGCAAAACAACCGTAACTCTTTTGTTTATTTCTTCCACAAGCTTTTTAGTAACGCTAAGCTCAGGGTCTTTTTTAAGGTTTGGAATAATTGCGAGCCGCTGCATATACCTTCCCCCTTTTCCTTATTTTCTGCATAATATACACAGTCATTATATCATTAAATGTATAAAAAATCAAGACTTTTGCATAAAAAAACAGCGGATATTAAAATCCGCCGCTTACCTTTATTATTTCACCTGTTATAAATCTGTGGGGGTTTGCAAGATAAAGGACCGTTTCTGCAACCTGCTCAGGTGTTCCGATTGCACAAAGGGGGGTTTCATCCTTTAAAACCTCTATATCCTCATCCGATAAATGACTGTTCATATCCGTATCAATCACACCTGGAGCAACGCAGTTTACGCATATCCCCGACGGTCCAAGCTCTTTTGCCAGAGCTTTTGTAAATCCCACAACTGCTGATTTTGCCGCAGAGTAGTGAACCTCACAGCTTGCACCCTCAATTCCCCACACAGAGGAAATATTGATTATACTTCCCTTATGCTGAGAAATCATACCTGGTACAAAGCGATGAGTTGTAAGATACATTCCCTTAACATTCACATCAAACATTCTGTCCCAGTCATCTTCTGTGATTTCCGTAAAAAGCTTCTGCTCTGCAATACCTGCATTATTCACTATGCAGTCAAATCTTTTTTGCAGCTCTTCAATTTTTGAAAGGTCTGCACTTTTACTTACATCTGCTTTTATTTTAACCGCACCAAATTCCTCAGAAACCGCAGCAGCTTCATCTTCGCTGTTTAAATATGTGAAATATACATTCCAGCCATTTTCTGCAAAAGCTTTTACGCAAGCTTTGCCTATTCCTCTGCTGCCACCTGTTATAAGAACACTTTTCATTCAATAACACCTCTTTGTTAAATGGGCTGCCACATTACTGCGGCAGCCTGATTATTCTACTTTCTTCTGTTAGATGGCGGACGCCTTCTTGTTTTGTCTTCATACTTCGTGTTAACAGGACGTTTTGTACCTGTTCTTACTTCCTGCCTGCTTTGTCTGCTATGAAGACGTCTTAACCTTTTTTTACGTTCATATCTTTTTATATTAATATATCTGATAACAAATGCAGTAATAACCAGCACAACGGGTATTATAAAGAATGGGCTTGTAAGAACTGCAACTATAAGATTAAATATAAACAGAAGTACGTTTCTCTCTACATCATTTGTTGCAACAAGGTCTCTGTATTCAAGAAGGTTACCTTTATAGTTATAAGAAACCTTACCTATAACGTCGCCCTTCTTTATGGGAGCTTTAATTTTTTCAGGCAAATCAATTACAACCTCAACAACCTCCGAAAGCTCGCCCTCAGAGGGAAGCAATGCAGAAACGTCACTGTCAACCGTGAGTCCCACACGCTCATCATCTTTTGCTTCAATTACTTTTGAATCAGCAACAATGTCACCTGCAGTTACGACTGTTCTGTATTTGTAGTTTTTAAATCCGTAATCAATAAGACCTCTCGTTGTTGTGTAGCACGCATCCTGGTTTTCACTTTTCATAACGACACACAAAAGCTCTGTTCCGTCTTTTTCGGCAGTCGTTACAAGGCAATAGCCTGCATCGCTTGTATGCCCTGTTTTTACTCCTGTAACTGCACTGTAGTAATACTTACCTGAACGTGCAGTTCCCACAAAAAGATTTGTGGCGGTGAGGTTTCGGTCTGTTGTATATTTATTAGTTGCGGGGATATGGTATATTTTCTGTTTTACGATTTCGCGGAAAGTATCATTTTCCATAGCATACCTGGTCATAATTGCAAGGTCTGATGCTGTGGTGTAATGGTTTTCGTCGTGGATACCGTATGCATTTACAAAATTCGTATCGGTCGTGCCCAAATCCTGAGCCTTCTTATTCATAAGGTCGACAAAATGCTCAGGGCTTCCTGCAATATGAGTTGCAATAACATTTGAGGCATCATTTGCAGAATACACCATCATTCCGTTTACAAGCTGCTCCATTGTAAGCTCTTCACCGATAAGAATTCCCATATGAGAATCTTCATTAGTGATGGGAGCAAGCGACGCAACGTCTGCAGTTACCACATCAGAAAAATCACCGTGCTCAAGAGCAAGAATTGCGGTCATAATTTTTGTGGTAGAAGCAGGATAGCGGCGAACGTCGGGGTTTTTACTGTATATAACACGCCCTGTTTTCATATCCATAAGAAGTGCAGATTCAGCTTTCACCTCAGGAAGATTAAAGCTTTCATCCTCAACATAGATGTCATCTGCAAAAGCAACTGTATTTGAAAGCATCATTACGATACACATAAACGTAAGTATTATTTTTTTCATTTCGTACCTCCGTAAATCTATTCTATACTATTATACATCAAAAACAAATTTATTTCAATATCAAATTGATTATATCATAAACTTTTTTACAGATAAAGTATCTCCCGTATAACTTTTCTATTACATTTATAGTTTTACACAACAAATCACCCGTTACAAATCAGTAACGGGTGATTTGTTGTTTAATTATGTCTCAGATGTTTATTAAATGCTTTCTGAAGCTCCAGAACTATAACCGGCATAACTGAGAGGATTGCAACCAGGCTCCACTGCTCTGCGGATAGAGGAATTGTTCCAAACAGCTCCGGGAAAATATAAACAACTGCAAGCTGAAGAAGCGCACCCAATACAAAGGAGAACACAAGAAGCTTGTTTTTGAAAAATCTTTTACCCAGGATACTTTCAGGAGTTCTCGTGTTAAATGCGTGGAGAAGCTGAGAAAAGCTCAAAACGCAAAATGCCATAGTTCTTCCAACCGTAAGGCTGCCATGGATATTTATTCCCACCACAAAGGCAAACAGACTGAGAGAGCCGATTAGTATTCCTTCAAGTATAATTGATATAGCACTGTTAAAATCAAACAGTTCCCCCGTATTCTTACCCTTTGCAAGCAAATCGCCGTCCGATGGGTCCACTCCAAGAGCAATTGCAGGCAAAGAATCGGTAATAAGATTAATCCACAAAAGCTGGAGTGCAGTTAATGGAACAGGCAGTCCCATTACAATTGACAAAAAAACCGTTATTATCTCTCCTATATTGCTTGAAAGGAGAAAGTGTACAGATTTTTTTATGTTTTCAAAAATTTCACGTCCCAGGCGTACTGCTTTTACTATTGTAGCAAAATTATCGTCTGTAAGAACCATATCTGACGATGCTTTTGCAACGTCCGTTCCTGCTATTCCAAGACTGCAGCCGATGTCTGCATTTTTAAGTGCCGGAGCGTCATTCACACCGTCACCCGTCATTGCCACTACCTTATCGTTAGCTTTCAGAGCTTTTACTATTTTTACTTTATGTTCAGGGGTTGTTCTTGCAAAAACATTATATTTAAGCACTGCACCTTTTAATTCTTCCTCGTTCATTACATCCAGCTTCTTGCCCACAATGCACTCGTCAGAATTTTCGGCAATCCCAACCTTCTTCGCAATCGCAAAAGCAGTTTCGGGATGGTCACCTGTTATCATAACGGGGCGAATTCCTCCGCTTTTACAGAGCTTAACTGCCTCTGCAGCTTCTTTTCTTGGCGGATCGCTCATTGCTATAAGTCCGCAAAAAATTAAATTCTTATCAGTAAGGCTAACGCTATCGGGCTTATATGCTACTGCAATAACACGAAGTGCCTCAGACGCAAAACCCCTGTTTGCATACATTATCTCCCGCCTCTTACTTTCAGTTATAGGCTCACAGGTGGTTTTGGTTTTTATATGTGAGCAAAGACCGAGTATTACCTCTGGCGCTCCCTTTACTGCAAGCCCCCTGTCTGTTAACACACGCATCTGTTTTGTTTCTGACGAGAACGGCTCTTCGGAGATTTTTTTGTATAAACTGTTAATCTCCCTTTTTTGGCACTCATTAACTATTGCAAGCTCCGTAGGATTTTTAGTATTATCGCCACAGCACATAAGCCCCCATTCAAGTGCTGCTGTTTCATTCCCGTACACCTTCTGCACCGTCATTTTATTCTCTGTAAGCGTTCCAGTTTTATCGGTGCATATAACATCTGCACCGCCGAGAGTTTCCACTGCAGGTAGATTTCGCACAATAGCTCCGCTTTTTGCCATTTTCTGAACACCGATTGAAAGCATAACGGTAACGATTGCGGGCAAGCCCTCAGGTATAGCCGCCACCGCAAGGCTTACAGACATTACAAACATATCAAACGGAGCAAACTTATGGAACACACCAAGGACGAAAACAATTGCACATATTCCCAGGGCACTAAGCCCCAGGACTTTACCAACCTGCTCCAGCTTTTTCTGAAGCGGAGTCTGAACGGCTGCCGAGTCTGAAAGCATAAATGCTATTTTCCCCACCTCTGTGTCCATTCCCGTTGCAGACACTATTCCCTTTCCTTTTCCCGATGTTACATATGTGCCTGAATACGCCATATTTTTACGTTCTGCCATAGGTGCAAATTCGTCATTTACAACCTCATAACTTTTCTGAACAGGTACACTCTCACCTGTTAATGCAGACTCGTCAAGCTCCAGATTAACTGCTTCAAAAATCCGAATATCCGCCGCAACCACATCGCCTGCAGAAAATACAAGCACATCGCCAGGAACAACCTCCTCCGAGGGAATAACAAGCTCCTTGCCTCCCCTTATAACCGTTGCCGCAGGTGCAGACATTTTCTTTAAAGCTTCAAGGCTTTTTTCTGCCTTATGCTCCTGAATAACCCCCAAAACTGCATTGAAAACAACTATTGCCATAATAACAACCGGCTCTGCCATATCGCCGTCATTGTCCATTATGCTTGTGAAAAACGATATACAGGCAGCGGCAATGAGAATAAGTATTAAAAAGTCGTTGAACTGCTCAAAAAACAAAAGCATAAGACCTTTTTTCTTCTTATCCTTAAGCTTGTTTGCTCCCTTTTCTGAAAGGCGTTTTTTTGCCTCCTTGGGTTTAAGACCTGATTGCATACTTGTTTTAAGCTTTTTTTCAACCTGCTCAACCGTTTCGGAATGTATCATTAATCTTACACCTCACACCATTAAATACTTAACTATATGAGATGTGTATTGGATTTATTCAACAAAAAAACTGTTGCACACACAACAGTTTTTTTGTTTACATATCAAACAACGAAACCTGGTCGGATTCGGGAAGCCCGTCGAGGCAGCGGTTAAGCTCCAGGATTTCCATTGCCGTTTTTGTAATTCCCGTTCTGATACGAAGCTCCTCTCTTGTTTTGAAAGGTGCTTTATCACGTTCTTCTGTTATGCTCTTTGCCGCATTCTCGCCCATTCCGGGAAGTGCGTTAAGAGGCGGAAGTATACCTGCCTCGGTCTGCAAAAAGTCTGTTGCGTGAGACTTATAAAGGTCTACCTTTACAAAGTTAATTCCACGAGCATACATTTCAATGCAAATTTCAAGTATGGGTATGAGATTTTCTTCCTTGGGAGAAATGGTGCTATTCTTTTTCTTTTCAAGCAGTTCATCCATTGCACGGCGGGCAACCTCCATACCGTTTGCCATAATTGAAGCATCAAAATCGTCGGCACGGACAGAGAAATACGCTATATAGAATGCTTCGGGATGATGTACTTTACAATAAGCAATACGAAACGCCATGGTAACGTATGCAACAGCATGGGCTTTCGGGAACATATATTTTATAGTTTTACAGGATTTCATATACCATTCGGGGACATTTGCCGCACGCATAGCCTCTTCATCCTCGGGCTTCAAGCCCTTACCCTTTCGCACTGCCTCCATTATTTTGAAGGAATGCCCCGGCTCAACACCCTGGTTTATAAGGTAGAGCATAATATCGTCACGGCAACAGATGGCATTACGAAGAGTTGTAATTCCTGACTGTATAAGGTCCTGAGCATTATTTAGCCACACGTCCGTACCGTGAGAAAGTCCTGATATTCTGACTAATTCAGAAAAAGTGGTAGGCTTTGTATCAACAAGCATCTGACGAACAAACTTTGTTCCGAACTCGGGAACTCCGTATGTACCTACGGTTGAGCCGATATCCGAATTTATTTTAAGCGCGTCGGTGCTTGTAAAAAGGCTCATTGTTTCAGGGTCGTCAAGACGGATTTTCTGCGGGTCTATTCCCGTCAGGTCTGTAAGCATTCTGATTACGGTGGGATCATCGTGCCCAAGCTCGTCCAGCTTCAACAAGTTCTGGTCGATAGAGTGATAATCAAAATGAGTTGTTATAATATCGGAATTCACATCATCTGCCGGATGTTGAATGGGGCAAAATTCGTGTATGTCATTCTTAAAGGGAACAACAATTATTCCACCTGGGTGCTGGCCTGACGTTCTCTTAACACCTACGCAGCCTGCAGCAAGACGTTTCATCTCTGCATTTCTAATCGGGATTTGCTTTTCTTCCGAATATTTGCGCACATATCCGTAGGCGGTTTTTTCTGCAACAGTACCTATTGTTCCTGCTCTGAACACGTGGCCCTCACCGAAGAAGGTTTCGGTGTATTTATGAATTGTCGGCTGATACTCTCCCGAGAAATTAAGGTCGATATCAGGCTCTTTATCACCCTTGAAGCCGAGGAAGGTTTCAAAGGGGATATTATGCCCGTCCTTCAAATATTCTGCTCCGCATTTGGGGCATTTTTTATCGGGAAGGTCGCAGCCTGAAATGTCAGTTCCGAGAACAAACTCAGAATTTTTACATTCGGGGCATATATAGTGAGGCGGCAGAGAGTTAACCTCTGTTATATCCGAGAGGAATGCAACGAAGGATGAACCAACCGAGCCTCGGGAGCCAACCAGATACCCGTCGCTGAGAGATTTTCGAACAAGCTCCTGAGCTATTTTATACATAACCGAGAAGCCGTAGGTCGTGATTGAGAAAAGCTCTTTTTCAAGACGTTCTTTTACTATATCGGGAAGCGGGTCGCCGTAAATAGCTTTTGCCTTATTGTATGAATCGTTAACTATATCATCCTGAGCTCCCTCAATTTCAGGTGGGCATTTTTCTTTTGGGATAGGTCTTACATCTTCAATTTCATCGGCAACAAGGTTTGTGTTCTTTACAACAACCTCATAGGCTTTTTCTTTGCCTAAATATTCAAATTCCGCAAGCATTTCCTCAGTAGTTCTGAAATAAAGAGGTGCTTGATTGTCTGCATCCTTAAAACCTTTATAATGCATAAGAATTTTACGGTAGTTTGCACCCTCAGGCTCAATAAAGTGAACGTCACAGGTTGCAACTACGGGTTTGTTAAGGGCTTCTCCAAGCTTAACAATACGCCTGTTAAGGTTTTTAAGGTCCTCATCCGTATTCACATCGGGATGGTCCTCTGACACCTTCATATATGCATTATTGCCGATAGGCTGAATTTCCAGATAATCATAAAATGATGCGATTTCTTTAAGAGTTTCTTCATCTGCACCGTTTACCATTTCAGAGAAAAGTTCTCCCGCTTCGCATGCGGAGCCAATTATAAGTCCCTCACGTTTTTCCTCAAGAAGGCTTCGTGGGATTCGGGGTGTTCTCTGATAATATTTAAGGTGGGATGCCGATACCATTTCATAAATATTTCTTATACCCTGATGGTTTTTCGCAAGGAGTATAATGTGGTACGCTTTATTCCTCTTTCCCGCATCACGCGTGTCATACACGTCATTGAGTTTACTATAGTCTGTATGTCCCAGGCTTTCAAGCTCCTGCGTCATCTTAACAAAAACATCAGCGGTCGCCGCTGCATCATCTACTGCTCTGTGATGGTTTTTAAGAACAACATTGTAGAATTTTGAAAGCGTATCAAGACGGTGATTGGGAAGCTCGGGGTGCATACATCTTGCCAAAACCATTGTATCCATATGAGGGAAGTCATAGATAAGATTCTGAAGCTTGCAGTTATGCTTTATAAAGCCTGTATCAAATTTTGCATTCTGTGCCACAAGCACGCATCCTTTACAAAACTCCATAAATTCAGGCAGCACCTTATCAATCGATGGTGCATTCTGCACCGTTTCATCAGAAATCCCCGTAAGCTTTGTTATATGTTCAGGAATGGGCATACCGGGATTTACGAAAGTTGAAAAACGGTCGATTATTTCGCCGTTTTTGATTTTTACGGCTCCGATTTCGGTTATTCTGTCTATTCTTTTATAAAGCCCTGTTGTTTCTATATCAAAAACAACAAACGTACTGTCTTTACTTATTCTTTCGCCAAGATGCACTATCTTTGAGCTGTCGTCTACAAGGTAGCCTTCTACTCCATAGATTACTTTGATTTTTTCATTATTTGACGAAGCCTTCATTCCGTCGGGATAAGACTGAACAACACCGTGGTCGGTTATAGCAACCGCTTTATGCCCCCACTCAATTGCACGCTTTATCAGGTCGCCTGCAGAGGTAACTGCGTCCATTGCTGACATCTGGGTATGCATATGAAGCTCCACGCGCTTTTCGGGACTGTTATCCATACGCACTTCCCTGAAATCCTCTGTAGGGGCTACGGAGTTTGCAGAAATAACAACCTCGTGGGCGTAGTCGTTATACTGTGCTTTTCCGCTGACTAATACAAATGCACCTTTTTTTATGCCGCTTTTAACCTTTTTGAAAATTTCGTCATCATCGGTTTTATTAACAAAAAGCTGAACGGAAATCGAATCCTGATAATCCGTTATATCAAAGGTTACAAGATGGAATTCCTTTTCCGTTTTACGGCTTTTGATGTCCCTCATTTCAACCCCAAAAACATGCCCTCTCACAACAACGAAGCCTGAATTTTCGTTCACTGCACTAATTGGAGTGAGTGTGCCTCTTATGGCACGTCCGCAGTAGACCTCAGGTGCAACCACGTGCATAAGTGCGGTTTCATCTTCAGGTGCAGCCTCATAACGGGGTGCTTCCGGAGGCGCTTCGGGCATCGGGATATGAAATGTATTATCAGCCTCAGGTGAAATTTCTTCCAGATAATCTATTTTAACTTCAAGGAAATATATTCTTTTAAGTTCGCTTTTAATAAGATTTTCAATTTCTTCATCAAGCTTATCCGCGAAAGTAAGCCATACTCGTCTTCTGTGCTTTGAAACGCTCATTTTTTCGACCTGTATATCTTTAATACGAAGGTCGGTAATGAGGTCGAATATAACACTCAATTTTGGTTTCATACCAAAAGCTCCTTTATAAAAAATTAAATTGAAGAGTCAACAACTTTTAATACCTCGTTATTGTAATCGCCTGTAAAATAAATATAATGCAACTCTATGGTATCGCCGTTGACATCTATGGTTTTATTAGCAAAACTTTTGTCGTTACAATAACCCACAGGCATCAAACAAGTGGCATTTATAGTTATATGTTCAGGTAACGTCCTTGAAAAGCCAAAGAGTTTCCACCATTTTTGCCCTGATTTACTTCGTAGTAAGTACTGTATAAAGACGGCATACTTTATTGCTTGCTTAATCACTTTTTCAGGTGGTTCTGCCTTAATATTTTCATCCTTAAGCTCCATTACATTGAGTCTCACTTCACCAGCAATACGGCAACGGGTAAAAATATCAATTCCGCCTCCATATTGCGCGGAATACTCAACAGAAGTTCCGCTTGCTTTAAGCGGTGTGGGCATTGAGTATCTTACTCCGCCAATTTGTACCGGCTTTATGCCTCTGAGTTTGGTCTTATGTTTTTTAAGTAACTCACCTAATATAAGGCTTTCAAGCATATGCTCAATGTGATTATCCTTATAAGGACTTTTTTTAAGAAAAAAATTTCGGAGTTCCTTTGCTTCCTCCGACTGCCAGGGAGCATTACTCAAAACTCTGTCAAATCCGAATTGTTCTATATTGCTCTTTACAGTTTTACTGTCGGTATTGATTGTTACTGTCCCTTTTACTGCATTTACATTAAGTTCAGCAATATGCTGTCCTTTATATCTTAGTGAAAACCTTACAACATTAACTCCATCCTTCGCATTAGAAGTAGAAATATATACTCCAAAAGGTTTACGGCATCGGAACATACTTTTAGCCTTTTTTATTATATCAATTCTTGAAATGATGTCATCCGCGTATGATGAATATCTGTCAATCCACTCGTTATTGTTATTTAACAAATCCATCGTTTCTTTTGCTATATTTTCAAAACTACACATTTTTTATGCTCCCTATATCTATACATTCCCCGTCTTTTGCAAACACAATTCTATCCTTATCCACATAATCCAAAAATCTTTCCGGATTTTCTGTGTGCATAGGGATTATAATATCCGGCTTTACAGTTTCTCTTACCAATTTAATCGTATCACTATCAGCATGGCCGCTTGTATGCATATCCAACCGTTCAAAACCGTCAAGAAAAGTTTTAACGCTATCCTGCTCTAAATATCCTTTCCACATTGAATATATAATTATTGGTTTTAAATGACTGAATTTTGAAAGAATTCGTCTGTGCTTAGGATTACCACATCTGATAAACATACAAAATCCTTGTTCTTCCATTTTATGTTCAAGATTTTTATCAAAATAAAGCATTTTTTTAAATTTATATAAAGGGCTTTTATCCCCTGCGACTCGTCTTATATACTCAATGATGGAATACTGATACTTGTCACAAACACAATACTTCCCTTTAGGAACTACTGAACAAATGCCTGCAATGCGGTCTATATTAGTTGATGAGCATACGACAAAAACATACTTATTATTTTTTAAAATCTGTTCTATTCTGTTGCTCAAGTCCATTTCTGTTTCATTCTTTTTTTCATTCCGGTTTAAGGTTGTTCCTTCACAAACAAGAGCATCTGTTTTAGTTATATATTTGTCCAAAAACTGTTTTAAGCCTTTACCACGAAAGCCATGATTTCTGAAATCTCCTGTGTGAAGAACTCTTTGTCCATCTGCCTCAATCAAAAACATATACGCATCAAAAGCAGAATGGTCAACCCAAAAAGGAGTTATTTTAATATCACCAACTAAAACAGATTTTCCTGCTTCAAAAGTCCTGATGTTGTTAATACGTCCGCTATCATAAGATTTTATATCAGGATTAGAGCTTAATCTATCGTTCAGCAAACGACAAATTTCTTTTGCTGTTGTACCCATATACAATGGTATGTTTTCATTTATTGTATCAAGCAATCCTATATGATCGCCGTGATAATGGGTAAAAAAAACTGCATCACAATCTGTTTCACCCTTAGTAACACCATTTATGTCCAATAATCTTTGACTGTGTTCGTCAAGCTCCGCACCAAAATCAACAAGTATTCTTGTTTTATTTGTTCTATACTCTGTGGCACATCCACCTATCTGATGAGTTCCTCTATGTATAACAATTTTCATTTGATTACCTCATCATTATATTTCATCTAACAACAATGATTTGCAATCATACAAATACCAGCCTTTTTTCTTTTTATCGTATACAATCCACTCCCCTGCACAACGAAGAGTTTCTATATATCTCTGTACAGTTCTTGGTGTACGTTCTATCTTATCAGCCAGTGCCTTTGTTGTAATATACGGGTTGTTACGGATAGCAAACAATATTACAATCGCCTGAGAAAGAGATTTTGAAAAGTTATCTGCCTTATTTGTTTTCCGAAGTGCTTGAAGCAGGTCGTATTTAAGATTGTATTCCAACTCACCGATATCAGAATATTCAACTACTCTTACATCAGGGAACAATTCTCTCAATCCATCTTTGATTTCTGTAAAAATTATACTTTCCGTACATTCATCAAATCCGTCATAGAAATCTACAAAAAATTGAAGCTCTTTTTCAGATATATTATATGGATTAATAATTAAAGCAAAATCTGTTTGCGTAACTAAATCGGTTGCCTCTCCGGTAATATCAGTAACGGTTATTTCCTTTGAGGGCAATGATTTATTGACTATTAGTTTCTCATCATCTGTGAGGCCGTATATAAATATATTAGGCCACTGAATAATCTCAACTATTTGTCCCGTTTGAGGATTTATACCTTTTTTTACCTTAGGACTTATCATTAAAATCACCTCTTAAGCCATATTATATCATACCGACGCGACAACAGTTTTTCTTTAATTGAAATGTTTTTAACAAATTTCTTAACATAAAAGCATAGAGGATGCTTATAAATGCTGATTTAGAGCGATTGAACGGTCTGTGCATTTTAAGCATCCCCTTTATAATGAAGATTTAATCTTCAAACAAAGCTTTAGCAAAAGCGGGAGCGTCGAATACCTGTAGGTCGTCTACCTGCTCGCCTACTCCAACAAATTTTACGGGGATTTCCTGCTCTTTCGATATTGCAACCACGATTCCGCCTTTTGCGGTGCCGTCAAGCTTTGTGAGAATAATACCGCTGATTTTTGCAACTTCTCCGAAAAGCTGTGCCTGACTTACTGCGTTCTGGCCTGTTGTTGCATCAAGAACAAGAAGTATCTCTTTATCTGCACCGGGAAGTTCACGATCGATAACTCTACCGATTTTTTCAAGCTCTGCCATAAGATTTTTTTTGTTGTGCAATCTTCCTGCAGTATCACAAATTAGCAAATCAGCACCTCTTGCTTTTGCAGCGTTACAGGCATCAAACACAACTGCCGCAGGGTCGCTGTTTTCCTTATGCTTTACAATGTCGCAGCCTGCTCTTTCAGCCCATACGTCGAGCTGGTCGATAGCGGCTGCACGGAAGGTATCTGCTGCCGCAAGCAATACTTTTTTGCCACGGGATTTATAGTATGTGGCAAGCTTTCCAATGCTTGTGGTTTTCCCCACACCGTTTACGCCGATAACAAGTACAACTGACGGTGATGTTTCAATATGCATAGACGTATCCACACTGCAAAGGATTTCCGAAATTACATTTTTCAGTTCTTCCTTAACTTCGTTTCCGTCTTCAATCCGCTTAGTTTTTACACGGTCACGAAGCTCGTCGATTATATAGGTGGAGGTTTCAACGCCTAAATCCGCCATTATAAGAGCCTCTTCAAGGTTTTCAAAGAGTTCTTCATCAACCTTTACAAAAGCCTTGAATACGTTGTTTACCTGCTGAGAAATGGCATCTCTTGTTTTACCGAGGCCACTCCTTAATTTATCAAAAAATCCCATTAGGTTACTCCTTTAATTAATTTGCCATTGTTTCATCAACATCATCCATATGAAGTGAAAGAAGTTTAGACACACCCTTTTCCTGCATAGTCACACCGTAAAGTATGTTCGCCGCCTCCATGGTGCCTCGTCTGTGGGTTATAACTATGAACTGGGACTGGTCAAGATAGTTCTTAAGATATGTTGCAAACCTTGATACGTTTACATCATCAAGTGCCGCATCAATTTCGTCAAGGATGCAGAAAGGTGCGGGCTTAACTCTTAAGATTGCGAAAAGAAGTGCAATTGCTATAAACGACTTTTCACCACCCGAATATAGATTAATATTCTGAAGCCCCTTACCGGGTAACTGAACTTCGATTTCTATACCGCTTTCGAGGACATTATCGGGATCGCTGAGATATAGCTTACCCTTACCGCCACCAAATAGCTCTTTGAACACGTAAGAAAAGCTTTCGCTGATTGCTGAGAATTGGTCGGTGAAATGCTCCTTCATCAGCTCTTCCATAGATTCTATAATCTTCTCAAGGTTCTTCTTTGATTCTTCAAGGTCTGTTTTCTGCTTTGAAAGAAATTCGTATCTTTCCGATACTGATTTATATTCTTCGATAGCGTCCATATTAACGTGGCCAAGAGCCTTGATTTTTCCTTTAAGCTCAGTAAGTCGTGCAGTATCTTCTTTTTCGTTTTCGGGCTGAACAAATCTCTCTTCCGCGTCAGACACGGTAAGCTCATACTCATCCCAAAGTCTGTTTACTATATTCTCTCTTTCGTTTGCAAGCTTTTCCTGCTTAGCCTCTGTTCTTGAAAGCTCCTGCTGAAGTGTGATAAGCCTGTCGGTTAATTCCTTATTTGAGCTTTGAATTTCTTTAAGCTTAGCCACAACTCTTTCTTTTTCTTTTGAAAGTTCTTCAATTCTGAGCTTTATTTTTTCGCCTTCAGCTTCAAGAGTTTTTGCATTTTCGTTTTTTTCTTCAACAGATGCCTTCAGGGCTTCGTTGGTTGACATAATATTTTTAATGTCGGCACTCTTACGTTCTGCCTCTTCCATTGCACGCTCAGCTTCGCCCAAAAGTTCTTCACGCCTTCTCATAAGCTCGTCTATATCACGTCTTACATTTGTAAGCTTAAGAGTTATGTCCATATTTTCAGAAGCCGTCTGCTCACGCTTTTCCTGAAGTTCTGACTTCTTTTCTTCAAGCTTCTCCGCCTCTTCTCTTGCTTCTTTTTCTTTATTTTCAAAGCTTCTTACCTGAGAGAGGGCAATGGCTATTTCCTCGCCTGATTTTGAAATTTTTTCTTCAAGGTCGGAAAGTTCTGCTTCAAAGCCGCCTTCTGCACCGCTTCTGTCGTCTATCGCCTCACCAAGACGCTTGAGAGCTTCATCTGTTTTTATTATGTCGTTTTCATACTCACGTTTCATTTGAAGGTACGAATCAAGACGTTCCTTCATAGAATCAATCTGACGATTTTCTTCTTCAATCTTTTCAATACGGAGCTTCATTGTACGTTCAAGCTCTGCAATTTCACTATGCAAAGTTTTGATTTCAGCAGCACGGGAAAGGAAGCCCCCGGTTTTGCCCGTGCTTCCGCCGGACATTGAACCGCCTGCATTCAGAGTATCACCAAGGAGGGTAACAATTCTGAACTTATATGAGAACTTCTTAGCCATAGCTATAGCATTGTCCATATTATCCACAATTACTACTCTGCCAAGGAGTGACTTCATTATTCCGTCATACTTTGAATTATATTTTACAAGGTCTGAACCTATACCTATGAAACCGTTTAAGGCTTTTACCTCGTTTATGTTGTCGATAGTTCTGCCCTTTACGGATGATATAGGCAGGAATGTGGCACGGCCTGCATTTGTGCGGCGGAGGAACTCAATTGCCGCCTTTGCATCCTCTTCTGTTTCTGTTATGATATTCTGAGATGCGGAGCCAAGAGCCGTTTCGATTGCAACGGCGTATTTTTTATCTGCCTCAACAAGACCTGCAACCGTTCCGTAGAGTGCAATTTTTTTCATTTCTTCAGAACGAAGAATTGCCTTTACACTCTTTGCATAGCCCTCATATTCGTTTTCCATATCTTCAAGAATACGTTTTTTAGATGTTTTTGCACGGTACTCAATCTGAGCAGAATTTTGTTCTTCTGTAAGTGCGCGGACTTCTTCCCTTTTTTCAAAGAGTGCTGCATTTTGTTTTGCTACAAGGTCGCCAAGACGTGAATCCTTTTCTAAAAGGCTCTCTCTCTGTTCCCGGAGCTGTGTCACCTCACTTCTGGTATTCTCCATATTCTGACGGAGACTTTCCTGCTCTGTTTGTATAGCTTCACGTCTTGAAATATAGCTTTCTCTCAAAGCTTCAATACCGCTGATTTTTGCTTTTTCGGAAGAAGCTTCACTTAAAAATTGTGCTGCTAGATTCTGTTTTTCTGCAATTAATTTTTCTGTTTGTATTATTTCTTCTGATATACCCTTTTCACCTGTCTGAGCACCTGAAAGCTCTTCGCCAAGTGAAATGAGCTCTGATTTCTTGGCTTCTGTTTCTTCAGCAATTAGTGCGGCATTTTTCTTGCACTGCTCACTCTTTTCTTTGCTCGCTTCAATCTCTGATTTCAGACGTTCCGCCATTTCAAGATTGTTTTTAACAGTATTCTCTGCAATAACCGCTTCATTTCGGCTCTCCATTATGGAAGCATTGTTCTGAACAAGGCTTTCGTTCTTTTCTGCCTGCTCTTCATCAAGCTTGCCGCTTTGCTCATAGCAGGATGAGATTGCAGCTTCTGTTTCGCTTTCTCTTTCACGGATTTCTTCTATTTCGCCCTTTACAAGCTCTGCATTTTTATCAACCTCTGCGGTCTGGTCCTCATTTCTTTTATAAATGAGCATGGAAAGATTAATATCGAGAAGCTTGAATTCGTCATATAAAAGAAGGTACTTCCTTGCTTTTTCAGACTGACTTTTAAGAGGAGTAAGCTGACTTTCAAGCTCTGCCGTGATGTCACCTATTCTAACAAGATTATCTTCCACGTGGAGAAGCTTTCTTGTGGACTCTTCTTTTTTATATTTATACTTAGATACTCCTGCGGCCTCTTCAAAAAGATTTCGTCTGTCTTCCGCCTTAGTGGAAAGAATTTGTGCCACACTTCCCTGACCAATCATAGAATAACCGTCACGTCCAAGCCCCGTATCCATAAAAAGCTCGTGAATATCTTTAAGTCTGCAATTTACACGGTTTATCTGATATGCAGTTTCACCTGAACGGAAAACTCGCCTTGTTACAATAACCTCGTTATAATCCACATTAAAAATACGATCTGAATTATCAAGAACGATACTTACTTCAGCGTAGTTCAGGGGCTTTCTTTTTTCAGTTCCCGCAAAAATAACATCCTGCATATTTGAGCCACGCAGGGATTTTGCACTCATTTCACCCATAACCCATTTAATAGCATCGGAAATATTACTCTTACCGCTACCGTTAGGTCCCACGACGGAGGTTACTCCGCTTCCGAAATCAAGAACAGTTTTATCTGCAAAGGACTTAAACCCTTGCAATTCCAATCTTTTTAAAAACATTGGTTTTCACCTCAATAATCCAAGCTCTCCCGACGGGATTTTTTCATCGGGACAAAGCTTTATTTTTATCTTATATTCATCGAATATTTTTCTTGCGTTTAAACGCTTGTGTCCTATTACCTTTGAAACTTCTGAGGGATTGCAAAGAATAGTTACCTCATTCTCCGTAACGTCTTTGACCATACGGCAAAGCTTTTTATAAAACATCCTGTTTTCTGCAAGCTCGCCTATTGCGGGATGATACGGACCGCCAACAACAGCCGAACCTGGTGAAATTTCATCTGTTGTCTGAAGCCCCATTCTGATAATGCGTATACCTGCATTATCAAAAATCTGTTTTACCTCTGCAAGAAGCTCCACCGTTTCTTCTAAAGAAAAAGGTTTGTAGCTCCCGTCTTCAAGCATTGTGCAAAGTGCAGTTTCCCGTATAACCAGGGTAGGATAAACTCTCACTGTATCAGGTCTAAGCTCTGCTATCTCACGCGCTGTTTTCAGAGATTTTTCATATGTATCACCGGGAAGCCCTATCATCATCTGAAGCCCGAGCTCAAAGGGGTATTGCTTTATAAGGCTTACCGCTTCTCTTACGTGAGAAGCAAAATGACCTCTGCCGCTTTTTATAAGCACCTCATCATCCATTGACTGAACACCAAGCTCTATGGCAGTTACTCCGTAATCCTTGAGCTCTTTTAAAATTTTGTCAGAGATACAGTCAGGTCTTGTTGAAAGTCTTATGCCGTCAACAATCCCATTTTTTATATATTCACTTGCGACAGAAAGAAGTGCTCTTCTTTCATCCTCCGGTATTGCGGTAAAGCTGCCACCGAAAAACGCAATTTCTGTATATCCCGACGGCTTGACATTTGCTAAAAAATCATCTATAACAGACTTTGCACGTTCAGGCGTCATAACATCAGAAACACCGGTGATTTTTTTCTGACTGCAGAACACACAGTCGTGAGGGCAGCCCAGGTGAGGCACAAAAACGGGTATATTATAATGCTTCATTTGTAAACCTGCTTACCGCTGCTTTTGCGGCTTTCTGTTCAGCTTCTTTTTTGCTTGAACCTGTACCTCTTCCGATTTCCTCACCTAAAAGCATTGCCGAAACGGAAAATTCCTTCATATGCTCTTTTCCCGTTTCGCTTATAACAATATATTCAGCTCTTGGCTTACCTTTGCTTTGGAGTATTTCCTGAAGCTGTGTTTTAAAGTCGCCGAAATACTTATCATCCCCGACCTTTGTAATTTCATCACCCATAAGCTTCAGGACCCATTCTCTTGCACTTTCTATGCCGCTATCGAGGTATATTGCCGCAATGAGAGCTTCAAATGCGTCGGATATAACAGAAGCTCTTGTTCTTCCGCCTGTCCGCTCTTCGCCCTTACCGAGAAATATAAGCTCTCCCAGAGAAATCTTGCGGGCTATAAGCTCAAGAGACTGTTCACATACAAGTCTTGCTCGCATTTTTGAGAGTATTCCTTCGTTTGTATTTTTATAAAGGTTATAGAGCCTGTCGCTTACAATCACGCTAAGCACCGAATCACCCAAAAACTCAAGCCGTTCATTGTCGGCACATCCATGCTCATTGGCATAAGAGCTGTGAGTAAGGGCGTTTTGAAGCAAAGCGGAGTCTGAAAATTCATATCCGATTTTTTCGTAAATCTGTTTAAGGTTATCCATAATAACACCTCTTCTTTACTTCCGGGATTTTGAATTGCCTCCCTTTGCGAAGAAAATTCAGAATTCAGGAAATGTTTATTATTGCACCAATCCCCAAAACACAGGGATGGTGCAAGGTTTATTTAGTTTTTTTATTAAGCAGCAGAAGCATAATAACAAACATTGCAGGAAAAACTGCCGCCGACAGAATTCCGGCTTTCAGGTTGCCCGAAAACGCATCAGCCACAAATCCGAGAACTCCGGGGCCGCCCGTACATCCAAGGTCACCTGCAAATGCAAGATAGGCAAAAAGCCCTGTTCCTCCGTACCTGATGGCTTCAGTTGAAATACTGTAAATCCCCGGCCACATAATACCAACGGTTGTACCGCATAAAATACAAGCGAGAAGAGATATTACAGGCGACGCAGAAACTGCCGCACCCAAGTAACACACAAAGCAAAGACTTCCGCTTAAAAGCATAAACCGCCTTAAGTTAAGCCTTGTGCTGAATTTTCCGTACAGAAGCCTTGACGAGCCCATCAACACTGCGAACATACAAGTTCCAAGTATATCACCCGTTGCCTTATCAATACCAAGCCCCGCTTCAGCAAAGGTTGATATCCACTGACTTATTCCCTGCTCACAAGCTCCCGAACAGAACATAAGTACAATAAGTATCCAGAATACAGGCATTTTCATAAGCCCGCGACCGCCAACAGCCTTGTCTCCCGTAACAAGCGAAAGGATTGGCGCCTTGAAGAAAAAAAACATAACAACAAATGGTATAAGCGACCACAGGAAAGACAGCATACGCCAGTTTTCAATGCCAAGTAACGCAAAGAACAAGCTTGAGCCTATAACCACAAGTACATGCCCCCAGCAGTAGTTTGAATGAAGAAGCGTCATTTCACCGTCTTTATTATCTATGGGGCACGCCTGAACTATAGGGCTTGCAACTGTTTCAATCAGTCCGCTTCCTATAGCATACAACAAAACGCAAACAATAATTCCTATGTAAGGTGAAGATACAATCGACGGTACAAATGCCAAACCTGCAAGACCTGCAAACGATAAAAACTGACTTACAATAATGCACTTTCTGTAGCCAAAATAGTCTACCCATTTAGCACTGAGATAATCAACCACCATCTGTATGCCGAAATTAATCACTATAAGAAACGAAATCTGATTAAATGTTAATCCGAATTCTTCAATAAACTGCAGAAACAACAGAGGCAGAAAGTTGTTAAGTATACCCTGCACAAGGTATGTCATTCTGCATATGCGGACGGTAAGATAGTATTTATTTTTCTGCTTCATACTTCCTCCGAAATCGAAGAAACGGCGTGTATTTCTACACGCCCTTTCTTTATTCTCCGTCATGCTTGTGACACTTTTTGCAACAGAAATCACATGCGTTTGAATCAGGCTTTATACCTCTCTTTTTATTGTAATCCTCAATTGCACTTCTTATTGCCTCTTCTGCAAGCACAGAACAATGTACTTTTTCTGCCGGAAGCCCATCAAGAGCATCCATAACAGCTTTATTAGTAAGAGAAAGAGCTTCGTCAACGGTTTTGCCCTTTACCATTTCGGTTGCCATAGAGCTTGTGGCAATTGCAGCACCGCATCCGAATGTTTTGAACTTAACATCTTTGATGATGTCATCTTCAATATCCATATATATTTTCATTATATCGCCACATTTTGCGTTACCTACTTCACCAACTGCATTAGCGTTCTCGATTTCACCCACATTACGGGGGTTTGCAAAATGGTCCATTACTTTTTCACTATACATATTATTCAATTCCTTTCGTAACCTTTTCATAAAGAGGTGACATCTCACGAAGCCTTTGAACGATTTTAGGAAGCACCTCAAGAACATAGTCTATTTCTTCCTCTGTCGTTTCATTGCTTACGCTGAAACGTATGGAGCCGTGGGCTATTTCGTGAGGCAAGCCTATAGCAAGCAAAACGTGGGATGGATCCAGAGAACCTGATGCACAGGCACTTCCGCTTGATGCGGCAATGCCGTACATGCTGAGCATCATAAGTATTGATTCACCTTCGATAAATCTGAATGAGAAGTTTACGTTACTTGCAGCCCTCTCCGTTCTCGAACCGTTAAGACGTGTGTAGGGAATTGACTTTTCAATTCCTTCAATAAGCTTCTTCTGAAGCTTTCGGCAATGCTCGTGATTTTTTTCCATATCGTTCACTGCAATTTCAAGAGCTTTCGCAAGTCCTGCTATTCCTGCAACATTCTCAGTTGCGGCACGCTTACCTCGCTCCTGACCGCCGCCGTGAATAAGATTGTCTATCTTTACACCGTTACGGATATAAAGAACACCTACTCCCTTAGGTCCGTGAAATTTGTGGGCAGAGATTGATAGCAAATCCACGCCCATTTCCTGAACATCAATAGGCATATGACCTGCTGCCTGAACGGCATCAGTATGAAAAAGCACCTTATGCTTCTTTGCAACTTCACTGATTTCACGAATAGGCTGGATTGTTCCTATTTCGTTATTAACCGTCATTATGCTTATAAGTATTGTGTTTTCTGTTATGGCATTCTCCACGCTTTCGGGTGATACTTTTCCATCACCGTCAACGGGAAGATAGGTAACCTCAAAGCCGTTTGCTTCAAGCCAGTGACAAGTGTTTAGTACTGCATGATGCTCTATAACTGATGTTATAATATGATTACCCTTACCTCTGTTTGCAAAAGCTATGCCCTTTATTGCCCAGTTATCCGCTTCACAGCCCGAGCCTGTAAAATAAATTTCATTTGTTTTTGCACCTATGCATTTTGCAACGCTTTCACGGGCGTTGTCAACAACATTTTTTGCATCTGAGCCTATTTTATAAAACTTGGACGAAGCATTCCCGTAATTCTGAACAAAATGTGGAATCATCGCCTCAAGCACTTCTTCGCTAACTCTTGTGGTAGCGTTATTATCAAGGTATATACTACGCTCCATATCTATCTCCGTTCTGCCCCACGGCAGTTAAAATTTATGCTGAAAATTAACACAACATATCATCTTATATTATACTTATTTTTCCTTAAGATGTCAATAGTATTTCAGAAACACGAAAATATTATTTGAATTTTCAAAAAATTATATACAATTTGCTTTTTTTATTGTATAATAATATAAATTGTAAACAACAAAAAAGTAATTAAATCAGCAGGTAAAAATAAAAATGGGAAATAAAAGAAAAGTATGCGGAATTATAGCTGAATACAACCCTTTTCACAACGGGCATAAATATCAGCTCGACCTGATTAAAAAAGAATATGATACCATTATCGTTGTAATGAGCGGAAGCTTTACCCAAAGAGGCGACGTTGCTATCATTGACAAGTGGAGCCGTGCAGAAACTGCACTTATTTCAGGTGCAGACCTTGTTATTGAGCTTCCCTGCGTATTTGCTATGAATACGGCTGAAAGATTTGCTTTCGGTGGCATAAGCATTTTGAACAACCTCGGTTGCGTTGATGCTATAAGTTTCGGCTCAGAGTGCGGAGATATAGAAGTTTTAATAAAATCAGCCCAAATGCTCTTAAATGAAACCCCTGAGCAAGCAAAAAAACTTCAAAAGCTTATGAATAAGGGAATACCCTATGCCGCGGCACGTGAGCAGGTTTTCTCGGATATACCGTGCGGAATACTGAGCTCACCGAACAATATTCTGGGGATTGAATATATAAAGCAGCTTCTGCTTTCAAAAAGCACACTTCTCCCCATCACTCACAAACGGGCGGGAGCAGATTACAACAGCACTGCACTTTCAGATGAGCTTTCATCCGCCTCGGCTATAAGAGCAAATGCTGAACACTCCGAAATCAAAAACCAAATGCCCTCCGAAGTGTATGAGATATATAAGAGAGCCACAAAACACTATTTATCAGGGCTTGACACTGCAGCACTTTATTTTATACGTACAGGCGGACCCGAAGCACTAAAGAATTCTCTTGAGTGCGTGGAAGGAATTGAAAACAGGATATACGAGGCTTCAAAAAAATGCAGAGGCATTGAGGAAATTGCAGACTTTTGCTCAACAAAGCGGTACACCAAAGCAAAAGTAAGGCGGATTATACTTTCTTCAATGCTTGGAATTGAAAAAGACTTATGTAGGGAAGCTCCCTCTTATGCAAGAGTGCTTGGTGCTACAGACAAGGGAAAAGCTATCCTTTCCGAAATAAAGAAAAAATCCCACCTTTCTCTCGTTACAAAAACTGCGGATTATAAAGAAGATAATAAAATGTTCCAAAAAGATATTCTTGCAACGGATATATGGGCAATTTGTTCAACTGAAAGCTCAAGCGGATTGGATTTTGTCACATCTCCCATTATACTTTAACAGTAAAAAAGATTTAAAAATCTTCAACCCCCTGACCCCCATTCTTGGGGGCATAAAGGTAATCTTTTTTTGAATAAGCTAATTTGCGCACGTTGCGCACAAATTCCTATATTATAAAAAAGATCTAAAAATCTTCAACCCCTGACCCCATTCTTGGGGGCATAAAGGTAATCTTTTTTTGAATAAGCTAATTTGCGCACGTTGCGCGCAAATTCCTATATTATAAAAAAGCCATTGAAACCTTTGATAGGTATCAATAGCTTTTTTTCAGGTGTTATTTATTTTTTGTGATTTCATATCCCAACTTCACAATAAGCTTCAGAGTTTCTATTGCTGTACGTCTGTCGTACTCCTTTTCTTCGTCGGAAAGGCTTTCGTATTCTACAAGGCAGGGATGCAGCTTTTTTCCGTCATCACGCATTTCGCCATACTTCCAGCCATCTGCCATTCTGCCTGCACTCCACACCTCATGAGTGTTTTTTGCAAGCTCCTCGGAAAGCTTCATTATATCACTGCCGAGAACAACATCTTCGGTGTTAACAGGTTTTGGTACATACATAATTAAAACTCCTTCTTAAAAATCATACTCAGGATAATCATATTTCTTATAATCTTCCTTATCACCGTTCATCTTATCAATATTAAGGGAAACTATATCCAGCATATCATTTCTTTCTTTTGCCTCTTTAGAAAACAGATTTGCTTTTTTACCTTGCATATCACACTCAACTATACAAGGATGAAGCTTAAGATCAAGATTTTTATATTCATTTGTTATATTGCTGTATACGGTAAAATCCTCAGGGCATCTCATTCCGCAGGCTCTCATATATGCATTCCATCTTCTGTGTTCAAGCCAGGCAAGCCTATTGCTGAGTTTTTTATCCCCTTTATAAAGGTTTTTGTATCGTTCAAGGTCCGCCTTTTGCACACCAAAGTAATCACACTTCGAATAAACAGATGCAGTTACTTCCCCTACTGAGAAGACCTTATATTTTATGTGTGCCGCACGGGCAATATCCGACCAATAGCTATAAAAATCTTTTTCTTTGTTCTTTGCTCTGTCAGTAACGCTCTGCTTAATAGAGTCGTAGGACTTTCCTACCTCATCTGCAGCGGCAATTGTATCTTCCATAAAAACATTCTTTTTATGGTAAACCTCATCAAGAGCACCAAAAGCATGCATATAAATTCCGTTATATATTTTTTTGCTGCTCAAACTGTTTCGATTAAGAGCATCACAAAGCTCGGAATTATAAATTACATATGAAATCACGGATTTTTTCTTGGATTTTTGTTTAAGTCGATATGTTGCTACAGATTTCTTTATTTTATCGGCTACCGCAAGATTGACCTCATCCGATCCGAGAGCCACAACAAAATAGTCAGTGGATGCGAGTCTGAATCCATCATTCTCGGTAGTAAGAAGTGTATCTATATTTGTGTTTTTAAGGTCTTTACAGAAATATCTGAATTTGAAATAAGGCTGCGCCATATCCTCGCCGTCAGGATATATCTTTAGTAAATCACAAGGCTCCGAAGTCATTAAAATGTCAGGATTTATGTAATCAATTTTGTTTCTGAACTCGTTTTCACTCTCAATTGATACAACATTTATACAAAGTTCAACATCCAAAAGTTGTCCAAACCAATACGCAGACAAAAATGCTTCCGTTCCGATTTCCCCCACCCCCATAATAGTTACATTAAGGGTTTTATTACCATTTTCTCCCACAAGTGGCTCATAAAGCGGCAATGAATAGAAGAGATTACGTACAAGATTTTTCTTGCCGTTAACAGGAATTACTTTAGGCTTCTGCGGCTCTAACTTTGCTTTTATCTTTTTGGCAAGCTTAATTATACCCTTACTGTTGTTATTGTTTTCTTCTTTTTTTGCCAATCGTTTCTTTATATACTCTTCTATTTCGCATCCTGCAACGGCAAAGGTATCATCACTGTTAAATAAATATATTTTTGTGTTTCTTAAAACTTTAAGTTTTTTCTGCTCCGAAAGTGCAGAAAGAGCCTGAAGATTATCTATCTCATTATTGTCCATAAGATAAATATTCTTCTTTCCCACACTTCTTAAATGGGTATGAAGCAAATCATCGCTTATACATATTGCACCTATGCTTTTAGCACCCAGGTAAAGCTCTGTAATTCTTTCTTCCGAATCGGTATAAACGTCCGTAAATACTATGCAACAACGTGTAAAGCTGTTTTTAGAGTTACGAAGACTTTTTGCAAGAGCCAATGATTTTTCGTTTAGCTCACTGAAATAATGCATCTCTTTCCATACAAACAATCGGTTGCATATAACAAACCTTATTCTGGGATAAATGCTTGCCACCACTTCGATTATCAAAGCACCTCCCGTAACAGGTGCAAGTATAAACAAAAGTGATGTATATATATTTATTGCCATACTGTTATACACTGCGCTTACAACGCTCATAACCTCGCTATAGCTTCCGTCAAGAGCGAAAGTTCTGAGAGTTTCAATAAGGGCAAAGAAAACTTTGTTTTCATCAACCATCTGTATTTCTTTAGACGCCAAAAACGCATCCGTTATACCATGACGTAGACAAAACACCGCCGCACCTATCAGAAATAAAGGCAAAAATTTAATTCCCTTTGAATTTGTCTTTCTCTTTGTTCTAAGCAGAAAAAATACCAAGACTAAAACATATACTGCAAAAAACATAATAGACATCTTTATCCCGCCATCGAGTTGCGTAAAGCTCCTAAACATATTAATTACACCTCTTACTTAGTAATTTTTTCTAACACCGATGTAAATTCATCTTCGCTCATTTTATGTATATCCTCAACAATTTTAATATCCATATCCTTACCCCGTGTAAGAATATAATCTCTGCTGTTAGGGTCGGAGCTGATATATGTTGTAAGCAGTATCTTCTTTGCATATTTCCCACCAATTTTGCGGGCAACAGTATCAAGCTCATAAAGAGCTTCTTTGTGAACAGTACCGTTTTTACAGGAAACAAACACAGGGACCATTCCACGCATAAGGAAAATGTCTATTTCGTTTGTAGTATCCACTTCTGCTTTGTAATATCCATGGAATTTCCCATCCCAGTCAACAATTGCTCCGATTTCTATATCGCTGAAATATCCCACGTTTTGTGAATTTATTTTATGTGCTGTCATATATGCATAAAGCTCCAGAATATTCCCTGCCTTTGTAAGACAACGGCGTATCTGCTCGTTTTTGTAACGAAATGTTACCCTGTCCTGTTTAAGGTGAAATGCCTGTATCAGCCCTTCCGCTTCAAGGTCACGGATTATATCAATATTCATATATGTATCAGCACCCTTGCTTCTCATAAATGCCAGGTCTGCATCAACATATATTCCACCCCATCCGAACTCCTCGAAACTCCCGAAAACATTAGCCTGACGGTTCCAGTGCCTGCAATTGTTTCGGCAAATACCCCAAGTAGCTAATATATCTGCCTGAAACTCATCATCCATATCCCAGGGTGTTGTATTATGGACAAGAGAGCCGCCATTTAGTATAACACTCTCCTCTACCGTCAGCGCCGAGTTCATACAATCAGTTAATTCGTCACTATTTCTGACAGGAATAAATGCACCTTTTTTTATATCGAACTGCACCATTGGTATGTTCTTTTCACTTGCTACCAATCCCATAGCAGCAAGAACAAGCTCTTTACCCCCTGTTAAGTCAAAACAACAATCGGGGTATTTATCAGTAAGAGAGTTCAACCTATCAACTATCATATCAAAATTGTACCTTCCCACAATTTCGTACAGAAGCTCTATTTTAATTCCTCTCATTTTAAGGAAAGCTTCTATATCGTCTTTCCGTTTATTTGTCATGGTTTCTTTAAATCCCACAAAAACCATACGCTCAGGTAAAAGCCTCAGCCCTGCCACCACATTTTCTATCTGACAAACGTCAAAAAGTTCTATTACCGTATTAATTTAAAACACATCCTTTTGTTTATAAACACATTAAAAATATTTCTTTTATAATTTCATAATCCATTTCAATGTAGCTTCGTGCAATTCTTTGTTTACCTAAAGCACAAGACTACAAATCGCCCGATGCATAGAAAAGCACCTGTATCTACATTATATCACTATTTTTTATGTCAGTCAACAAAAAACGACAGGTTTATCACCTGCCGTTTTAAAAATTACAGAGTTACTCTGTGGAATACTTTTTTACCTTTTTTGATTATCATACTTCCGTCAATAATCATATCCTCAGAAACCGTCATATTAACGTCTGTTGCCTTAACATCATTTACAGAAAGTCCATTCTGGGTAATAATTCTTCTGCCCTCTGCCTTAGAAGCAACGATTCCGCATTCAACAAGCACATCAAGTATACCTTTTCCTACGAGGTCGGGAATTGATGTGGTGGGCATATTCTCGCTTATGCCGCCTTTAGCAAATACTGCTTCTGCAGCTTCCTTACATTTATTCGCCTCTTCCTCACCGTGAACAAGCTTTGTAACTTCGTATGCAAGGATTTTCTTAGCACGATTAAGCTCTTGTCCTTCAAGCTTTTCAAGCTCTCTGATTTCATCCATGGGAACGAATGTAAGAAGCTTTAAGCATTTGATAACATCATCATCATTTACGTTTACCCAATACTGATAAAAATCATAGGGAGCAAATTTTTCAGGATCGAGCCATACTGCACCGCTTGCAGTTTTACCCATTTTCTTACCTTCACTGTTTGTAAGAAGAGTAAATGTCATACCATACACCTGATTCTGGTCTTTTCTTCGGCAAAGGTCGATACCGCCAAGGATATTACTCCACTGGTCGTCGCCGCCAAGTTCGATTTTACAACCATACTCACGTGAGAGCATAAGAAAGTCATAGCTCTGCATAAGCATATAGTTAAATTCAAGGAAAGAAAGACCTTTTTCAAGTCGTTGCTTGAAACATTCTGCAGTAAGCATTTTATTAACTGAGAAGCAAGCTCCGATTTCTCTTAAAAACTCAATATAGTTAAGATTTCTGAGCCAGTCCGCATTATTTACCATAATCGCCTTGCCATCTGAAAAATCAACTATGCATGAAAGCTGTTTCTTGAATTTTTCACAATTATAATTAATTGTATCTACCGTCATCATCTGACGCATATCTGTTCTGCCCGATGGGTCGCCAACCATTGCAGTTCCGCCGCCAACCAAAGCTATGGGACGGTGTCCGAAATTCTGCATATGACGCATTACAACCATCTGCAAAAAATGTCCTACGTGAAGGCTGTCTGCCGTGGGGTCAAAGCCTATATAGAATGTAACCTTCTCGTTTGCAAGAAGCTCTCTTATTTCCTTTTCATGTGTTGTCTGAGCGATAAGACCACGCTCGACAAGCACGTCATAAACATTGTCTGCCATTTTAATAATCATTATCTCCTTTCATAAAACCAAGTCTGAAAGAAAATTGTTCATAGTGCCGCTTTGTAGCGAGCGGTGCTGTACGAGTGTACCGCCCCGAGCAAAAAGTGGTGATAGGGGCAATTTTATTCAGACTTAATACTCCTTTATTTTATGGTTTTAATATCATATGGTGTTATCTGATACACAAAGTAATTGAGCCAGTTTGAGAATAGCAGCGATGCGTGACTCCGCCATTTTACAACAGGCTTCTTTTTGGGGTTATCATCCGGGAAATAGTGCTTTGGTACTTCAGGATTAAGCCCGCGATCCACATCCCTTATGTATTCATCACGAAGAGTATTTGCATCATACTCCGAATGTCCCATAACAAAAATCTGTCTGCCTTTATTGGTAAACACAATATACACACCAGCCTCATCACTGTGTGACAAAATTTCAAGTTCTTTAACCTTTTTTATGTCCTCTGCACGAACTTCTGTATGACGTGAATGAGGAGCATAGAACTCATTATCAAAGCCCCTGAGAAGTTTCGCAGTTGAACGGTTTACCTTGTGTTTGAAAATACCTGAGCATTTCTTGGGAAGCGGATACTTATTAACTCCGTAATGATAATAAAGCCCCGCCTGTGCCGCCCAGCAGATATGAAGTGTGGAAGTAACATTTGTTTTAGTCCACTCCATAAGCTGAGTTAACTCTTCCCAGTAATCTACCTGTTCAAAAGGCATATTCTCTACAGGGGCACCCGTGATAATCATACCATCGTATTTCAGGTCTTTAATCTCTGAAAACGACTTATAAAATGTTTCCAGATGCTCAACAGGCGTATTTCTGGATACGTGTGAATCCATCTGAATAAGGTCAATTTCCACCTGCAGAGGTGAGTTACTAAGCAGCCTCAGGAGCTGAGTTTCCGTTGCTATTTTCGTTGGCATAAGATTTACAATAGCAATCTTAAGAGGTCGTATATCCTGATGCATAGCTTTTGTTTCACTCATAACAAAAACATTTTCTCCTCTGAGCTGTCCGGTAGCCGGAAGCCTGTCGGGTATTCTGATTGGCATATACTTGCACCTCCTGATAATCTTATATTTAGTTGATTATATCACAAATATAATAACAATACAATACTTAAATTAAATATTTTTTTTATTAATTCATCTATGTAAGTGTTAAAAATAAACAAAAAAAACAAAACGCCGCCTAAGGGTAGAAGCTCCGGGGTTACCGGTCTTAAGCCTGCGTTTTGTATTATTTCTAATTCTGCCAAACAAAAGCTTTAATTACTTAGCGTAATCCACTGCTCTCGTTTCACGAATCAGACTAACCTTAATCTGGCCGGGATATTCAAGTTCTGCTTCGATTTTCTTAGCAATGTCCCTTGCCACAAGTACCATTCCTTCGTCGTTCACAACATCAGGCTTAATCATAATTCTGATCTCACGACCTGCCTGAATAGCAAATGACTTTTCAACACCGTTAAACTCATTTGATATTTCTTCCAGCTTTTGAAGCCTCTGAATATATGTTTCGAGATTTTCACGGCGTGCACCCGGACGGGCAGCCGAAATGGCATCCGCTGCCTGTACAAGACAAGCAACAAGAGTTTCAGGTTCAACGTCACCGTGATGTGCCATGATGGCATGGATAACGTCTTTGTTTTCTCGGTATTTTTTAGCTATATCGGCACCGATAGTTACGTGTGAGCCTTCGATTTCATGGTCGACAGCTTTACCGATATCGTGAAGCAATCCTGCACGTTTTGCAAGCTTTACGTCAAGTCCAAGCTCTCCTGCCATTACGCCTGCAAGGTGTGAAACCTCAATTGAATGGCGAAGAACATTCTGACCATAGCTTGTACGGAAACGAAGCTTACCAAGAAGCTTGATGAGTTCGGGATGGAGTCCATGCACACCTGTTTCAAATGCAGCATTTTCACCTTCCTGCTTAATTAAAGCATCAACTTCTTTCTTGGCCTTTTCAACGCTTTCTTCAATCCTTGTGGGATGAATTCTACCGTCTGTTATAAGCTTTTCAAGTGCAAGCTTTGCAACCTCTCGTCTGACGGGATCAAAGCTTGAAACGATAACTGCCTCAGGAGTATCGTCGATAATAAGCTCAACGCCTGTCATTGTTTCGAGAGTTCTGATGTTACGTCCTTCACGTCCTATAATTCTTCCCTTCATTTCGTCGTTAGGAAGGTTTACAACAGAAACCGTTGTTTCTGCAACGTGGTCGGCAGCCACACGCTGAATGGACATTGCAACGATATTCTTCGCTGTGCGTTCCGCATTTTCTTTTGCTTCCTGCTCAATTTCCTTTACAAGCTTAGCTGCATCGTGACGAACATCCTCTTCAATATCCTTCATAAGGATATCTACCGCTTCTTCACGAGTCATGCCTGAAATTTTTTCAAGCTGAATTGTTTGCTCTTTCTTTATTTGTGCGATTTCCTCGTCTTTTTGCTCAAGTTCTTTAAGCTTCTGATTAAGATTTGCATCTTTCTTTTCCAAAGCTTCGGTTTTACGGTCGAGGTTTTCTTCCTTCTGAGTGAGTCTGCGTTCCTGACGTGAAATTTCAACTCGTCGTTCTTTCATTTCTTTGTCAAGGTCAGCTCTGAGCCTCTGATTTTCCTCTTTCGCCTCAAGCATAAGCTCACGCTTTTTAGCGTCAGCAGTTTTTACCGCTTCTGCAATAATACTTTCCGCTTCCTTCTCGGCAGAACCAAGTCTGGCTTCAGCCACCTTTTTTCTGTATGCAATACCGATGAAGAAGGATGCAATATTAAGCAGTGCGAATAAAACAGTCAGTATAATCAATAACTTTTCTATATCAAGCACCCCCTAAATATTAGATTGGGATACATTCTAAAAATAAAATGAACGCCGCCGGCAAAGTCAGACTCTGCCGCACACAGCAAAGCATTTTGCAGGTAATAACAGCTGCTATGTAGTTAACGAGCGTTCCCGAATTTCAAAGAATGCTCCATTTTAGTATAATCAACTACACATACCTCCCGCAGGAGGCAGATTCATTTATTAATACAGAAAAATTCCTTAAAGAAATACCAGCATACTCCTATATTTTAAACCAATTTCATATATTTGTCAAGATATTTCAAAAAAATAATTGTTTCTTTTTGATTACACCACAAGATATAGAATTTCACTCAAAATAAGAACACATTGTCACAAATGCAATGTGTTCTCTAAAACAAAAAAACATTCTATAAGTAATCATCAACCATTATAGATTAAGTTGTGTTTCTTAAACCAGCGGATAAATCGTCGGAACAAGAAACAACAATATTAATATTGCAATGAGAGTTATAGGTCCCCCATATTTAAGATAATCACTAAATTTATAATTTGCAACCATCGACATTCCAATTGTTGTATTCGCCAACGGTGTTGCAACGGCCATTGCAGCAGCAATTGTAAGCCCAATAGAAATCGAGTATGTATTATAACCCATCCTCTCCGTAATAGAAAATACAATAGGCAAAATAATCGTAAGTACTGTCGAATTGGATAAAAATTGTGTCAAAACAACCACCAACACAAGAAATGCACCATAAAGCACAAGAGGTGATACATTATTTCCGAACAAGCCAATAAACCAAGTTGCTAATAGTTCTCCTCCGCCACTTGAATTTAATCCTGCCGCAATTCCAAGACAAGAACAAAACCATATCGCCAGATTCCAATTTATACTTTTGAGCGCCTCTTTGTGAGAAATACAACCGGTTAAAACACAAGCCAATGCAGACATAAGTGCAACTACGCCGATGTTGAATGCAGGGATATATTCTTTGACTTTGTCGGCAAAAACAAACAAAACCAGAGTTGTAACAAAAATTATTGCCATAGCTATCATTTTTCCCTTGCTATATACCTTTTCTTCAGAAGTTTCTTTCAATATCGGAACAAATGTATAATCTTCTTGATTACCCCAGATCCGTTTACCTAAAGGATATCCGATAAAGCCCGCATATAGTACCAAAACCGCAATCATCAAAAATCCCGGGAGCGCAAAACTAAAGAAACCAAATCCGTTACCAGTTCCCAAATATTCTTCCAACAAACCATTAGCTGTCAGCTGGGTTGTAGAGCCAACAAGAGTCGCCGCACCGCCTATAACTGCCGCCATAGAAACCGGCATAATCACATTTTTAAAATGAACTTTATTATTTGAAGAACACACGCCCGTCAAAATAGAAATCATAATTGCGAGCGTAGCAATATTTGAAAGAAAGGCAGAAATAACAGCAGTAATTGCTGTACTAAGAATAACAACCAGCCTTTCGTTTCCTCTCGCTAATTGAATAACCTTATTACCTATTAATTGTGCAAGTCCGGTATTAAAAGTAGCCTGCCCCACTACCATCATAGCGCAAATAAGTAAAATAGTACTACTACCAAAATTTTTAAAAGCATCGTTGAAAGATACAATATTTGTAAGCATCATTGCAACAACACCCAAAAGAGCCACAGTAGCTGTAGACAACTTATTCCAAATAAACAATACAACAACAATCGCAAAAATTATCAAACTCAAAACCGCCGGTGACATAATAATCCCTCTCCTTTTATAATTTTATTAGCCACGTGCAAAACTCTAAAAACATAGAGTTTATGCAGTTTGACGGATGTGGCAAATCCGTTTTATCACTATAAAATTTGTAAAAATGTATAGAAAAAACCACTCTGATTTGATATAATATAGTTGTAGAAAATCTCACAAAGGAGAGTGGTTTTTATCTATCGTCAAGAACTTTTAAAAGACATCAGTCTTTTTACTTCATAACCTAAAGCTAAATTTTATGATGAATTATTCATCAACTTAGATTTAAGCTGTATGCCTGCTCGCAACTCCAAAACAGGTCGTGTTAACTACAGCAATCATGCAATGATTTGTGCTTTTATCGTCATGAAGTGCGAAGGCTTTTCGCAAATTTCAGATTTACACGATTATTTGTCAAACAACCTAATTATTGCTCATTACTGCGGTTTCGATATAACGAAAAATTTGCCTTCCTATTCCAAATTTACCCGTTTCATCCGTGAGTTTGACAATGATCTACTCCATAATGTTATGCAGACACAGGTTTTAAATGCAGTTGATTTAGCTCTGATTAATAATTCCTTTGTTGCTTTGGATGCGACTCCTGTTAAGGCTAATGTTTCTAACAACAATCCTAAGTCTTTTAGAAAAAACAAATTTTCTAAAGATGAACACCCAAATGCTGATAAAGATTGTGCTTTAGGGGTGCAAACCGCTTCAAACCAACACAACGAAAAGAAATATGAATTCTACTGGGGTTACAAAAATCATATCCTCGTTGACTGCATATCGGGCTTACCCATATGTGAATTAACAACCGGTGCCGATGTTTCAGACAGTTCCGTAACTCTTGAAATCCTTGAAAAAACCAATTCTTTTCTACCTTTAGCTGAGTGTTCATTTTTGGCGGATAAAGCATATGATGTTAAAGCTATTTACAATGCTGTTCATAGCACATACAATGGTGATTGTTTTATTGCTCTTAACAAACGTAATACAAAAGATCCGAGGAAACTTCCGGTGGGTAATATTACTTGCGAAGCGGGACTTGCAATGAACAAGGATGGCAAGTTCTCAGATAATGGTCGAACACGTCAGAAATATTGTTACCCTTTTAAATCTTCAAAGTCTGGATGTTGTCCTTGCAATCATAAAAATTGGAATAATGGCAAGAAACATCGCGGTTGTACAAAATATGTTACCATTCCTAATGATTACAGGCTTTCTATTGACAGAAACTCAATTGCTTTCAAATCTGTTTATGCTCTCAGAACTGAGGCTGAACGATACAATTCCCGTTTTAAACAAGCAGGTTGTGAAAGAGTTTTTGTTCGTAATGGTAATTCGGTAAAAAACCTTAATACCATTGCTCACATTTCTCTTCTGTCAATAGCAATAACCACTGTTATCACTGAGAAAAGAGTTTCATATCGTTGTGCAAAAACAGTAAAACGACTTGCTTGATATGATTGATACATTAAAAATTCCTTTTTAGCCATGAGGCTTGTTTGCTATGCCTGTTTTTTCGTCCTTTTCATAAATTTTTAATTAATTTCTTTTTAGTGATTATCCCTTTGATTTTTATCTGAGTTTTGAACTTCTCTAAATTCTATCTCAAAACATCTGCATCAAACTGTGAAACGAGCATATTTTCTCCTGATTCATCAAGCACAACGAGCTTTGATTGTACCCATTTAACCACTTCTTCAGATTTTTCTTTATCCACAAGAATAACTATTTCACAAATCCTCTGCTTAACATCTCCGGTTTGAGGAACTGTTTCCCCAACAAAATAACGTTGTGAAAATGCAACAACATCGGGATGCCTACTTATTTCTTCAACGCCATCAAACACCGCTATTGTTCCACCGCGAGCCGCCACCAAAAGCTGAACAGAAGTTTTACCATTGAGCTTATATGCATCTTTAAGTCGCCCATCATAGTCACTTATACTTCCTCCAAGTGCCAGAATAATCATTTCTTTCATCAGGTTTATACCTGTTGCTTTTTCAAGAAGTTTTTCATAGTCTGCTCCCGGGAATCTCAGCCCGGGATCATAAAACCTAACCGTTTCACCATCTATAAATCCTTGCATAAACACCGGTGCATTTTTTATTCCTATAGATTTAAGCGCTTTTACAACTCTGGTGTGTACATTTTTCAAATACATATCCGTATAAACAGACGGAGAGACAGCGCCAACACACTGCTTATTTAACCCATCCTCTTCTTTGCCCAGATAACGATCCCCTGTACGTGTAAGATACGGCTGACCATCTTTAAAAACATATGACATTGAAAAATCTTGATTTTCTGCCATATATTTTTCTATTATGGCAAGTCCGTTGGTAGATTCTTTTTTTGCTTTTTCAATTGCGGGCATCAATTCATCTCTATTATAACACACTGCTTGTCCGCGCGAACCTCGACTGTCAACAGGTTTAACAAGAACGGGATATTCTATGTTACCATTAACAATATCATCCTCTTCATACTGAGGAATAACATCTACCCCATTTTCTATACACATTTTTTTGAAGGCATTTTTATCTGTCAGCTTATAAAACTGGTCTCTTGTACCAAAGCAAGGAAGCCCCAATCTTTCACATATTTGCTGATGAGGGCGCTGACCTATGTCGTTACAAAAATTAATTACTCCGTCAACCTTATTTGTTTTACAATACTCAACAATTTCATCCACATCCAAAACATTAAGGTACAGAGCCTCATCTGCTATCCTCTTTGCCGGTGATTCCTCTATCGGCAATGAATCGGTAACAATTGTATAAATGCCTAATTCCTTTGCCGCTTCAACCACTTTTACATGTATCACATTGCCACAAAGTATAAGAAGTTTTTTTGAACTATAATTCATTTCAATACCCCATTTTGAATAATTAATTTATGTTCGTATAATAAACAAATCCCGATATATCATACGATTCGTTTAACATCTATTCGAGATACTATTAAATCCCGCCCGAATTCGTCTTCAACACTCAAAGTTTTATATATCCAATCAATATCAGATTTGATTTCTGCTTTGTCCTTTCGGGATAAAACAATCTCACACATACGCTGGTTTACATCACCACTCGCTTTTATACTATCACCCACAAATTTTCTTTGTGTCATAAACACAAACCCCGGATGGGTTGCTATTTCCTGAAATCCTTTAATTGACGAAATTTTACCGTTGCCAAGTGATATAAATAATTGAGCACAAAAATTATTGTTTAGTAAATATAAATCACTCAATGTTTCTTTTTTAACAGCAAAATTGCCTTCAAGTGCAAAATATATAATTTCTTTCATAAAATCAACATTAAACATATCCGCTAAAAAATATTCATATTCGGCTCCGGGAAATCGTAACCCTTGGTCATAAAACCTTACTGTATTGCCGTCAACAAAACCCTGCAGAAAGATCGGGCCGTTGACTATTCCCGTTTCTTTTATACATCTGCAAACACTATCATTAACGTGTTCCATATACATTTGTGTATAAAAAGATGGCGATACATAACACATAGCCTGTTTTTGAAGACCATCTTTCTCTGATCCGACGTATCCATCACCGGTACGTATGAGAATCGGTTCTCCGTCTACAACAAAATAGGTTGCAGTAAAATCAGGGTAGCCATACATATATTTTTCAACAATCACCTTGCCTGATGATGATTCAGTTTGTGCTTTAAGTATAGCTGTTTTCAAGTCAGCATAGTTATTACACACGCTCTGTCCTCTGGAGCCGCGGCTATCTGCCGGTTTTACAAATACAGGGTAATCAACATCGCCATTTTCAATTTCCTTCTCCGCATATTGTTGTATTACATCCACATTGTTATCAATGCACATTTTTTTAAATGCGCACTTATCGGTAAGCTTATAAAACTGTTGTTCTGTACCGAAGCACGGAAATCCAAGTTTTTCGCATATTTGTTGATACGGTCGTTGTGCGATGTCATTGCAAAAATTCACTACTCCGTCAACTTGATTCTTAATACAATAATCCACAATACTTTGTACATCTAAAACATCCAAACATAGTGCCTCATCGGCAATCATCTTTGCCGGTGACTTCTCAATAGGAAGCGAATCCGTAACAATAGTATAAATTCCTAATTGTTTTGAGGCTTTAACAACTTTTACATGTACCACATTTCCGCATAACACAAGAAGCTTCTTGCCATTAAATTTATTGAACACAAAAACCTCCAAATCTTAATCCCTGAAGAACAAATCTCTTGTATATACTTTCTCAATCACATCTTCTATTTCTTTATTAAATCTGTTTGCAATTATTACATCACATTTGTTTTTAAAATAATCAAGCTCGTGAGTTACTTCAGAACCAAAAAACTCTTCTGCATCAAGAGTGGGCTCGTAAACAATCACCTGTACTCCCTTGGCCTTTATGCGCTTCATAACACCCTGAATAGAACTCTGACGGAAATTGTCACTTCCCGATTTCATTGTAAGACGGTATACTCCGACAACAGGATTATTCTTTACACCAAATCCTGCCAAATGCAAAATTCTGTCTGCAACGTAGTCTTTTCTCGTTCTGTTAGCGTCAACAATAGCTCCGATAATATTATTTGGAACATTATTATAGTTTGCAAGGAGCTGTTTTGTATCCTTAGGCAAACAATAACCACCGTAACCAAAGGACGGATTATTATAATGACTGCCTATTCTGGGGTCCAGTCCCACACCTTCAATAATAGACTTAGTATCAAGCCCACGCACCTCTGCATATGTATCAAGCTCGTTGAAATATGAAACTCTGAGAGCTAGATATGTATTTGCAAAGAGCTTTACCGCTTCCGCTTCTGTTGAATTCATAACAAGGACAGGAATGTCTTCCTTTATTGCACCCTGAGAAAGCAGCTCTGCAAACTGCTGAGCTTTTGCTTTCAACTCTTCAACCGCACCAACAATAATTCGTGACGGATACAGATTATCATAAAGAGCACGTCCTTCACGCAAAAACTCAGGTGAAAACATAAGTTTATTGCAATCGAACTTCTTTCTCATATCATCTGTGAAGCCTACGGGAACTGTTGATTTAATAACCATAATCGCTTCAGGATTAATTCTCATCACATTTTCAATTACGAACTCAACACTTGATGTGTCAAAATAATTCAACTGAGGATCATAATTTGTAGGTGTGGAGATGATTACAAAATCAGCACCTGCATATGCTTTTTCACTATCTGTTGTTGCCGTAAGATTAAGCTCCTTTGACGCAAGATACTCCTCTATCTCTGCGTCAACAATAGGTGACTTCTTATTGTTAATCATTTCAACCTTTTCCGGAACTATATCAACAGCCCAAACCTCATGATTCTGAGCAAGCAATATAGCATTTGAAAGTCCGACATATCCCGTTCCTGCAACTGCAATTTTCATTTTATTTACCCTCCGTATAAAATTCTCTGTACCACTCTGCAAATTTTGATAGACCTTCTTCAAGGCTTGTATTCGGTTTGAAATCAAAATCCTTTATAAGGTCATCAACATCAGCATACGTTTGGTATACATCCCCCGGCTGCATAGGCAGCAGCTCTTTTTCTGCCTCTTTATCAATTATATTTTCTTTCATAAGGCACTTTTCAAGTGTTTCAACAAAATACAAAAGATTTTCCGGCTTGTTATTCCCAATATTATAAACCTTATATAAAGCACCGTCTTCATTTTCAACAGGTGGTTTGTTCATAACATTAATAACACCTGTAACAATATCATCTATATATGTAAAGTCACGCTTCATATCTCCAAAATTAAAAATCTGTATTTTTTCGCCCTTTACAAGCTTATTTGTAAAGCCAAAATATGCCATATCCGGTCTGCCGAATGGCCCATAAACCGTGAAAAATCTAAGACCTGTTGCCGGTATTTTATAAAGCTTTGAATAAGCATGAGCCATAAGCTCATTTGATTTTTTAGTAGCGGCATACAAAGAAACCGGATTGTCAACCTTATCCTCTGTTGAATATGGGATTTTCTTGTTTGTTCCGTAAACGGATGAGCTGGACGCATAAACAAGATGCTTTACGGGGTTGTTGCGACAAGCTTCTAAAATATTAAAAAATCCCACAAGGTTACTGCTTATATACGCCTCAGGATTAGTGATTGAATAACGTACCCCTGCCTGGGCTGCAAGATTTACAACTATTTCAGGCTTATAAATTTCAAAAAGCCCTTCCACCGCCTGTTTGTCTGCTAAATCACCTTTTATAAAAGTAAAGTTTTCATACTTTTCTAAAATTTCAAGTCTTGCATATTTAAGGCTTGTGTCATAATAATCATTTATGTTATCATATCCCACTACCATTTTTCCGCTTTCAAGAAGCCTCTTTGAAAGATGGAATCCGATAAACCCGGCAGCACCTGTTACTAAAATTGCATCACTCATAAAACTCTCCTATTCTATCATTCCTAAATCCTGCATAAGCTTCATTCTCTCTGCAAATTCTTCATTCATCTGTTTAGAAACAGTAGTCTTTCGCCGTTTAAACACCACATCAAACAACCTATTAATCCATGCAATCGGCATAAGAATGGTGTGTTTTGCATACTTATACCCAAGAACTTCAACAAGAATTTTTTTGCCCGGAAAAAGTCTGCTCTTCAGTCCTCTATCATCCTTGGTCATCATAAATAACTTAAACCCGTACTTTGACATACTTGTTCTTTTTTTACAATAGTTTGCATAAAAATTCTTACGGCTATTTGTTGAGAAGCCGAAAATTCCACCTATTTCAGTATCCAACAATATTCTTTCTGCAAGTTCTTCATTCTTTATTTCATACTCAAAATCAAAATACTTAGCACCAATGGTTTTTACTGTGTCAATCAGTTTGTCATACTTAAGGTTTTTTAACAATTTATCATATGCATTCAAGTCAAGACTGTCTTTATATTTTTCTATATACAGAAGTAAATCCATCATCTGACGGACTCCCCCGCCACTATTGACAAGATGTTTTATATAATGGGCGGTCAAATACATAAGACCGTCATTAAGTCCAAGAACATTATATTTATATCCGTCAATTTCTAACTTGGTCCATGGTTCGTTATACATTTTTAAACCGTTAAAAAGGATTTTTGTGGTGGGATGGCTATATAGCATAACGTGAGCCTCTAAAAGCCCGCCACGCTTATGGTATGCCTTCAAATGGTGGTCGTTTTTTTCTCTCAGTTCTACAACATAGTCATTATCCTTCAAAAAAGTCACAAGACGTTTTTCGTCTTTTGGGTCAATCAAAATATCTGTATCACCGGATATTCTGCACTCAGGTTGTGCATAAAGATGACTTATTGCAGCACCTTTTAAAAGACAACATTTTATTCCAGCTTCTTCGAGCTTTCTGATAACGCCTAAAGTATATTCTTTTTGTGCTATACCTTTTGATATCATAGAAAGACATTCCAACTGGTATTTACTCACATCCGTCACCTTTTCAAGTTCAGGATAAACCATAGGCCATATTCCCTGTTCCAAAGAATATTCGCGAATAGGCTTGACATCAAATTCTCCATTATACTGCACTGTATTGCCAATTGCATTAGCACCGAACAAATATAGCATATTTTCAAAATCATGAGTCATAAAATCACCAATTCAAATCAAAGTTAATTCTTCAAGTTTTCAAAATACTTCCTCTTTTCTTTTTGAGAAAGACCTGCGGTTTCATAAAAAACACATTTTTCTATCCCTTTGTTATAATATGTATCAATATCACTTATAACTTTTGCGGGGATACCAACAGCTACGGAGTTTGAAGGGATGTCTTTCGTTACAATAGCATTTGCACCTATAATCACATTGTCTCCTATTGTTACTCCGGGCATTACAAATGCTCCGTATCCAATATAAACGTTATTGCCTATTTTTATAGGTGCTATCTTGTCCATCTTTTTACCATTAAAATAATTAAGATTATTCAAAACCAAAACTCCGCCATCATGAGTTATCAAATGAATATTGGTAGCAAACAAACAATTATCTCCCACTTCTATCAAATACGGTTCTGTGCCAAAGGCATTAACTGTACAATTAAGCCGTGTACCCTTCCCTATCTTTGCTCCACATTTGCGCAAAAACTTATTTCTGCTTTCCCAATTTCTATTAGCGAGTTTCATTCTGATAAATCGAATAATATTCATTTAGTTAAATCTCCTTAATTTTAAACCATATTTAAACCTCATGCTTTGATTTAACGTTCGCCATACATCTTGTTGTAATATTCCTGATATTCACCACTGATTATTCTTTCCCACCAGGGCTTATTATCAAGATACCATTTTATTGTCAGCTTTATTCCATCGTCAAATTTTGTAGCAGGAAGCCAGCCAAGTTCGTTATGTATCTTTGTAGGATCAATAGCATAACGCATATCGTGACCTTTTCTATCGGTAACATATGTAATAAGGCTTTCAGGCTTATTAAGCTCCTTTAATATCAACTTTACAACATCAATATTAGCCTTTTCATTGTGTCCACCAATGTTATAAACCTCACCCACTCTTCCATTATGGATTACAAGGTCGATTGCCGAACAGTGGTCTTCTACATAAAGCCAATCACGAATATTAAGACCTTCTCCGTAAACCGGCAAAGGCTTTTCTGCAAGAGCATTCGCAATCATAAGAGGAATAAGCTTTTCAGGGAAATGGTAAGGCCCGTAGTTATTTGAACATCTTGAAATTGTAACAGGAAGCCCAAAGGTTCTTGCATATGCAAGAACAAGCAAATCCGCTGAAGCCTTTGATGCAGAATAAGGGCTTGATGTGTGTATTGGTGTTGTTTCGGTAAAGAATAAATCAGGTCTGTCAAGAGGCAAGTCACCATAAACTTCATCCGTTGAAACCTGATGGTATCTGTCTACACCAAATTCTCGTGATGCATCCATAAGCACCTGAGTACCGAGAATGTTTGTTCTGAGGAATATACCGGGGTCTTCAATGCTCCTATCTACATGGCTTTCTGCCGCAAAGTTAACAACAATATTGAATTTTTCTTCTTCAAAAAGCTCAAATACCGATTTTCTGTCGGTTATATCACCCTTTACAAACTTAAAGTTCGGATTTTTCATTGCATTTTCAAGGGTTTCAAGATTTCCCGCGTATGTAAGTGCATCAAGGCACACAATTTTATAGTCAGGATATTTATTAAGCATAAAGTAAACAAAGTTACTGCCAATAAATCCTGCACCGCCTGTTACAAGTATTTTCATTTAATTTTCCTCCGCCATGGACAAAATATATTGTCCGTAATCTGTCATTTTAAGTTCCTCACCGATAGCCTTCAATTGCTCCGTCGTTATAAATCCTCTACGCCATGCAATTTCTTCAATACAGGATATGTACATTCCCTGAACAGTTTGCACTGTTTGTACAAACTGACTTGCCTGAAGCATTCCCGAAGGAGATCCTGTATCAAGCCATGCCATACCTCTGTCGAAAAGCTTTACCTTAAGCTCGCCCATTTCGAGATATGCGTTGTTTACCGCAGTAATTTCTATTTCTCCTCTTGCAGAGGGTTTAACATTCTTTGCAATTTCAACAACTCTGTTGTCGTAGAAATAAAGCCCGGGAACTGCGTACTTTGATTTCGGATTCTGTGGTTTTTCTTCAATGGAAACCACATTATTGTCCTTATCAAACTCAACAACACCAAATGCTCTCGGGTCGCTCACAGGATAACCAAAGATTGTTGCACCATTGTTATTGTCTATAGCATCTTTCAAAGTTCTTGTGAAGCTTCTGCCATAAAAAACATTATCACCAAGAACAAGGCACACACTGTCATTCCCAATAAACTCTTCACCAAGAATAAATGCATCAGCAAGACCTCTTGGACTATCCTGAACTTTATATGTAAGGGATATTCCCATACGTTGTCCGTCACCTAACAGCTTTTTGTATACAGGTGTATCCTCAGGTGTAGAAATAATTAAAATGTCTTTAATACCTGCAAGTAAAAGTGTTGATAAAGGATAATAGATAAGGGGTTTATCGTAAATAGGCAGAAGCTGCTTTGAAACTGCTTTTGTCATAGGATAAAGCCTTGTACCTTTACCACCTGCTAAAATAATACCTTTCATAATTCCACACCTTTTTCCTCTCTATTTCAAATATTTATCTATTTTCTTAAACAACGGCTTTTCTATAAACTTAATTCTTAACATATCAATTAATGTACATACAATATATATCAGTATAACCGCCCCAATTGCATGTAAAACCAAAAATCCAGAATTATAAAAATTGGTGTTTTTCAAAAAATCACCCCACAACCAAGTCCGCATAGAATCATTTGCAGCATGTATAAGCAACACCCCAAAAGTAGAAGCGGCTATTTTGTTTATCAATTTACTTTGAGGCATATTAAGATTTTTAAAAACCATAAAAGCGCTAATAGAAGTAAATAAAGCCAAAATCTTATTAGAATCAGCAACAAAGAAATAGTGTATGATTTTTATCCCAATTCGTTTTTCCACTATAGCACCCACTACAACACTTAAAATTGATGCAAGTAAACACAAGATCATAGACAAAGTCCACAATTTGTTATTTTCTGTGTGCTTATCCGGATAAATTCTCAAATATGCAGCAATCAAGTATATAATCATAAACCAACTTACATAACTGAACTTAGGTGCTGCTATTGCCAGCGAAGGCAATACTGTATGAATACCCAAACACAGAGCGATAAGCAATAAGTGCATTTTTTTGTTCATATTGTTTGTTAAAATATTAAGAAACGGTATAAACAAATAAAACGCCAAAAATGAAGAAGTGAATCCGGTACTTATGCTTGTAAAACCGGTTATAGCTTTAAAAAATCCTATTATGCCGAAATCAATATATCCACTCAACACGAACACTATATAAAACACAATACGGTAGAATAAAACCTCAAGCAACAGTTTTAAATATCTGCGCACCGTCAAGGTACTCTTACACATAAAATATCCGGTTATCATAACAAAACAATTAATACCGGTTTTACCGCCCCAACCAAATAGTAGCAAGAATATATTGTTAAAACTTAATGTGGCATCCTGATTTATTAGCACTTCCAATCCGGAGTTTACGACATAATGATGTGCTACAATAACCAGCATTGTTATTATTCTGAAAAGTTCTAAGTTGGAGTTTCTTTCTTTTACCTGAGGTTCTCTCATAAATACCGCCCTTTCTTACTCACTCTTCTCTGTGTCGGGTACTATTACTTTGTCTACTCGTTTAAAAAGCCTACCCAACACTAACGTATATGCCTTATATGCAATATATGACATTATATATATCAAAATTGCACAGATTACCATATGCAAAACCATAACATAAAAAGGTTGATTTACAAAAAATTTTATTTTTATAAACGGCAAGAAATATCCATGTATCAAAAAACAGACAAATGATGCTTTTGCAAGCTCGTTTATAATATTGCTTTCAAATTTGATTTTTTCAAAACAAGCAAATAAACACACAGTAAGCAATATAACAAGCGGATTATGATACACCCAAGCACTTCTAAGCCCGTTCATATACATAAACTCATTTGCTATACTCCACAACAAAATAACAAAAACACACCCCAAAGAACACAACGCTACATTATTTGTTTTACCAAGCCACTTCGGAATCCCCTCAAATCTCAAGTATGCACCAAGACTATATATAAGTGAAAAATTTATTATATTAAAACCCTGTGAATTCCCCCAAGCACTAATAGTGCTTAATCCAAACCATTCCTTTGAGAGAAGTTCTCCGGACAAATCATGAAAGGTTGGCCATATCGAGAATAAAACCAATATGGTAACAATAAATTTTTTGCGTCCTGTAGATGAAAGTTTTTCAAATAATATATTTATGTAAGGTGATGTAAAATATAAAGCCATATATAAGATAACATAATAGCTGTTGGGAATAAGTTTTATTAAAACAGATTTTATTGCAAAATCTTCTCTTCCCAACACCACAGCAGCAAAATAATACAAAAACCTGAACACTATAACTTGCAAAACCAACTCAAGTATCTTTCCTATCGATCTTTTATTTGTTTTAGCAAGGAAATATCCAGAAATAAGCACAAAAATATCAACTGCACATATACAAATACTCTCAGCCAAAAAAAGTATTAACTTATTTAAACTTCCACTTTCCACATAATCAAAAGCTTTTCCGCTATTATAATGCAATATTATCACACCAACAGCTGCGAAAATTCTTAAAAGCTCAATGCCCGATCTACGATTACTCTTAATATTTGTCATATCATTAATTACCCTTTTTATTTAATATAACATATGCTTAGAACTTAATAGATATAGGTAGCTATGTTGATAATGAACGCTACCTATTGTGTTTTATAGGATGCGTTCATTATAATATCACATATTCTATCCACATCCTCAGATGTAAGGTCTGCATACATTGGAAGTGTCAGAACATTCTCTGATATTTCTTTTGCTATTGGAGTTTCGCCACTGTATTTTCCTTTATAACACGAAAATTCATTTGTTATGGGATAGAAATACTTACGTGCAAATATTCCTTCATTGGCTAACAAGTATGCAACCTCATCCCTGCTTTTACCAAAAACATTTTTGTCAAACACTACAGGGAAATATGCATGGTTATGAGAAACATCTTTTTGAACAGGAGAAAGCTTTATCCCGTCAAGCCCACCAAGTCGTTTACGATATTGATTTTCAACAACTGCTCTCTTTTCAAGCTCATCATCAATATGACGAAGATTGCAAAGTCCCATAGCCGCCTGAAATTCATTCATTTTTGCATTTGTACCCACATAATCTACACTTTCAGGAGTTGTGATGCCAAAATTACGAAGACTTGCTATTTTTTGTGTAAGTTCACTATCGTTATATGTAAGGCATCCGCCTTCAATAGTATTGAACACTTTCGTCGCATGAAAGCTGAACATACTCATATCACCAAATGTACCGATACCCTTGCCTTTATATTTTACACCAAAAACATGAGCCGCATCATATATAACCTTAAGACTATACTTTTTCGCCATTTTGTCGATTGCTTCAATATCACACACATTACCATACACGTGTACAGGCATAATTGCACTTGTTTTGTCAGTTATAAGCGCCTCTATTTTGTTTACATCTATCGTGTAATCTTCAGGGTTTACATCACAAAATACAGGCGTAAGACCGCAGTCAACAATAGCATGAGTGGTTGATGCAAAAGTAAACGGTGTTGTTATAACTTCACCTGTCAATCCCAATGCCTTTATTCCACAACACAAAGCCAAATGTCCGTTTGTAAAAAGGGATATATTTTCTGCTCCCATATACTCCGACACTTTTTCTGCAAATTCATTATGTAAAGGCCCCATATTGGTAAGCCAACGACTCTCAAAAATCGGTTTTATTGCCTCACAATACTCCTCATATGAGGGCATCGAGGAACGAGTTACATTAATTCTTTTCATTTTTTCTTCTCTCATATTTTAATAACCACAGATTATTACTTCTTATTTTTTTAAAAGTTCCTTTATTATAGAATGAATATATAAAAACGATTCGTTTTTTGTTATGCTTGAAACTGTTACATATACCACTATTCCAACGAGTATTTGCAATATCATCATCAAAATATCGTTTATGTTAATCATTCTCACCAGCCATACCGTAACCCACATAACTGTCAGAGGTATAATTCCGTTAAACAAATCTTTTATTTGTTCAACATATCTATATTTAAGTAATCGCACATTAGGATACGAATTAATAACAGATGAAATAACAGTTGTAAGAAGACCTGTCATTGCTATTGCCAACACCCCAAACTTCACAGAAATAACAAGCACAATAACTCCAATTATCTTTTTAATAATTTCGAGTTTTAAAAATAAATCACTTCGTCCCATTGCTTTTATTGCCTGAAGATTAGCCGTGTGAATAGGATGCAGCGAAAAAGAGAAACAATAAATCTGCAAAAAAGGCACACAAGGAAGCCACTTGTCTGTAAGCAAAGCCCTGACAAAAGGCTCTGCTATTAATGCAAGACCACACATCATCGGGAGCATAACATAACTACTTATTCGGATTGAGCGACGCGTGATAGCCTTAACATTCTCTTTTTTATCCTGCCTTTCAGACATAGCAGGAAAAAGAACACTTTGTATGGAAGAAATTATATTAGTCACAATAAGATTCGGAAAGCTCTTACCTTTTGTATAAAAAGCCAAATCCGAGGATGAGTATCCCTTTCCGATGACAAGGGATCTCAATTCGTTATAACCCGTATTTAGAAGTTCAGATACAAGCAGTTTCCACCCATATGAAAACAATCCCTTTAATCTGATAAACGAAAATTCAAGTACAGGTTTCCATTTAACCGTGACCCATAAAACTATTGTATCAACTGTGGTGTTAACCATATATTGAGCAACAAGTGCCCATATTCCGAAGCCTGCATACGCCATAGCAATTCCAACCACTCCGGAAAGTAACGTTCCGAATAAGGTAGACCAAAAAAAACTTTTAAACATCATATGCTTAGATACGTATGCATGCTGAACACTGTTTACTCCTGCAACTATTAATCGCAATCCCAAAACCCTTAAAACAGGACTCAGAATTTCCATATTATAAAAGTCGGCTATAACAGGTGCGCAAAAAAACAATATGATATAAATAACTAAAGACAGTACAATGTTAAAATAAAACACCGATGAAAAGTCCACATTATCCGCATCTTTTTTTTGTATAAGGGAATTACCGAAGCCCGCAACCACAAAAACATTTGCAAGAGCAATAAAAATATTAACAATTGCAATTGCACCATAATACGCCGGACTTAATAGCCTTGCCAATACAATAGAAACAATAAATGTAACAAGCTGTGCTGATATTCTTTCACCAAATTTCCAAATGAGTCCTGACAAAACTTTTGTTTTCAAATTATCTGCCATTATTTCACCCTTTGACCTAAAACTTTTCTGATTGTACCTAATACAAGGACCTTTATTTTCCTTTTTATTGTAAGTTCGTTAAATAACTGTCTGTAAGGCTCTTTCATTATGCTGTCAATATCCGATTCATAATACAAATCTTTAAACTCATTAAGCAAAATCTTTTTTTTAATCGTATCGGTATATTTATATCCCAAATCTTTATCAAGAATATTAAGCATTTCAACAACCTTATTGTTATGGTTTTCTAAATCTTTCTTGTTTTTGCTCATTCTATCTGTCCAAGAGTGTTCAATGCCAACCTGATAAACCGACATATTATCTTTAAGATACAACATGCCGCCACGTATTGAGCCATGTATTTGCAAAGTGCCATCCAAGCTTAAAAATTTTCTGAACTCAGGAATATTATCATTTAGACTACTTCTGAAAAACAAAGAATTTGTAGCAACAAATCCTCCGCCTCCTAAAATTACTTGTTCAAGACTTAAAATACAATTCTTTTTACTTGGCATAACTGTATTTATTTTCTTATTAGTGGTTGCATTTATTGCACTTGCAGTATGAGCACAAATATCGATTCCAGGATTAGATTCCATTGCATCAAACTGTTTTTGAAGTTTAAAAGGGTCTGTCCAATAATCGTCGCCCTCACACAATGCAATATACTTACCCGACACTCTGGCGTATTGTGTTTTTGACACTAAGCCTGGCTTTTTTGAATACTGATTTTCTGTTTGATATATGGGTTTTATCAATTCCGGATACTTTTTTTCGTATTGACGAATCATATCAGCAGTCTTATCTGTAGATGCATCATCATGAACAAGAACCTCAAATTTAAAATTCGTCTTTTGCATAACAAAGCCTTTTAAGGCTTTTTCAATATACAGTTCGTGATTATATGCGTTACAAATAACGCTTACCATAATTTCATTTTGCATAACACAATTCTCCCATCAGCCCTTTTGTATTATGGGCAGACTCATCACCCATTGCAATTATAAACAAACCTTAACAGTTTGGCTCTGCAACTCCTAAAAAATTTATTATATAATCTTAACTCAGTTATATATAAGCGTAACAACTGTAATCATTACTTGTTCCCGCTTAATCTTGCAATTTGATCCATTCTCCCATTTTTTTAAGCCAATCCTCAGGCTCAAAAACTTCATACCCACTCTCAGGGAAAAAAGTTATCTCTCCGAAGTAAATCTTCCTGTTAACCTCATAAAAATCGATTCTTACAAATGGAATTCTTTGCGAAAGCTTTTCTGCAAGCTCTATCATTTTTTCAAAATTATAGGGTTTCGGTATGTCTGTTTTATTTTCAGTATTACAAACTTTAATCTGAAGCTTATCCCATTGTGTATCAAAAACAGTTATTTTTAATCCTGATTTAAACCTGTCGGTACAAACAAATATACACTTTACCTTGCCATTAAAACACATAAATTTATAGTCTTTTAATTCGTCACCCGAATCGTCCACCATAAATGTTTCGGCAATGATCTTTCTTTCAATATTTTTATACGGCCACTCTCGAGTTTTTGTGTAATAGTTTTCAGCCATTCCATTTTTTAAACCTTTTATCGTTTTATCTATATCAAGGCTGCTTTTATCCTTACATATACACATTCCGGTGCCACTGTTATGGTTGCACTTTAAAACAAATTGATTGGGCAACAAATCAAAATTAATATCATCAGGATTGTCCCATACACCCAATAGCGGTATAAGGTAGTCATCACCTATTGTTTGTCCGATATATTTTCTAACGGCATACTTGTCCGCCATAATTGTATATTCGGGTTTCCTATTATACAATTTTAACCACTGTAACTTTTCATTAAAATCGCACGGATTTTTAATGTTTAACTTTTTATTGATTATCCCTCTGTATAACAATTTCAAATACGTTTTGTCATTTATACGTTCAAAAACACCCTTATATGCAAAAAAAACAAATAATTTGTACGGATTCTTTAAAACCCTAACGATTTTTTTTAACACCATCTATCTCCTCCGGTGACAATTTGGATTTTGCTAGTTGCAACGCAGCAAGACTGACTATTACTATAAATATGTTCTGCCTTGCGTAATAACTCACATACGCATATTCCAAACAAAGCTGAACTACCATAAATATAATAAATATTTTTGTCTCTGTATGTTTTTTGAAAAAGAGTTTCAAATGTCCGATTAATATGTACAAATAACCGATATAATAAATTACTGTGCCAATAATTCCAACACCATACAACAGCTCGACATAATTGTTATGAGAGTAGGTACCATATGCACGATCAAGTTCACGAAAACAATCAAGCCCATATCCAAACCAAGGGCGTTCAAGAATATACGACCACCCCAATTCAACAAAGCTGACTCTCACCTCCAGCGAGCTTTCATCAAATGCACTGCCTTTGAAATAAGAAAATAAAGCTTCTACCCTATATCCCATAATATTATAAAAAACCGGGACATTCATAATCAGAATATAAATAACAACTACACACAGCGCTGCTATAGCTACCTTTTTCATTTTTTTGATTCCAAATCCAAGAAAAGAATCAACAAACAAAGCGATGATAATGCCGAAAATTCCCTTGCGCGAACCACTAACCAAAACAAACAATATAAACCCAAAAAGAGCAATTTTATCAGTTAAAGTGCGTTTTTCTTTGCTAATGTTACTAATAATAATAATACAGTTTACGCACACAAGAGCTATGGAATTAGAATTAATTCCTATTTCTTCACCGACTCTTTCATCAAAAATTTGCCCGCCTGCTTTTGCTATAAAACCTATAACACAAAGCAAAAACAACCTTGTGTACATCCGAAGCGTCCCCTGCGTATCATCTTTTATAATCAAATACTTATATAAAAAATAATAAAACAACCCATTAATACACAGAGTTTTAAACATCGAATTTGCAGTTATCTCGCTAACAACCATCCCTGAATACTTTATATGCCAGATAACATACAACAAAAAGCATATATAACACATAAAATACGGGTTTATCGCAGATAATTCTTTTCTGCCCATAACCTTATAATTAAAAGTTATCATATTCAAAAAAGAAAATCCGCAGAAAATAGCAAGTGAGAGTCTTCCTCCAATCGTTCTCTCAAACAAAAATGCTATGATAACCCATGCACAAAACGCCCAGTCAGAAAAAAACGCAACTGCAGCCTTTTCTTTTGGCACTGAAAAGCTTAAATTAGTCGACATATTATTTACTTTATTCCTTTCAAATAATTAATCCATGTACGTACAACTCTATTCGCTTCATACTTATGCTTAATTTCTATACCCATTTTAGAAAACATATTTGCAAGTTCAGTATCTTCTACAATGCAAATCATTGCCTTCACCATTGCCTCTTTATCTTTCACCGGTATTAGGATGCCGTTTTTATTGTTTTCGATTAGTTCAGCACTCCCCCCCGATGGGCAATCGGTAGAAATACTTGGAATTCCGGCAGCCATTGCCTCTATCAGAGCATTTGGCATACCTTCATAATCAGAACTTAACACAAACATCGAGCAATCAACTGACTTTTTAAGCCACTCTGCATCTCTCCCCGGCATACTCCATACCCCATCAGGCAAAACAGTCTGAGCATATTTTTCAAGTTCAGTTCTTAGCCCGCCCTCACCGAAAATCCTTAAACTATAATCGGGATGAATTTTATAAAACTCCGAAAACGCATCAATAAGTAATTTAAAGTTTTTTTGCTCTTCAAGACGACCTGCTGCAACTACTGTCTTTTTCCGTTCACCAACAAACGGCTCAGGTATTTTTGATACATCCAAGGGATTTGGTATTACTATACCTTTAGTTTGTATCTTTTTATTAAAAAAAGATGCAGCCATTTTTGTTTGAAATATATACCCTGAAGCAAACGGATAAAAAATCCTTCTAAGGACACGGGTTACTTTTTTATAAGGCATAACCCAAGGATTATTACGTTCCGACACTACCACAGGGATACCTGTCCCAAGCATAGCCGGAATTACATATATGCCTATTTCCTCAGGCATTGCCAGTACAACTTCCGGCATTAATCGCTTTATTGCCGCTCTCGCTTTTATATACCTTTTAACCTTATCAATCAAAGGATTATCAGACTGTCTGCCAATAGCAAGCAATTCAACGCACTTATCAAGTTCATAGAAAACTTCACAATCATCAATCATTATTATAGTGCATTTTATGCTATGATTAACAGCGTAATTTGCCAAAATTGAGATCACTCTTTCAGCACCGCCGGACAACAAACTTTTGGTGACTATAACTACATTATTCATATTAAACCTTTACACAACTACTGTTAAGTATTTTTACCTCAACCAATTGCATTTTCATAAAAAGCTTCCAGACTTCGTACGTTCTCAGTTATGTCAAAGCCTGCATTTCTCAAGCTACAAATAGCATTGTTACTCTCTTCTTCTCTTTTATCATTTTTCAAGTTCCAAATCAGGTCTGTCCACCCACTTACTCCTGAATGTAACCCACAAAAATGCACAAGTTTTGTTAGCTCAACTCCGGGAGATACCGCATCCGAAATAACACAGGGCAAACCCGAAGCCTGCGCCTCCACAGCAACAAGCGGAAGCCCCTCATAAAACGATGGTAATACAAACACATCAAACATTTGATAATATTCATAAGGGTTGTTTACAATACCCACAAATGTTACCGCATTAATAAGTCCTTTTTTCTCAACCAAACTTTTAATCTCTTCAAAACGAACTCCACCACCCACTAAAACCAAATGATATTTAGAATTCTCGTTATACAAATTGCTAATCATATCTATTAAAAAGTCATGATTTTTCTGGTGATGAAATCCTCCCACATGTCCAAGTACTATTTTATCTTCTAAATTGAGCTTTTTTCTCAAATTATTTCTTATATTTCTATCAAACCTGTATTTATTTAATTCAATTCCGTTATTTATTACTATAAATTCGCCATTTTTAAACATCCATTTTCCTGCTTCCTTTCCGCATGCAAATGCATGAGTATAGAGAACTCTGAACATCGGATGGAGAAAAGAATGCAGAGTTTTATTTGAACAAGTTGTATTATGACTATGCACAATTCGAACCTTAACCCCCGCTAATTTTGCAGCTAAAAGTTCAAAAAAGATTGTAGAACTATTACCATGGACATGCATTACATCATACTTGTTATGTCTCATCAATTTATACATACGTAATACATACATGATAATGTTTTTTATATTACGACCTATTATATGTACTTTGCCAATATCCTTAATTTCATCATAAAGATTATCTACAATTACTGACGGAAACACAAATTCTATGTCAAACTTATCTTTATTAAAACGGGAATAATAATTTTTAATAACAACGATAATTCCATTCATCAACACTGGGCTAGTAGAAACAACCAAGATTTTTTTCATATTAATTCAACCTCAGTAATCACAAAAATTACAACCTTTCTGTTTATCTCTAATTTTAACAATTTTAATTCTTACATTCTAACTCCTACTATCATTGAATGCATTCCAATAATCATCTTCTGAAGAGAAAGTCTTAACACTCTTGCGTTTTTCAAGAAACTCATCAAACCGACCTATAACCCGACAAGGTATTCCTGCAGCAACAGAATTATCGGGTATATCTTTTGTAACAATCGCACCGGCACCTATGATGACGTTATTACCTATTTTAACATTTGGCAAAATCATTACATTTGCACCTATCATCACATTGTTTCCTATTTCAATACAACCTCTGTTTGAAACAAAACTGTGTCCTGTTTTCATATCGTTAAACAATTTATATGTTATATCGTGATTAATAAATGTTACACCTGCAGAAATTTTTACATTATTCCCAAATGACAAATACTCAGGATCTGCCGGAAATTTTCGAGGCTGAAAAAAGAAATTTTCGCCTATATTATGAAACATACTTTTATGTTTTACAATATATTTAGTTCTTCCTGTTGAAGTAGGAATTATATAAAAGTATAACTTTTGTAAAAGTGTAGATAATGTATTTCCGTCACCCTTCATTTTCATCACTCCTATACTGTTTTGATAATAAAATCATCTATTATACTGATTATATTTGACGGCTTATCGTATTTTTTCATTATAGGCTCAATTTGAGAAAGACGAATTGCTTCTCCTAAATCATCCATATTAACAACCTCTCGCAAATATCCGCCTTTTGCAAGAACACCCGATACCTGAGTTTGGTGATCGTCAATATGCTCACCATATTTTGCAAGGCGTGGTACGGCTATGACTTGCTTTTCAAGTTTTAATGCACCAATAAGTGCACCTGTACCACCATGAGAGATTATTAAATCCGCTTCTGATTGATACTTTTTAAACATTTCCCTGTCAATATACCTGTGCCACTGATAATTTTTAGGCTCATACTCAGATTGACCGATTTGCGCCACTATTTTATCATTAATTTCACCGTTTTCTACCAACACATCAAGTGCTTTGAGCAAGCGGTTAAACTGATAGTCTCTTGAACCAACACATACGAAAATCAATATATACTACCTCCATATACTCCATTTGGATAGAATTCTGCCAACTCTTCCCATTGGTATATAAATAAATCAGCTATTTTATACATCAATTTACCCATACGGGTACAATCAGTTACTCTCGCAAAGGTTTCTATAAACACTACTTTTTTTCTAAGCAGTTTTGCAAGAAAACATACAGGCAGAGCTACCAGCGTACCTGTTGTTATAACAAAAGAGGGTTTTTCCTTTAGCCAAAAATGTAAAGTTTTAAAGCAATTTGCAATTAATTTAAACAACACCATTTTATCGTTTGAACCGGTTGCGTACAAATAATAATCAGCATTGCCCTTATAATCAGTTTTTTCTGTAACCCAGAAAACATCATATTTCTCTGACAAAGGTTTGAGCATAGACAGCTGCTCATAATGCCCTCCTGATGACGAAATCAAACAAAGTTTGACCTTTTTTGGCGCAAGTTTTTCTTCTTCATATACTTTTGAAGGAAACATTGTCTTTTCCATTATTATTTCTCCGTTAATTCAATTGATTTATTCAAGCTGAATTTACAATAATCAGCTTTATATTCACTAATACCCTTTTCATATACCATACTTCCGAATGCCTTATTCACAAGCCCGGTAAAGCGGCTCAGCACTTTAAGGCAGCCTCCAAAACCTTTTACAAGGATTATTTTTTTACCATGCGCTTCAGCAATCAGCTTTATCAGCTCTGATGTATTACTGTACTCATTATTCTGAGGATGAAAAACACCCGTTTCGTTGTTTTCAATCATAAGTCTTACAAACTCTGCAAGATTTTCAATGTAGAGCATAGAACGCTCATTATTGATATACGGAAAAACGGGACATTTCTGTGCAAGCTTTGAAAGGATTGGGTAATTCCCCCGACTCCCCTTTCCATATATCATAGGCGGTCTTAAAATTACCACATTAAAATTTTCATCTTCAAGTTTTTTTAACCCAAGCTCTGCTTGTACTTTACTGTCGCCATAAAAGTTTGCAGGTGATACAGGTGTATCCTTTGTAATTATTTTTGTTTTGCCGATAGGGGCACTGTCGCCATACACAATAGCACTGCTCATAAAAATAAACTGCCTCACGCCATCTTTTTTTGCCTTTTCTGCAGTTTCAATCGTAAGATAGGTATTTACTGCGTAATACTTTTGCTTCACCTCTTCACTTACGTTGCCTACATCAGAATGTGCAAGACCTGCAACGTGAAACACAGCATCATAATCCGAAAAATCCTTTTCACGCCACGTTCCGTCTATCATATCCACAGTGTCTACCGTATAACCCTCAAATTTTGATATATAGTTTTCAAAAGATGTTCCAATATAGCTGTCAGCTCCGGTAATAAGTATTTTTTTCATCTGAGTGCCTCTTCTTTTTCTTTTTCAAGCTGACCTGTTCCGCCTTCTACTACACCGTCGCTTTTAAGAACACTGAATATTGTTCCGAAAAATAGCTTTACGTCAAACCAAAAACTCATTTTTTCTACATACTCACCGTCGAGCTTTGCTTTTACGTCGATGGGAAGCTCATCCCTGCCTCTTATTTGCGCAAGTCCCGTAAGTCCGGGAGTTATATCATTTGCACCGTATTTGTCACGTTCAGCGATAAGGTCTGTCTGATTAAAAAGTGCGGGTCTTGGACCTATAATACTCATAGAGCCCATAAATATGCAGAATATTTGAGGAAGCTCATCTATTGACGTTTTTCTTATGAACTTACCGACTTTTGTTATGTACATATCAGGATCTGCAAGAAGATGCGTTGGAACATTTTTCGGAGTATCGCTTCTCATACTTCTGAACTTTAATATATATATACTTTTTTTGTTCTTTCCCACTCTCTCCTGCTTGAACAAAACGTTGCCGGGACTATCAATTTTAATAATCATAGCCACTATAAGCATAGGAATTGCAAGCACAACTATACCAATTCCTGACAAGACAACATCTATAAATCTTTTAAAGTACTTTTTGTACATTAGCACACACCCACTCAATTATACATAATAAATCACATTTTATTATATCAGCATATATGCATAATGTCAATAAAAATATAGGATTTTCATATGTTTATCACAAAAAAAATGCCGCTTGTTTGGTTATGTTTCAAACAAGCGGAAAGTATTGGTTTTATTGGGTTTTTATGGATTTGTCAATTGTCATATTTTAATGTCGAAAACCCTGCAGGCGTTTTGGAAAAGTATCTTTTCGTTTTGCTCAGAAGAAAGCTTCAGTGCCTTGTATCTTTCTATTTCTTCTGCAGGCTCCCACATGGGGTAATCAGTACCGAAAAGAATGCGGTCTGCGGAGTACATATACACAAGCTCTCTTGCCTCAGAAGGACGAAGGTCGTAGAGACTGGAGGATGTATCAACATACAGATTTCTGAAACCGCGAAGCTTTCGTGCCGCTTCTCTCCACACAGACCAACCACCGAAATGAGCACCCACAATTATGAGCTTATCATATATTTCAAGAATTGGCACAAGACGGTTAGGGTTTGAATAGTCATAGCGATAGTCACCTGTGTGCATAAGGATGGGAAGTCCTTTCTTTTCACACAGCTCATAGATTTTAAGACATCTGTAGTCATCAATCTTGAACTTCTGAATATCGGGGTGAAGCTTTACACCGTGAAGTCCGAGTTTAATCAGTTCATCAACATCTGCGGCAATATCTTCACTTTCGGGATGAAGCGTACCAAGACCTGTTAAAGTGCCACCACTACCTGCAACAGTTTCAGAAATAAAACGGTTTATTGACGAAACCTGTTTTGGCGTTGTTGCAACAGATTGAACTATGCTATGAGTAATGCCTGCTTTTTCCCGCTCCTTCATCAAAGTTGAAACACGGCCGTCCAAAGTGGCACCAATCCCGTCATAAAATGTACATGTGGCAGCTGCCGCCTTATCGGCAATTTTGTCGGGATATATATGACAGTGAGCATCTATGATTTTATATTTTTCCATAACTCCACCGCCTTTCAAAAATATTGTTCATTTTTTTAAGCCTAACTTTTCTACTGATTCGTCACGCATTTTGTACTTGAGGATTTTACCTGCGGCATTCATTGGGAATTCATCAACAAATATAAAGTATCTTGGAACCTTGTGCCTTGCAATTGAAGCGTTACCAAATTCTTTCATTTCATTCTCATCAGCCGTTTCGCCTTTATGAAGAATAATCCATGCACAACATTCTTCGCCATATCTTTCATCAGGAACTCCTACTATCTGAACATCACGAACCTTGGGATTTGTAAGATAAAATTCCTCAATTTCTCTCGGATATAAGTTTTCACCACCACGGATAATCATATCCTTCAATCTTCCCGTTACTTTGTAATATCCGTCAGATGTTCTCATACAAATATCACCTGAATGAAGCCATCCTTCAGCGTCTATCGCCTGTGCAGTTGCCTCGGGCATTTTGTAGTAGCCTTTCATAATGTTAAAGCCGCGGGCTACAAATTCACCGCTTTCACCGTCAGGCAATTCCTCTCCCGTTTCGGGGTCGATAATTTTACATTCAACACCGGGAAAAGCACTTCCAACTGTTTCTACTCGGTGATCAAGGTCTTCGTTAACCTCACCCATAGTACATCCCGGAGAAGCCTCTGTCTGACCGTAAACAGAGATAATTTCTCGCATATTCATTTCATCTGCCGCACGTCGCATTAAATCTGCAGGGCAGTTTGCACCCGCCATAATTCCTGTTCTCACATATGAGAAATCTGTTTTTGCAAAATCAGCATGATTGAACATTGCAATAAACATTGTGGGAACACCATTAAAACAAGTGATTTTTTCGTCATTTACACAAGCAAGTGATGATTTTGGCGAGAAGTATGGTATAGGACAAAGAGTACCGCCATGTGTCATCATAGAAGTCATAGAGAGTACCATTCCGAAGCAATGGAACATAGGTACCTGAATCATCATACGGTCTGCTGTTGACAAATCCATTCTGTCACCAATCGTTTTACCGTTGTTAACGATATTTCTGTGTGTAAGCATAACACCTTTCGGAAATCCTGTTGTTCCTGATGTGTATTGCATATTACATACATCGTCAGGCTTAACAAGAGATGCACGACGTCTCACTTCTTCACGAGGAACAAGTGAAGAACGGGAAAGCATCCGTTCCCAGGTAAGGCATCCCTGCATATCAAAACCAACCGTTACAACATTACGTAAGAACGGAAGATTTTTTGAATACAGCGGCTCGCCCGGAGTAAGATTATCAAGTTCAGGACAAAGCTCATGAATAATTTCTTTGTAGTTAATGTCCTTACAATACTCAATCATAACAAGAGTATGGGTATCTGACTGCTTTAACAGGTATTCAATTTCATGGATTTTGTATGCAGTATTAACAGTAACCAAAACTGCACCAATTTTTGTTGTTGCCCAAAATGTAATAAACCACTGAGGAATGTTGGTTGCCCAGATTGCAACATGGTCTCCTGCTTTTACGCCCAGAGAAATAAGTGCTGCTGCACATTCGTCAACATCACGTCTGAACTGTTCGTATGTTCTCGTATAATCAAGTGTAGGATACTTGAAAGCATACTGGTCGGGATATTTTTCTACCATTTTGTCAAGAACATCAGAGAAAGTTACATCAATAACATCATACTTTTTCCACACAAATGTTCCCGTTTTAGCTCTGTTGTAGTATGCCTTGTCAAAACTTTTCTTCTCTCGGTTAAGTTGTGAAATATAATTTGCAAAGTGAGTTAAAACAATATCTGCATCATGGATTTCCTCATTCCACGCCGCACAAATATATCCCTCATAGTTTAGAGATGAAAGCGCACCAATGAGTTTTCCCACCTCAAGTTCGCCTTCACCAATGAGTACTGTTTTTCCGTCTTTCATATCACCGAGGCGAACATACTTTATATATGCTCCCAGAGTTTTAATTGTCGCTTCAGCAGTTTCGCCCGCATTAAAATATGTACCTCTCACATTCCATGAAGCACCGATTACAGCAGATGAAAAGTGGTTGATAATATCAATTACATTTTCTGTATTTGCCAGAGCCCCTACCGTTTCAAACAAAATATTAACATCTGCATTTTCTGCTTTCTTTATAGCTCTAGAGAGTTTTTCATCCAAAACATCAAATGAAACCATTTCATCTATGCGTACAATCACATTTGAAACTCCGGAGGATGCAGCCATATCCACATATTTAACTACCAAATCCGCAGTTGTGCCTATATTATCAATACTATCCGGCATACGAAGTGCTGAAACAGAGAGGTTTCTGTTTACAAGCTTTCTTTTAGCATCCGCTATGCGGTCTCGTCTTAATATACTGTCGTGATGAGAAATTCTTTCTTTGATTGCATCATATATTTCAAAGCCTTCAAACCCATAGTCAAAAGCATAGCGGCAAGTATCAAGAAAAGTCCCGCGGCTTACATTCTTGGTTGAAAATACTATTCTCATTTATTAAGCCTCCTCAAAAACAATCTTATTGAGTGCATTTATGTATGCTCTGATACTTGCGGCAACTATGTCAGTTGAAGTTCCGTTACCGGAATAAAGCTTCCCGTTATTGCGAAGTCTTACAAGGGCAGAACCTAATGCTTCTTTACCCTCTGTTACAGACTGCACCTGAAAATCATCAAGCTCATAGTGATGACCTATACACTGCTCAATCGCACGGAAGGCAGAGTCAATAGGACCGTCACCGTTGCTAACCCCGCAAATAATTTCATCATTACATTTAAGTGTAACCTGCGACATTGAACTAGTGGCATTACTGCTTGTTGTTGTGTATGTTTCAAAATGATATGTTGAAGGAGCCTGCATAGCAGAGCTTGCAATCAACGCTTCAAACTCTTTTGAGCCAACAGCGCTTTTCTTTTCACATACCTGCATAAGCGCTTTATACACGTTTCCAACATCAGAGTCGGAAAGTTCATATCCCAAAACTTCCGCCGCATGAGCAACCTGCGCCATAGAAGAATCAGAATCAAGCAAAATCTTTTTCTTTTCACTTACGGCTTTTTCATTATCATAGCTTTCGTGATTAATGTTTGAGAGCATATCATCAATACTTGCATGGATTTTAGTTGTATCGAGGTTAATCCCAGCATCAATCTGCGAACCGCAAACACTGATTGCATCAGAAATTTCTCCGGTCAAAAGAATATCCCTGCCCGCCATAGCACATTTAATTCCGTCAGCACCATTTGTGATTGCGGCAAACGCCGATGCAACACCCATATTGATACGGTCTGATACCTGAACATATACAGGAACACTTACTGCTTCTTTAATTTTTGAAACTAAAGCTCCGATTTCTTCAGGTGTTGATACGCCTGCATCATCGCAAACAGTTATGACATTTGCACCGTTTAACTCTGCTTCGCGAACGGCAGAAATAAGGAAATCAACGTCTGCCCTTGTTGCATCGAGAGCAGAAAACTCTATATCATTGCCGAACAATTTAGCTTCTTTAACAAGCTCTGCAATTTTTTCAAGCATAGCTGACTGCTTTACATGATACATATATTCCATCTGAATTGTTGATACAGGAAGTTCAATCTGAAGACGAGGTTTCTTTGCATCTTTAATGCATTCCCATACAGATTTAACATCTGCCTTATTAAACCCAACAGGAATTGCAAGAGTTGCATTCTGAACATTCTGTGCAATTGTTTTATAGATAATGGTATCTTCACGGAGATTTTTAACGGCAGGTAATTCGATGGAATTTGCACCGAGCTTATCTGCACAATTTGCAATAGCTGACTTTTCACGGAAGAGCAGCATTATTGCACGGTCCTCCGAAAGTTTTTTAAGCGTAATGTCTGCAATGTTAATTGTTCTCATACTGAAAACTCCTTTCAAAACAAATAAGGGACCCACAGCACTATAGCCGTGAGCCCCGAAAAATCATTTTACTTCCAGCAATTACTGACTATAAATATTTTTCGCACTCTACACGTCAAATAGCGCTGACCGAATTAGAACCTGTAAGGACTAGGGCAACGCTTAGAAGTGTTAAAGATGTGAGTACGAATAACACGTTCATAGTAATAACTCCTTCAATTTTAAATGATTATACCATACACGTATATTTTAGTCAATATTTATTTTCAACAAAAAAGCTGTGCCCAAGCACAGCTTTTTTATATTATTTTGCATTTCCGTCTTCATCAAACAAAGGAAGAGGCTCAAGATATATTATGTCATCACGGTCTATGGCATCGCCTTCTGCAAGAACTGCCATTTTACCTACGATATTACCGCCCACCTGATTTATAAGCTTTTCCATCGCTGTAAGAGATTCGCCTGTGCTGATTACGTCATCCACAATAAGAACTCTTTTTCCCTTTATCTTGTCAATATCATCCTGACCGATACAAAGAATCTGCTGATGGTCGGTGGTAATGGAATCCACATGGGTATACACAACATTCTTCATATACACTTTAGGACCCTTACGTGCCACAACATAAGTATTTTCTCCTCCCTGCCTTGCCATTTCGCAAATAAGAGGGATACTTTTTGCTTCTGCTGTGAACATTATATCATGCTCAGGTGCAATTTTTACAAGCTCCTCGGCACAGGCACAGGTAAGTTCAACATCGCCGAACATTATAAATGCCGCTATTTTTAAACCATCCTTAACCTTGAACAAAGGAAGCTGCCTTGTAACACCTGCCACCTTGATTTCATAATTATCTTTCATTTACAAAACACCCTTCCGTAACTGTCGTTCTCATAAAGATAATTGATTACATAATCTGAGTAATGATATAAATCACAAATAATGCAACTGATACCCACATAACAGGGCTTATATCTTTAATTTTTCCGCACAAAATTTTAAGAACAACCCATGCAACCATACCAAACATAATACCTGTTGCAATTGAGTAAGCAAAAGGCATCATAACGATTGCAAGGAATCCGCCGATTGTATCAGCAATGTCACCTTCGAAATCCATCTTTGTAACTGCTGAGAGCATCAGTAGACCAACAAAGAGCATTGCAGGTGTTGTAGCAAATCCGGGTATTGCAAGGAAGAGAGGCGCAAGAGGAATTGCGATAAGGAACAAGATACCTGTTGTCAATGCTGTAAGACCTGTTCTTCCGCCTGCTGCTACACCTGCTGAAGATTCAACATAGCTTGTTACTGTTGATGTACCAAGGCATGCACCTGCAACTGTACCAACCGCGTCTGCCATCAAAGCACCGCCGGCTCTTGGAAGTGTTCCGTCTTTGTCGAGCAAGTCACCCTTCTGAGCAACACCGATTAATGTACCAACTGTGTCAAAAATATCGGTGTAGAGGAATGTGAACAATACAACTGCAAATCCCGCAAAATTCTGAGCAACATATGCAAAATCAAACTGGAAAAGTGCAGGAGCTGCAAAGTTTGCTTTGATTGCGTCCCATGAAAGTGAAGGAATCAAAGAATAAACACCTGCTTCAACATCAACCTGATACCAACCGATAAGCTCTGCAACAATACCGAGTACCCATGTTGCAAGAATACCTATTAATATATCACCCTTAACTTTGAAGTGGTGAAGCACGCCAATAATCAAAAGGCCAAGAATTGCAAGAACAACCTGGGGTGAACCGATATCACCAAGACCAACCAATGTAGAATCATTGTTTACAACAATACCTGCATTGATAAGTGCGATAATTGTGATAAACAAACCTATACCTGCTGTAATACCAAGCTTAAGGTTTGCAGGGATTTTGTTAACCAATGCTTCTCTGAACTTGAAGATTGAAAGAATCATAAAAATGATACCTTCCAGCAAAATAGCTGTCAATGCTACTTTGTATGAATATCCCATACCCAGACATACTGTGTAGGTAAAGAATGCATTAAGTCCCATACCTGATGCTAAAGCTACAGGGTAATTAGCAAAAAATGCCATACAAATTGTACCGATAGCAGCTGAAAGTGCCGTAGCCATAAATATCGCAGCAGGGCCGGGTCCATCAGGAATAATACCTAACATTCCAGGATTAACAGCAAGAATGTACGCCATCGCAAGGAATGTTGTAATACCTGCAATAATCTCTGTTTTTACATTTGTGCCATGTTCTTTGAGTTTGAAAAGTTTTTCCATAGAAATTCCCTCTTTTCTTGTTTTTTTCTTTTTTGTTTCCGTTGAGTATGCCTTTATTGTTTGCTGCATATACTCAGGCACACTACCCCATCACTTCATCATTTTACTACAAGAAAACAAAAAATACAAGTATTTTTTATAAATAAAACACAAATGTAACAATACTAATTTCTTCCTATATAATTTTACCATATATTACACGTTGAATATGTGCATATTTTATGTTAAAATCATTTTGACACCTACAATTATTTCTACTCGAAAGGAATGTTCTTAATGAAAAAATTGTTATTGGCGTGTGCGTTTTTTCTGCTTTTAGCAGGAAATGCAAAAGCCACCGAGGTGCCGGTTGATATCCGTGTAAACGGTGAATACATTATTACCGATACCGAGCCGGTTATAAGCTCCGGTACAACATACGCCCCCATAAGGGCAATTGCAGACTCTCTGGGTGCAGAAAGTGTAGAATGGGACAAAGGGACAGCTCGTGTCAGTATTGACGGGAAAGAAGTTTCAGTAAGTATAGGCTCAAAAAATGCATTTGTTAATGGAAAAACCGTAAAAATGAACGGTCCCGCATTTATTCATAACGACAGAACTCTTATACCTGTTCGGGCTATGTCTGACATATTCGGTGCAAGCGTAGGATGGGATGATGAATACAAAAATGTAGAGCTTACAAAACCAACAGTCAACGTATCAAAGGAAATGATTGATCACAGTTTTACTCACGACGAGCTTTACTGGCTTTCCAGAATTATAAATGCTGAAAGCCGTGGTGAAAGTATGCGCGGAAAAATAGCAGTAGGAGATGTTATTTTAAACAGAGTAAAAAGCCCTCTGTTTCCCAACACTATATACGGAGTTATTTTTGACAAGCAGTATGCAGTTCAGTTTGAACCTGTAATTAACGGAACTATTTACTTCTCCCCCTCTGCCGATTCGGTAGGTGCTGCAAAACTCAGCCTTACAAACCCATCAACCGTGGGAGATTGCTTATATTTCTTTAATCCCATTACAGCCACAAATTCCTGGATTGCACAAAACAGACCTTATTACACGACAATAGGAGGGCACGTGTTTTATCTTTAAAAAAACACGGCATAACCAAACGGGTTGTAAATACTCACTGTTTACAACCCGTTTGGTTTACAAAAAAATATGTAATAATGAACGCAACCAATAAAACTCAATATATTGCGTTCATTATCAACATAAGCTACCTATATTTATTTATTCTAAGCTTATGTTATAATAAACAGAACCTATAAAAATACAATCATTTGTGTTTATTATCAACATAAGCTACCTATATCTATTTATTCTAAGCTTATGTTATATTCTATTATATATAATTTTCATTAAAATTGTATACATCATACAGTTAATCTCTACCTACATATTACAATATGCACAAATTTATGGCATATCCAGCCACATTATACCCCTTAATTTGTTACAAAAACTAAGTCAAAATTACAGAAATGTTACAAAAAAATAAAAATAATTTGACAAAACAAAGAAAATGGTGTATAATTAACCTGTTGTTTGTCGGATAACAAAAATCCGACCTAACTTAGGAGGTTTTATTTTTATGAAGAATGCAAAGCATACGGTTGTGGGACTTCTTACAATCGCTATGATTGGCACTATGTCAGTTAAACAGTCAATCGACCTTAAAGCAAGCAACAGGCTTGCGGCATTGCTGAACAAAACCGAAGAGGTTACAACAGTTATCAACCCTGAGGTTATAAAAATCAGCCCGGAAGAAGCCGCTGAAGCTTTAAGTGAAACATACACTGAAGATGAGTTGAAACAAATAGAAGAAAAGAAGAGCTCACATACAAACAGTTATGTACTTCTCACCTTCGGGACATTGAACGTATACGAAGCTCCTTCAGACGAAGGTGCAGTTATAGATACTCTCCCCCAGACAACTGAAGTAAAAATTCTTGAATCTACAGATGGATGGTACAAAATATCCTATGGCGAAAACAAATTCGGATTTGTTTCAAAAAGTCATATAACAGAAAGCAAAGCAGAAGCAGACTATGCCGCAATGCATTATGACAACTACAAAAAAGCAGTTGTTAAAACAGACGGCTCAAAAGCGAACATCAGACGTTCTGCCTCATCTAACGCCTCTATTATAGGAAAGCTTGAAAACGGAAGCGAGCTTGTTCTCGTATACGACGAAAACGGATATACAAAGGTATTCTACGGAAAAGACCTTGATACAGGCTATGTTGTTTCAACAGCTATCGAAATTGTGGATGCATGGATGCCCAAAACTGAGGTTGCATCAATACAGAAAGCAGCCGCAGACAGAAGAGCCGCAGAAGCAAAGGCGAGAGCTGAAGCAGCTACAAGAGAAAAAGCTGCAAAGGCCGCTAAAGCAAGGGTAACAAAATCTGCTTCCACATATAAAACACCTGCCGCAAGTTCAAAGGGTCAGGCAATTGTAAACACCGCAAGAAAGTATATGGGCGTTCGCTATGTATGGGGCGGTTCATCACCCAAAGGCTTCGACTGTTCAGGTCTTGTACAATATGTATGTAAGTCACTTGGAATAAGTGTTAACCGTACAGCTGCTGCTCAGTTCAGCAACGGACGCGCAGTTAATAAAGCCGATCTTCAACCCGGTGACCTCGTGTTCTTTGCAAAGAGCAAGCGTATCAGCCACGTTGGTATTTATATTGGTAACGGTCAGATGATACATGCTCCCCACACAGGTGACGTTGTAAGAATTGCATCAATTAACAGTGCATACTATTCAAGAACATACGTAGGTGCAAGAAGAGTATATTAAAACTTAAAAGGTTCTGCCGAAAATGGCAGAACCTTTTTTATTTAGTATGTGACCATAATCATATAAAAACAACCTTGCAAAGAAATTTGCAAGGTTGTTTTTTAATATTTGCTTTATCTTTTTAAGTTAAATCAACATTTAAAGATTATTTGCTTTCCTTAATAGCAGCCTGAGCAGCAGCAAGTCTTGCGATGGGCACACGGAAAGGTGAACATGAAACGTAGTCAAGTCCGATTGTGTGGCAGAATTCTACTGATACAGGGTCGCCGCCGTGCTCACCGCAGATACCGCAGTGCATTGAAGGACGAACCTTCTTACCTTCTGTAACAGCCATCTGCATAAGCTTACCAACACCTGTCTGGTCGAGCTTAGCAAAGGGATCGTTTTCGAAGATCTTTGCATCATAGTAAGCGTCGAGGAACTTACCTGCGTCGTCTCTTGAGAAGCCGTATGTCATCTGTGTAAGGTCATTTGTACCGAAGCAGAAGAATTCAGCTTCGCCTGCGATTACATCAGCTGTAAGTCAAGCCCTGGGGATTTCGATCATTGTCCCAACTTCGTACTTAAGATCTGCGCCTGCAGCTGCGATTTCAGCGACTGCTGTTTCAACAACAACCTTCTTAACATACTTAAGCTCTTTGATGTCGCCAACCAAAGGAATCATGATTTCGGGAACAATGTTCCAGTCTGCATGAGCCTTCTTCACATTGATAGCAGCTCTGATAACAGCCTTTGTCTGCATAGCAGCGATTTCAGGGTATGTTACTGCAAGACGGCATCCTCTGTGACCCATCATGGGGTTGAACTCGTGGAGTGATGTAATGATGTTCTTGATTTCTTCTACTGACTTGCCCTGGGCGTCTGCAAGAGCCTTAATGTCAGCTTCTTCTGTGGGAACGAACTCATGAAGCGGGGGATCGAGGAATCTGATTGTTACAGGATTTCCTTCCAGCGCTTCGTAGAGAGCTTCAAAGTCGCCCTGCTGATAAGGAAGAATCTTATCAAGAGCAGCTTCTCTTTCTTCTACTGTATCTGAACAGATCATCTCACGGAATGCAGCGATTCTTTCAGCTTCAAAGAACATATGCTCTGTACGGCAAAGACCGATACCTTCAGCACCAAGCTCTCTTGCCTTCTTAGCATCTGCAGGAGTATCTGCATTTGTTCTTACCTTAAGTGTTCTGAATTCATCAGCCCAAGCCATGATCTGACCGAATTCACCTGCGATTTCAGCATCAACTGTGGGGATAATACCATCGTAGATATTACCTGTTGAACCGTCGATTGAAATATAATCGCCTTCATTATATGTTTTACCTGCAAGAACGAATTTCTTGTTTTCTTCGTCCATAGCGATGTCGCCACAACCTGATACACAGCATGTACCCATACCACGAGCAACAACGGCAGCGTGTGATGTCATACCGCCACGAACTGTGAGGATACCCTGTGAAGCCTTCATACCTGTAATATCTTCAGGTGAAGTTTCAAGACGAACAAGAACTACCTTTTCGCCTCTTGCATTCCAAGCCTCTGCATCTTCAGCTGTGAATACAACCTTACCGCATGCAGCACCGGGAGAAGCGCCAAGACCCTTACCAACAGGTGTTGCAGCCTTAAGAGCTTTTGCATCAAACTGGGGATGGAGAAGAGTGTCGAGGTTTCTGGGATCGATCATAGCAACAGCCTTTTTCTTGTCAATCATACCCTCAGAAACTAAGTCACAAGCGATCTTAAGAGCAGCCTTAGCTGTTCTCTTACCATTTCTTGTCTGGAGCATATAGAGCTTCTTGTTTTCAATTGTGAACTCCATATCCTGCATATCTCTGTAGTGATCTTCGAGAATCTTACAAACCTTGTTGAATTCTTCAAAAGCTTCAGGGAACTTTTCAGCCATCTGAGCGATAGGCATAGGAGTACGAACGCCGGCAACAACGTCTTCACCCTGAGCGTTTACAAGGAATTCACCCATGAGGCCTCTGTCACCTGAAGCAGGGTCACGTGTGAAAGCAACACCTGTACCGCAATCGTCACCCATGTTACCGAATGCCATCATCTGTACGTTAACAGCTGTACCCCATGAATAAGGAATATCGTTGTCACGACGGTATACGTTTGCTCTGGGGTTGTCCCATGAACGGAATACGGCTTCAACAGCACCCATCAACTGTTCTTTGGGATCAGTTGGGAAGTCGCATCCGATTTTTGACTTATATTCAGCCTTGAACTGTGAAGCAAGTTCTTTAAGGTCTTCAGCTGTAAGCTCGATGTCCTGTGTTACGCCCTTTTTCTCTTTCATTTCGTCGATGAGTTGTTCGAAATACTTCTTACCAACTTCCATAACAACGTCTGAATACATCTGGATAAATCTTCTGTAGCAGTCCCAAGCCCAACGTGCATTACCTGACTTGTTAGCCATTGCTTCAACAACGTCTTCGTTAAGGCCGAGGTTAAGGATTGTATCCATCATACCGGGCATTGAAGCTCTTGCACCTGAACGAACTGATACGAGAAGGGGATTTTCTTTATCTCCGAATTTCTTTCCGCAGATAGCTTCCATTTTAACGATGTTTTCCATAATTTCTTTCTGGATTTCTTCGCTAATTACTCTGCCATCTTCGTAATACTGAGTACAAGCTTCTGTTGATACTGTGAAGCCCTGGGGAACGGGAAGACCAATCTTTGTCATTTCTGCAAGGTTGGCACCTTTACCACCGAGGAGTTCTCTCATGCTTGCATCACCTTCGCTAAAAAGGTATACATACTTTTTGCTCATTGTTTTTCCTCCTAAAATGTTTATACAGCTTTAAGCCTATGTATAAAAGTTTATACGACTTCTAAGCCTACAGTATAATTATAACATATTTTTGAAAAATGTCTATATTTTTTTGAAAAATAATTTATAGAAAGATTATAGGTATTTTTGTACTTTTTTCATACAAATACCACAATATATCACGATTTGGTTTACATAAGTGAGAAACGAACCTGTAATATTTCCATTACCCTCTCCCCTACGGTTCCTGTATAATTATTATAATCGTCACCCGATTCGTCGTTTGCACCGTCGGAAATTATCTTGATTGATTCAAAGTCCTGACCATTTATAAAGCAAACCTGAGCAAGTGCACCGGCTTCCATATCGACACTTGAACATCCAAAATGCGAGGTAAGCATTTGTTTTACTTCTGATTTTGTGCAGAACATATCAGCAGTTGCATTATGTCCCACAATCCAGTTTATGCCCTTTTGTGTAAGTGCTTCACCGAATCCGGGGCATATACTGCAATCAAACATTACCTTATTAATTCCGGAAATCAGACCTAATGGGTCGCCAAAAGCGGTGGTGTCCACATCGTACTGAACAGCACTGTCTACAAGCACCACATCTCCCATAGCAAGTCCCGGAACAAGTCCGCCCGCCGCACCGATATTGATTATTTTATCAACCTTGAAGTTAAGAAGAAACGCCTCACAGCATGCAGACATAAATACCTTACCTATGCCGCACTTGACTGCCACAACTTCTTTGCCGAAAAGCTTACCTATACAAAAATCAAAACCGCCGATTTTTTTATGTTCATTAATTTCTAAATCTTCTAAAAGCTTTGACATTTCAAAATCGGTTGCACCTATTATACCTATCATAATTCAACCTCCCATATATATTTTATTAATTATCACATTTCAGTGATGGTGATGATGGTGATGATGTCCACAATCACCAACGCTCACACAGCACTCTCTTGTGTGGCAATGCTCATCCGGAGCTTCAAGCTCCAATGTTGTGTGAACTATTCTGAAGCTTTCAAGTTCTTTTCTTACATTTTCCTTTATTTCGTGTCCATCCTTATCTGTTACAATATGCATAGTTGCATAGTTGTTATATCCGTCAAGGCTTCGTATATGAATATGATGAACATCCAAAACTCCGTCTGTTTCGCATATGTGTGCTTTGATATCATCTATGCTTATACCTGACGGGATTTTTTCAAGAAAGAGATTTTCTATTTCCTTAAGATTTTTAAGAGCATTTATAAGAATAAACACAGAAACGCCTATGGACATAATGGGGTCAATAACAGAAATATTCGTAAGCTTCATAACAACAGCTCCCACAAGAACTACTATCCAACCAAGTACGTCCTCAAGCATATGAAGATTAACTGCTCTTTGATTCAGGGAATCACCGTGTTTTGTAAACATGGCCGCCGCAAAATTCACCAATGCTCCTACCACGGCAAAAAGTATCATTCCGCTATAGTTTATGGATACAGGATTGAATATTCTGAGAATAGCATTATACAATACAGCCAAAGAGCCGAAGATAAGTATGCCCGTTGTTATAAAGCTGCCCATAACAGAATACCTTGCATATCCGTAGGTATATGTTTCGTCAGGTTGCTTTTTGCTTTTCCGTTCCAGAAAATAAGAAGCTCCAATACTCACTGCATCGCCAATGTCGTGAACGGCATCGGAAACGATTGCCACGCTCCCCGTAATTGCACCGCCGATAAATTCAAAGATTGAGAATAGTAAATTAAGTATAAAGGCAATTAAAATATTCTTTTCTGTTTTCATTAACAATAACCCCCATTACTTTTAAATTACAAATTCTGTAATTTATATGATATTAATATTGTGTTCCTTCTCGGCTTATTTAAACGATTTTATTGTATCATAAAAAGTTTTATTTTGCAACTATATTATTTACTAAAAAAAACGCCCATACAAGGCGTTTCTTTTATTGATAACACAAGCATTGTTTACGGCACAAAAACACGCTTTGATTTATAGTTCATAAAAATCAATATAACGAGACAAATAATAAGCTCGGGTATAAGGTATGTAGCCTGATAAATAAACGAATAAATCCATGGATTCTGACCTTCGGGGGCATAGCTTCCAAAAAGCACCGCTCCGCTTATAAGTGAACTTATAAATCTGCCTGCAACACCTGCGGAAGTACCCAGAATTATGCCGCTTAAATTCTTTTTGAAAAGTCCCGAAACACCGATAACTCCAAAAGCAAGCACATAATCAAGAAGTATTGACATAGGATGATATACAACTCCCGCAAACATAAGAGAAATAATACCATAAACGGCTCCGGACAAAATACCTGCACTTGCTCCTCGTCTGTAGGAAATAATAAACAGAGGCACCATTGTAAGGGCAATAGAGCCACCCTGAGGCATTTCCCATACTTTGATGAAACTGCAAAGCACCGCCAAAGCAATTCCTACTGCACATTCCGTTAAAATTCTTGTTTTTTTCATAAAACATCTTCCTTTCTTTTCTGCCGGAAAAGAAAAAGCATACCGAAAACCGGTATGCTAAAAAATCATTTACTAATTGATCCCTACGCCGGCATTATCCATATCAGGTTCAGGGTCGGAATTAACAATCCCCTCTCAGCCGATAACACCAGCTCCCCTTCAATTTTTGACTATTGTATCATAATTATTTTTGTTTGTCAATAAATTTTAAAAAACTTATTTTGTTCTGTATGATAAATTATTTTTGCATTTGACATAAATCATCAAAATTATTCATTGAAATTATTAAAATCAAGTCTTGCCATAGCAATTCCGATAGAAATTATTGCGAATATATTTCCGAATACGGAACTATAGGCTCCATTTGCCAGGTTATAAACAAGCCAGAACGGTGCCGCAAAAAGGGATAGTGCTCTTATGTTTTTTTCTTTTGTTAACCACAGTGCTGTAACTTCAAGAATAATTCCCGTTATAGCAAATAGACTAAAAATATTTTCATACATAGCTATACCTGCCCCAAGGAGCAGTATGTTGACAGCTATCATAATACTTTTAAAATGTTTGGTAACAAACTCTTTTTCTTTGTACCCTGCAAAGAAAGACAGTAAAAGCCCTGAAAAATCAAGAACAGCACCTTCAAAAGCACCTAAAAATATGTATTGAAATATGTATAACAATCTTGAGATTAAATTGACGGCGATAATATTTCTCCTCTTTCTGAACTGAAAGCTCAGAAGAAATGTCACAACCGCCGAAACTCCCAATATATGAGCCATATAAAAATTTCCTCCGTTTACTGCAGCTACTCAAATATTTGTAAATTGAGTTTATTTAAGGCTTACGGATAAACAAATTTAGCACCAACGCAACAAATGTCAATGCAAGAAGCATCACAAATGTGGCGGGATATCCGCCCGTAATTTCAAGGACCTTGTTTGAAGCAGTTGCCACAAAGGAACCTACCATAACAGTGAAAGTCATCAGTGCCATATTATTTGAAAAGTGCTTCATTCCAAAGAATGATGATGTAAATGCAGCGGTGATTGTCGGGCAAGCACCGTAAGACATACCCGTAAAGCAAAGTCCTGCAATACACAAAGACAGAGAGCCTGCACATACTGCAACCAGCGTTACTCCTGCTGCACAAATCGTAAGGATATTGGCACAAATCATAGTTTTACGGCGTCCGATAATATCGAAAACCGCACCTGTAAGAATTCTGCCAAGTCCGTTACACACCGACAGTACTCCAACAAGAGAAACTGCAAGCACTTCGGGAGAACCTACCGACAAAGCCATATCCTTTGCAAAACTGATAACTGAACTGCCCACTGCAGCCAGAAATGAGATACATATAAATGCCATCCAGAACGAAGGACGGCGAAGCATCTGCAGGGATGTAAAATCCTGTTTTTCAAAATTTTCCGTAATTTTGTTTACGTTTGTCTTAGCTTCAGGAAAAACCATTCCCTGAGTAGGTTTCTTAAGCAAAAATCCCGACACAAACAAAACCACAAAAATGGAAATACCTAAAACTATATAGGTAGTACGCCATCCGACAGCACTTTTGAACATAGAATCTGCAACATTTCCAAGTATCAGGGCAGATGCACCAAAACCCATCATCAAGCAACCTGAGCATAACCCCTTCTTATCAGGAAACCAACTGCTGACGGTTGATATAGTTACATTGTATGCAATACCGATACCAAGTCCCGCCAATACGCCGTATGTAATGTACAAAAACCAAATGGGTACATTATAAAGAAAAGCAGTGAGTACGAAACCTAAAGCGGACAAAGCCCCTGCAGCTATAAGAGCCATCCGGTGTCCTGCACGTTTAGAAATTTGTGCACCTAACAGACCACCTATGCAAAAGAAAGTCATAGCCAGTGTGAAGTTCAAAGCAAGCTCAGAAGGTCCCCAACCAAATTCAGCGGTTAAGGGTGATTTCAGAATAGACCACGCATACAAAACTCCTGCAAAGAGCATAGCTATAATGCCAACCGCCATATAAAACCAACGTATGGAAATGTTGTTGTTTGTTTTTCCCATTTTTAAAACTCCTATGTTTAAAATTCAGCTGCAATTCAGTTAGTATTTCCTTTATTGGTAATAAACCTGATTGCTTTATTAATGTTTTCTACCCTTATTACTTCCTCGCCGTAAGCATACTCACCGTCCAAAGTCCAGTTGATATTTTCAGGTGTTTCAATGGTTATGCTTTTTGCACTCATAAAGGTTATCATTTTTGTGTTATACTTTTTAGTACTCAGTGCAATAACAATTTCATTAAGCTCAAAAAGGTCTTTAGGAAGCCGTATAAGCAAAAGCTCAAGCATACCGTCACTTAAATCAACGATTTTGGGATCAAGGTTAATAACGCCTCCAACAGATGTTGAATTACATATTGCCCCAAAAATAAAATCGTCCTCTATCACAGTCCCGTCTGCAACAAAACGAAGATGCTTGCTTTTTAAATTGGCAATATCTTTAATTCCCTCGAATGCATAAGCCAGATGACCAAGTGTATTTTTTACATTTTGCGGGGTTTTATATGAAACCTCGGTAAAGGCACCAAAGGATGCTACATATGAGAAAATTCTGCCATTAAACGATCCCATATCTATTTCCTCGGCAGTTCCGTCCATTATATCAGCTGCAGCCTTTAAGATATTTTTGGATAATTTTAAGCTGTTTGCAAAATCATTTGTACTGCCTGCAGGGATATAACCTATCTCCACGTCAGCCCCGGACTTCAATACTCCTGCAACAATCTCGTTAAAGGTGCCGTCTCCGCCTACTGCTACAATCAAATCAAAGTTTGAGGCATTTTCCTTTGCATACCTTTTGGCATCGCCTGCAGCCTCAGTAAGATACACCGTGTTATTGTAGCCGTTTTTGCCGAACAACACCAAAATATCAGTTAAATATTTATTTGCCTTTTTTGTTCCTGCACAAGGATTCATTATAAGCAAAAGATTTTTAGTTTTTTCCATATTTAATCACTTCTCTTTAAAATGATATTTTCACTTTTATAAAGACCGAACTATTTAGATGCCAATGTATTGGTAAAGTTTTAAGCGTTTTACAATCAAAGTCAAATTTGCTACTTCACAGTAATGCAAAATTTCACTCATAAAGTAAATTTAATTATCTTCAGATTACTTAACTTGCCTACAAGGGCAAACTTAGTTAATGAATTCAATTTGTGAATTCATTTTACCATATTTTTAGACAACAGTCAACAAAATCCTAACAAAAAAAGCCTTCCGATTTACGGAAAGCTTTATATTAGTCACAGATTAATTTTACTTCGTTTTCTTCAAGCTTTGAAACAAGGTCTGCTTCGGGTCTTGACTCTGTTACGAAGTAGCTTATATCCTCAAAGCCGCAAAGCTTTACAAAGCCTACTTTGCCAAGCTTTGAGCTATCGCACAGGTAGAATCTTTCCTGGGAGTTTTTCATCATCTCTTTCTTGATTCCGCACTCCTGTTCATTACTGTCGAGAATACCAACCTCTGATGCAACGCCCTTACTTGAGAAGAACATTTTGCTTGCGAAATAGTCTTCTGCAACGGATTTTTCTGCCATTGTTCCTACAAAAGACTGATTATGGCTTAAAAGGCCTCCAATAGCAATAACCTTTATTCCATCTTCCCCATCAAGCTCGTTTATAACACGGATTGAGTTTGTAATAACAGTGATGTTATTCATCTTTTTAAGCTCACGTGCCATATAAAACGTGGTGGTTGAAGCATCAAGAAAAATCGTATCGCCGGAAACCACAAATCCCGCGGCAACCTTTGCAAGCCTTGCTTTTTCTTCTACATTAGTATGCTTTCTTTTTTCAAGAGAAAGCTCAAAAGTTGTTCCGTCAATGGGAACAGCACCGCCGTGGGTACGCCTCAGGCTCTCGTTCTTTTCAAGCTTTTCAAGGTCACGTCTTATTGTTTCTTCAGTTACATCAAGCTCTGCGCTGAGCTTGCTTACGGACACTGCTCCCTCTATCGAAAGCAGCTCCATTATACGGTTTTGTCGTTCAAGCGGTAACATTTTATCACTTCTCCTACATCAAGAAAAAACCAAAAGCAATTACTTTTGATTTTTTCTGTTATAATTATTTTTTGAGGATTTTTACTCTGTCGCCATTGCGGATACCTGCCGCATTTGCATCATCTGTATCAATGTGCATTTCTACGTTGAAGTCATCACGTACACGAACCTGCACATCAAAGAACTTTGTGGGTTTGATTCCATCTACTTCAACATCAACATAGTCGTTATCCTTTATACCCTGCTTTGCAGCATAGTCAGGTGTAAGATGGATATGACGGTTGGCGATAATAACGCCTTCCTTAAGATAGACTGAGCCTTTAGGGCCTACTATAACTATCTTTTCTGAGCCTTCTACATTTCCTGAAGGACGAACAGGGGGGCTTACCTTGAGAACGAAAGTATCAGTTCTTGAGATTTCAACCTGTGTATTCTTGCGGACAGGTCCAAGTATTCGAACATTCTCAATTGCTTTAAGTGAGGGGCCAACCAGTGTTACCACTTCATTTGAAGCAAATTCTCTGCCCATAAGTGTTTTCTTATGAGTAAGCTCATAGCCCTTACCAAAGAGAGTATCAAGGTCTTCTCTTGAAAGATGGATATGACGTTGTGATACGCCAACCTTGATTTCGCCGTGGTCTTCCTTTATACTTTCAACAGCTGCTCTTACAGCTCTTGCGATTTCTTCCTGAGTCATTCGTCAATCCCTCCTCAATCCATATCAAAGAACTTAACAATTTCTTCGTGAGGGCTGGGAATTACAACATGACCGTATACCTTACCGAGAGGTGCTGCCGCTTCAATTCCGCTTTCTACTGCGGCTTTGATTGCAGAAACACTGCCTGCAACAACCCATGTTACAAGACGTCCGCCAAGACGTTTTTCGGTATGTATAAGTCTGATCTGTGCAGTTTTAAGCATTGTGTCAAGGCCTTCGATTGCGGCAACAAGACCGTCAATCTCTATAAGTCCGAATGCTTCGCCTGTTGTACCTGCAGCTTCTACGCCTTTCATTGACTTGGGAAGCTTTTTGTTGTACTTATCCTTATTCATATCAAGAAGATATGCAAGCTTTTCTGTATCGTCGCCGGGGTTTGCAATAACTGAAGAAACGATATACTTTCCTTCTCTTTTTGCATACTCTGCAGCAGCCTCAACTGCTGACTGTACAGCTGAAACCATACCCTCTATTTTTATTTCGATTACCAGAGGAGCGGGTACGTCTGCACTGCCCGGTCTGGTTCTGTCAAATGCTATTACTTTTACATCTGCGGCTTTTGCAGCAACATCTGCCGCCGCAACTGCTGTTGTGAAGCTATAAACTTCAATCATTCCAAGTGCTTTCATTTGTTATCCTCCATCAAACTATATGAAGTCCGTCTACAAGTACACATCTTCTCTGACGTGTAAATGAATGAGCTGCTGTGAGGCCTTCGCCTGTGGGACCTGCAATTGTAAAGGTTGTATAACCCTCACCGCCTGCACCGATACCTGCATATGAAGGAGCATTCTTAACAAAGATTGTTGTTTCTACTGCCTTTGCAAATGCTGTGAGATGGTCAACATTCTTAGAATGGATATGAGCTGAATGACGGTTGCCGTGCTCAGCCTGGCAAGCTTTTGCGATAGCTTCGTCAATATCCTTAACTCTTACAATCGGAAGAACAGGCATCATCATTTCTACCTGTACGAAGGGATGCATTGCATCTGTTTCACAAATGATAAGCTTAGCATCAGCGTCAATACCGAGAGCCTTAAGGAATTTGGAAGCATCCTTACCTACCCAGTCTTTATTGATTGAGTGCTTACCGTTCTTTTCAACCAGGCAAAGCTTAACAAGGTCGTCAACAACTCTGCCGTTTATAAGGTACGCACCGTTTTTCTGCATTTCAGAAATAAGCTCGTCTGCAATATTATTAAAGGCAAAACATTCTTTTTCTGCAATACAGGGAAGGTTATTATCAAAGCTTGCACCTGCAACAATGTCACGTGCCGCTTTTTTAACATCTGCTGTGTCGTCTACGATAACAGGAGGGTTACCTGCACCTGCACCGATTGCCTTTTTACCTGATGAAAGAAGCGCACGAACAACGCCGGGACCACCTGTTGCAACAAGCATACGAACGATTGGTGATTTCATCATCACGTTTGATGAATCCATAGTAGGATTCTTAACTGATACAACTATATTTTCAGGTCCGCCTGCCTCTAATACTGCACGATTGACAAGGTCAACTGCATAGTTTGCAGTTTTCTTTGCGTTGGGGTGAGGATTGAATACCACACCATTACCGCCTGCAAGCATACCGATTGAGTTACAGATAACGGTTTCTGACGGATTAGTTGAAGGTGTGATACTTCCGATAACGCCGTAAGGAGCCATTTCGATTAAGGTAAGACCTGCATCACCTGTAATAGCTGTGGGATGTAAATCCTCTGTTCCGGGAGTTTTGTTTGCAACAAGCTGGTGCTTGATAGTTTTATCAACCACGTTACCCATACCTGTTTCTTTAACGCCGAGAACTGCCATATCGTTAGCTTCTTCAAGAGTAAGACGACGGATAACAGAAATAATCTTTTCTCTCTGCTCTATTGAATAGCCCTTATAGATTTCTCTCGCCTTTGCAACAGCTTCGAGAGCTTCTTCCATAGTGTCAAATACACCCTTTTGCTTACTGCAAGCTTCTTCAATGTTGATGCTACTTACAACCTTCTGAATAATTTCGCTTACGTATTTTTCGTCTAACATTTTATATCATCCTTTCAACCTTTACAGAATATTTCTCCAAGTTTTTTCGTCGGGGTTAGCAATAACCGAAGTATCGAGAAGCATACCTCTGTCGCCAATGTCAGATTTAGCCTTTTCCACTGCCGCGGTTACTGCCGCAACATCTCCTGTAAGGAACATATATGACTTACCGCACATTCCCTTTGCAAGTCTGATTTCCACAAGCTGCACAACTGCAGTTTTAGCCGCAGCATCAGCCGCTGCAACCATAGATGCCGCAGAATAAGTTTCTACAATACCAAGAGCCTTGGGGTTTTCAATCTCGGTTGCTCCATATATAGCGGGGAATATTGATTCGTGGGGATTACCCAGAACAAAGCTGTCTACAAGCCTGTCGGGGTTGCTTGATTTCGCAGCATCAACTGCAGCTTTAACTGCACTGAGGTCGCCAGTTATTAAAATTATGTACTTGCCGGGGCATACAACCTGAGCTTCAATAACTTCAATTTCTGCAGTTTTTGCCATAAGGTCTGCCGCAGTTACGCCCGAAGCAACAGTCATAAACTCCACCATTGCAATTGCTTTTGCCATAGTATCAAATTCCTTTCAACTTTTTATCTGCGGATTACTGCATAATCTGAGGTAAGCTCTGTTACCTTACCCGAAAGGGGAGAATATACAGGTACGCTGAGTCCGTCGGCTGCGTTGGCGATTAAGTCGCCGCTACTTACAACCGCACCCTTCTTAACAACGGGTACTGCAGGAGCACCTATATGCTGACGGAATAAAAGCTTAACTTGTTTGGGGTTTAGTTCGTCCTCTACCATTGGTGCTTTTACTGAATAATTATCCAGTCCAAGCCTTGATATAAGACGTTTCATCTGCACTCTTCTAAAGTTTCTGAGAGGATGAACGGGTGCCGCATCAGTCGGCTCCGGCTTCACTCCCTTTTTCCTGAGAAGGTCTTTACAGTCTGCCATTATAGACTTCGGTGATAGACCCTGGGGGCAGGCATAGAGTTCACATATGCCGCACTGAGCACAGAACAATGTATTTGTAATGGCCTTGGTATCCTGCTCCATCCCTTTAGAAACTGCCCTCATAAAAAGATGAGGCTCAATGGGGTGTCCGAGAAGGTATCTCGGGCAAAGGTCGGTACAACTGCTGCACTGACAACAGGAACTCATAGACCGTTTTATATTCAAAGTTGTTTTTGATTTTCTTCTTAATATAACAGGATGATTTTCGGGAAGAATGAAAACTGCATTGGTAGTCTTTGTAACTGCCTCATTCATACTGCCAAGCCGTCCTGTCATAGCTCCGCCTGATAAAACGGCGAAGTCTTCGATTGTTGTTCCTCCGGCGAGCGCTACAAGCTCTGAAAATTTCATACCAAGAGGAACTCTGAATGTGGTGGGGTTTTTAACAGCACCGCCTACCGTTACATATTTCGCGGTAACAGGTCTGTTTTCTTCAATTGCATAATATGTATTGAGCATAGTTTCTACATTATACACTATGCAACCTACACTGATAGGTATTTGTCCCGGCGGAACTACTCTGCCGGTAGCCTCATAGATTGTTATAACCTCGTCACCTGCAGGATAAACCTCAGGGAGTCTACATACCGATACGTGGGTAAAGGTTTGAAGCTTATCTTCAACTGCTTCTATTGCATCCTTATATGAAGGCTTGATTGCAACGATTATACGTTCTGCCTCTACCGCCTCACGTACATGCTCAAGAGCGGTAAGAATTTCATACGTATAACGTGCAAGGAGCTGCCTATGCACACGGAACAGTGGTTCACATTCTGCACAGTTAAGAATAATTGTATCAGCTTTTTTATTCAATTTTGCATATGATGGAAATCCTGCACCGCCGGCACCAACTACACCGCACTTTCGCATGATTTCTGATAAAGCTTCAAATTGCATAAATTATTCCAATCCTTCCGGGTTGTCTACTATACCTACTATTGCCGCATCCACGGGCGCCTTTTCCGCACCTGTACCTATTCTTGCGGCACTGCCTGTTGCAACAAGTACATATTCACCGATACCGGCACCAATATTGTCTACTGCTACAAATCTTCCGTTTGACATAGAAGAAACAGGCTCTACAATCATAAATTTATTTCCTACAAGATTTTCGGTCTTGCGGGTCGAAACAATACTTCCGACAACTTTTCCTACTAGCATTTAAGTTTCATTCCCTTCTGTTTTTGTGAAAAGCCTTATTTCCGGAGCAAAACGCCCCGGAAATAAGGAAAACCTCTGCAAAATTACTTAAGTGTAGGTAAAATCTTTTCAACATCGTCGTGAGGTCTGGGAATAACGTGTGTAGCGATGATTTCGCCAAGCTTTGTAGCTGAAGCGCCGCCTGCTTCTACAGCAGACTTAACCGCACCAACATCGCCTCTTACCATAACGCTAACGAGTCCTGAACCGATTTTTTCTGTTCCAACAAGTTCAACGTTCGCAGCCTTGAGCATTGAGTCAGCAGCTTCAATTGCAGCTACAAGACCTCTTGTTTCTACCATACCTAAAGCTTCCTGTGCCATTTTGCGTACCTCCTTTACCGGTTTCTTTTTTTCTTCGATTACTACAACTTCTTCAGTCTTTACTGCAGCAGTTGTTTTCGGTGCAGCAGACTTTGTGCTTGTAGCTTTTACCTTTTTTTCCATAAGATCACCCTTTAATCAATTATTTGAGTGTAGGTAAAATCTTTTCAACGTCATTGTGGGGTCTGGGTATTACGTGTACAGCAACGAGTTCGCCGAGCTTTGTTGCAGCAGCTGCGCCTGCTTCTGTAGCAGCCTTAACAGCACCAACGTCACCTCTAACCATAACGCTAACGAGTCCTGAACCGATTTTTTCAGTTCCGATAAGTACTACCTCTGCAGCCTTAACCATTGCGTCAGCAGCCTCAACTGATGCTACTAAACCTCTTGTTTCGATCATACCAAGTGCTTCCTGTGCCATAATAAAAATCCTCCTAAAAATTAATTATAAATTATTGATAAGTTTGTTTTACAGAAGCTCGTCTGCGATAATCGCAATTTTGAGACCTTCCATTTTAAGATTGGTTTGATGTGCTTCGTTAATCTGTGAAAGCGGATATCTGTGAGTGATAATGTCCTTCATAGGAAGTCCGATACCCTTTGCACGCTTGAGGAAATCAAACGTTGTTGCATAATCACGGAGAGTGTAAACCCATGAACCAACTACTGTAATCTCCTTTGAACAAATGTCAAAATGGGGATTAATTGAAGCGTCGCCGCCGTTTACGAAGAAGCCAAGCTCGCAAAGACCGCCGCCGCTTCTGATGAATTTATACACGTTGCTGTGTGCAACGGCAGCACCGGTGCACTGGAATGCAAAGTCTGCAAGGTGGCCGTCAAATGTTGCCTTAACAGCATCTGCAAGCTCCTCCACGCCTTTGTAATCCTTGAAATTAACGGTTTTTGAAGCACCCATCTTAAGAGCAAACTCAAGACGCTTTGCTTCGCCGTCTACAGCTGTTATATTTTCAATTCCCATTGTTCTGAGAACAGCTATACATATAAGACCGATAGGTCCGCAGCCCTGGATAACAACACGTGAGTTGAATCTGAGTATACCTGTCGTCTTTGCTCTTTCAACTGCGTGAATAAGAACTGCTGAGGGTTCGATAAGAATTCGACTGTCGAGGTCGAGGTCGCTTACGTTAAATACTGTAGAACCCTTTCTGAGAAGTAAGTAATCTCCGAACCATCCGTTGAGATGTACATCATCATCGGGAAGAAGTCCGTAAATATCTGAGCTTCCTAAATTCTTTTTGTTAAGGTCGTACATTTCGATATCGGGATCGTCTTTAAAGATACAGCAGGTTACTACCTTATCACCGATATTGAGCGCCTTGCCGGCACTGTCTTTCTTAACATTCTTACCCATCTTAACGACCTCACCTGTTCCCTCGTGACCGAGAACTACAGGAATTAGACCGAATGGGTCTCTCTTGAACTCGTGAGCATCTGTTCCGCAGATACCGCAGCCTTCAACCTTAACGAGGATTTCGTCATCTCCTACTTCGGGGATGGGGAATTCCTTGATTTCATAGTTTTCAAGCTTTGTGAGCATTGCTACACGGCTTTTTGCGGGGATTGCTCCGGGAGCCTTAGGCGCTGATGCTGAACCACCGCCCTGTAAATCAGCAATTACCTGTTTTACAATTTGTTCGATGTCGTTTGAATTCAACCTGTTTCAACTCCTTTACTCTGTCAGCTTTTTGAAGTATTCGGCACCGTATGCAGAAAGGAATGTATCCTGTTCCTCTGTTCCACCGCTTACTCCAAGTCCGCCAACTATTTTGTCGCCTATTTTTAGCGGATCGCCTCCGCCGAAAATAACAATTTTACCGCCGTTTGTAAACTGGATACCGTAAAGGGATTCGCCGGGTTGGCTAAGTCCTTTAAGGGTAATGGTAGGCATTTTGAGAGCTACAACCGTGTATGCCTTGTTAAAAGCAACATCGTAGCTTGCAATGTAGGCATCGTCCATACATTCGGTAAGAACGGGACGGGCACCTGCATCGGAAATTGAAACCACGATTCTCAGTCCCATTTCCTCAGCCTTATCCTCAACGGCTTTGGCAAGCTTTTTTGCAAGTGAAAGCGTCATTTTGGGAGCACTTTCATTCATAGCTGCCTGTACTATTTGTTTGATTAAAGCTTCGTCCATAATTATTTGCCGAGCTGTTCCATAACCTGCTTTGTTATCTTTGCGATAAGATCAGCATCTGCGCCGCCCTCTTTTTTGTGGTGACCGCAGTTACCCTTGCAAGCATGGCAACCGTTTGACTTGTTCTGACAGAGGTTTGCAGGATGCTTACCTGTCATACCGAACTGTCTTCTGATTTCGTAAAGCTTTTCAACCTGGTCGGGTGAGAATTCCTTAGGACCGCCAAGCTGTCTTGCCTTGTAGAGGAGTTCTGCATAGAACTCTACTGATTCCATCTTGTGATATGCAGCAAGAAGTGAATCTGAATATGTAAGAGCACCGTGACTTTCGAGAAGAACAGCATCGTAGTAAGGAAGATACTTCTCTACTGCATCGGGTATTTCTTCTGTTGAAGGTGTGCCGTACTCAGCGATGGGTACGCAACCGAGAGCGATAACCGCCTCAGGCATAATGGGCTGAGTAAGAGGGATTCCTGCAATAGCAAAGCTTGTTGCATATGAGGGATGAGCGTGTACAACTGCATTTACATCAGGTCTTTTATCGTATACACGAAGGTGCATTTTGATTTCTGATGAAGGCTTAAATCCGGGGTTAGCCTGAATGATGTTACCTTTTCTGTCAATCTTACAGATGTACTCCGGTGTCATAAATCCCTTACTTACACCTGTTGGTGTGCAAAGAAATTCGTTTTCGGAAATTTTCACAGAGATGTTACCGTCATTTGCTGCAACCATGCCTCTGTTGTAAATTCTTTTGCCGATTTCACAGATTTGTTTTTTGATTTCGTATTCCGATATCATAATAACTTCTCCTTTTCTTAAATTTTATTGGTATTGTTGTTTTTGTTTTGTTTCAAACTAATTATACAACAATTACTTAACTTTGTCAATGGTTTTTCTTTGTTTTTTTGTTTTTATTTTTGTTTTTCTTTGTTTTTGTTAATATCGCACTAAAATGATATTTTTGTAACAAAGTTTCAGTGCTTTCTGCTATCCGCCTATTTCAACCTTTATTCCCGAGCGGTCGGCAACACTTCGTAAAAGCTCAATATGCTCTTTGGTGTGAAGGGGAGCATCACCCATCAGATATTCCCTGCCAAGACCTTCGTACTTATCCTTACCAAGCCTGTGATAAGGAAGAAGGTGAAGCTGTCTTGCACCAATCGAAGCTGCAAACTTACTTATATCGGCAATTTCACTCTCCGTATCGTTAAAACCGGGAATAACGGGAACTCTTACTATGAAGTTGTTGGCATCGTGAGCAAGACGTCTTGCATTTGCAAGCATCAGCTCGTTTGGAACTCCGGTGAACTCCTTATGCTTTGCAGAGTTTGTATGCTTCACATCCATAAGATAATAATCAATATAGGGAAGCATTCTCTCTATTGTTTCATAAGGTGCGCAGGAAGTTGTTTCTACCGCCGTATTTATTCCCGATTCCTTAGCGGCTCTGAGGAGTGCTTCGGAAAAGTCAGGCTGACAAAGAAATTCGCCTCCGGAAAGAGTAAGTCCTCCTCCCGAACGTCTGTAATAGATACGGTCGCGGAGTACCTCGTCAAGGATTTCCTTGACGGTTACATCCCGTCCCATAACCTTTTCCTTGCCGCCGGTTATCATAGTTTCAATCTCATACGACTGAGATTCCGGATTACAACACCATCTGCAACGGAGCTTACAGCCCTTTAAGAACACTATTGTTCTTATTCCGGGGCCATCATGAACAGAAAACCGCTGAATATCAAAAATTCTTCCTTTAACATTCAAGTAGTCCATTACGGTTTCCTTTCTGTCAGAAGCCCTGCTGCTCTGTTCTGTTAATAATGTCGTCCTGAAGCGATTTTGAAAGAGTTGTAAACAATGCACTGTAGCCCGCAACTCTTACAACAAGGCTCTTATACTTTTCAGGATTCTTCTGAGCATCAATAAGTGTTTCACGGCTTACCACATTAAACTGCACGTGACTTCCCTTCTGGTCGAAGAAGCCTCTTATAAGATTTATAAAGCTGTCAATTCCCGACGCTCCTTCAAGTGCTGAGGGATGGAACTTCATATTAAACAGAGTTCCGTTTGAAGCAATATAGTGGTCAAGCTTTGAAACTGAGTTTGCGGAAGCGGTAGGACCGCTTACGTCTCTGCCTGCCGTGGGGCTTACACCATCTGCAACAGGAGTATATGCATATCTTCCGTCAGGTGTTGCACCCGTCTGAGCACCGAGAGGTACGTTTGCAGATACAGGATAAAGACCTGCCTGATATCTTCCACCTCTGGGGTTTGTATACTTTTCAACAGGCTTTGTATATGTATAAGCCACATCTCTTGCAAAAGCATCAACTTCAGGAATATCGTTACCGAATTTCGGTATTTCCATAATCATATCACGTACATGAGCGTGACAGTTTGAGCCGCCCACAGATGATGATACCTTCTGGAAAATACTCTTAATTTGCTCTTCTCCGACTTCAATGCCCTTTTCTGCAAGAGTTTTAACAATCTCTGTTGTAACCTTTATTGCATCGCCGCCATTTCCACCATCTTTGCCGAAGTTATTTTCAAGAGCAGTTTTAAGCTCTGCCATAGTAATCTTCTTTTCGTCAAACACAAGCTTCTTCACAGCATACAGAGAATCTGCCATATTTGCAACTCCAAAGCCCTGAGGACCTGTGAAGTTATAAACCGCACCGCCTTCTTCAACAGACTTACCGTTTGCTATACAGTCATCAACCATTGATGAAAGGAAGGGAAGCGGACATCTCTGAGCGTGAGCCATATCAACTGCATTATCTGCATTCACCATAAGCTCTATAAGGTATGCTGTCTGCTTTTTGTATGCATCATAGAATTCTTCAAAAGTAGTCATCTGAGTAACGTCACCCGTCTGAATACTTATCTGCTTTCCGTTATCAACACCGTTTGAGAAAACAAGCTCAAGAGGACGGCACATATTGAAGAAAGCTGAGTCGTGCCAACCGTTTGTTTTACCCATCTTCTGAGGCTCGACACAACCGATTATGTTGTATTCTCTCGCATCCTCAATTGTAAGACCTCTGTTCTGAAGTGCAGGGATAATAACCTCATCGTTATAGTAAGCAGGGAGACCTATACCTGTTTTGGTAAGGTTTGCCGCATGTACCATAAGCTCGTAAGGCGTTCCGTTCCATACTCTCATAGAAAGCGAGGGCTGAGGAAGCATTACGTGCATAGAAGCAGTAATACACATAAACGAAAGGTCGTTCGTTTTGTCCTCTCCGTATTTATCCTGGCCGCCTACAATAAGATTCTGGAATGTACCGTAGCCAGCAAAGCCTTCTGCTGATGCACGGTCACGTACCTTTGTTACGTCGTTTAACTTAATCCATACACAGTCAATATATTCCTGAGCCTTTTCACGGGTGATCACGCCACGGTCAAGGTCATTTTTGTAGTAAGGATACATATACTGGTCAAAGCGTCCGGGAGATATTGAATGTCCGTTACTCTCGGTCTGAATAAGGAGCTGAACAAACCAGAATGACTGACATGCTTCATAGAAACTTGTAGCTCCAAACTCAGGAACCTTGGCACAGTTTCTTGAAATCTGAAGAAGTTCCTCTTTACGCGCAGGATCGGCACACTTCGCCGCCATATCAGCCGCAAGCGCAGAATATCTTCTTGCATATGTAACAACTGCCTGTGTACATTCTATAACACTTTCAAGGAATGCCGAGCGCTGAACATAATCTTTATCACCTTTAGAAAGCTTTGCAAGAGCTGCCTTCGCTTTCTTCTCTATTCCTGAAAATCCAATTTTAAGAACTTCATCATATTTAACAGTAATATGACCTACACCATTGTAGTAGTAGTTACCAACAGTAAAAATGTTGTGTTCCATGGCCGTAAGAGTTTCAGGTGCCATATAAGAGGTAGCAAGCTCGTTTGTGGTCTTACCTCTCCAATATGGCAAATTCTCTTTGAAAAGCTTTTTTGTTTCATCCGAAATTGAGAACGGGTCTGCACTTCTTGTCGCAATAGTTTCATACTCTGTTTCGAGCCATTCAAAAGAAAACTCGGGGTATACCTGACAGCTTTTAGGTCTTATAGAATTTGAACCAACGATAAGCTCATTGTCACGAATAATAATAGGAAGCTTTTCGCAAATATCCCTGAACGCATGAGCACGCCGTTTTATCATAGGTTCTTTTTCGCTTTTTTTGTAGGACTCTGTAATAATAACTACTCTGTCGGCCTCAAGGCGGGGTTCTTCAGCGAAAAGAGCATCTTTAAGCTTATCGATACGCTCGCTCTTGGCAACAGGTTGGCTATAATATTTTTCCATACAATCGCCACTGCCTTTCAATTTAATTCTATACGGTGCAAAACTAAACTTTTTTGCACCTTTCAACTAAACAAAAACATACACATTCAATTATAAACCAAAACAAAGAAAAAGTCAATAGATTTTTAAAAAAATATTACACCTTCTCAACATTTCAATTCATAAATCCACAAAAACACAGAAAAATAAACCAAATTTCCAAAAACAAACAAAGGTTATTATTGACTTATCAGAATCTGTTTTTAGTTATCAAAAACAGATTCTTACACCTTTTAAAAGCAAAAATCACATTGCAGCGACCCAGTCGCTGCAATGTGATTAATCCACATAATATGTATTTCCGTCTGTTACTTTTATTTCCCACACAGGCTTGAGGTAATTACCATCTGTCTTATAGCCAAAGTTCATTTCCTTGATTACAGAGCCATTTGCAACGTCTGACATTGCAAGCTCGGCAAGCGCAGAACACGAAGAACTACCAAGTTTCTTTTCATTTGTGCTTTTAAGCTTATAAGGAATGGTCTGAACTCTGTACTTTCCATTGCCGTAAAGGAAAACACTTATTTTGCAATCAAATATTCTTCTGCCTTTATATTCCGGGATAAAGGTAACACTTATTTTATCCTTTCCCTCAGAAACAAATGCTGACATACTCTTCTTGGAAAGGCCAAGCCACTCAACAATCTTTTTCGCTCTTGAAAGTGCTGAAGATTCTGTTATGTTCTCTGCCAGCTTACTTTTCCCTTCTATAATAACTATTTCATCGTAAACAGTTATATACGATTGGTCAAAGCTGTACTCATCCTCTTTATCCTTTTTTATCTTCCCTGTCTCCCGTGCCTTTTCTAAAGCCTTCCCGTCAGCTACAACATACTCTATTTCAGGAATTGGAAGAGCTTTACCCTTGCGGCTTAAAAAGAAATTATCGGCTTTTATATTACTCTCTTTAAGTAATATTTTTGTTTGCTCTCTTTCCGCATCAGTAATACCTGCAGTATTTGACGGATAGTACACCCATACAAACAAAAACACCCAGAGCAAAACTATAAGTATGGAAAGAGTTATACTTGTTCTTTTAAAAAGTTTCATAAGCTTTATGATGAGGATACAGGTATGGTTATACTTACCTCTGTACCCTTTCCAACCTCACTGCTGATTTTAATTTTTCCCTTAAAGGAGGTTTCAATGGTCTGCTTCGCAATAGCAAGCCCAAGACCCGTTCCCCCAGTATCTCTCGACCGTGCTTTGTCAACACGGTAGAATCTGTCAAAAATATGAGGCAGGTTTTCCTCAGAAATACCTATTCCGTTATCGGAAACCTTAACACATATATCGTTATAAACCTTACTTGAATATACTTCAATTTTACCGCCGTCGGGAGTATATTTTACTGCATTTCCGATAATGTTTATAAAAATACGCTCCAACGCATCAGGGTCACCTATTATGGCTGGGATATCATTTATGGGATTATACTCAAGTATCTGATTCTTCTTCCCTGCCGAAATCTGAAATCTTTCGGTTATGGCAACAAGCATCTTCCTAATATCGATTTCCTCCGGCATTTTATATGTGGTATGCTTATCGTCAAGTGAGGACAAAGTAAGCAAGTCACTTATAAGGCGCGCCATTCTGTCAGATTCGGAAGCGATAACACCCAAGAAACGCCTTGTTAAGTCGTTATGCTCCTCCGTGCTGTCGATAAGAGTTTCGGCATAGGATTTTATAGTGGTAATAGGGGTACGGAGTTCATGAGAAACATCTGCCACAAAACCGCGTCTTGACTGCTCAAGCTTCTCCTGTTTCGTCATATCGTGAAGCACCACAACGATTCCTGCCACCTTGCCGTTTAGCTTGAAGGTTTTGAAATTCATAACTATATAACGGTCTTTATCAATAGTAACATGACGCTCCGTGTCGGTATCGGAGTCCATATAAATCAAATCTCCAATAGTGATATTGACGTTAATTTCTTTAAAAAAGCTGTCAAAAATAATATCATCCACAAAGTTTCTGCCAAGAAGTCTTTTTGCCTCCTCGTTGTGATGGATAAGGTTGCCTTCTGTATCGAATGTCAGAAGTCCGTCACTCATAGTCTGGAGAATGGTTTCAAGCTTCGTTTTTTCCTGTCGCACTTCATCACTTGCCGCATCAAGGTTATATGCCATTTCCGTAAGAGTTTTAGAAAGCGCGGAAAGCTCATCATTACCGGGAATATCGGCTTTTATGCCTGTATTCCCCGCTGCAAGCTGTTTCGCCCATTCCGTCATACGTTTCAAAGGTCCCGTTACCGAGCCTGCAAGGTAAATACCTGCAAAAAAAGAAAAAATAAAGGCAAAAATCATACTGTAAAGATATACAAAAAGCGTATCCTTAACCTTGCAGTACAATTCATCACCGTTATCACGTATATAAACAACTTCAGATGATGTACCCACCGGAAGAGCGTAATCGCAGTAAATCTGCAGAAGCGACGTGGAAATTCCTGCATTTCCGTTAAGTGCAGCTATAACAGAGGATGTTTTTTCCACACCCTCCTCCATAACGCTACGGCCTGTGCTGTACATGGGAGCACCGGACTTATCAAGTATACACATATACCTGCTTCTGCCAATACCAAGCTCAGCCGCATACGCCCATACAGAATCATATATTTTAGCTATATTATTTGAATCCACCATATTAACAGTGAGTTCGCCGGTGTCTTCTCCGCTATCCACCGTATACTGAACACTCTGAGCGATACCCGATAATTCAGCTATGTATTCATCCGTGAAAACGCTTTTTACAGAATCTTCAAATTCCTGTTTTTCTCCGTAAATCACGGAAACAGTCTGATATACGCACACAACCGTGAGCACGGTTGCTATACAAAGTGCAAACATCAGACCGATTTTCCATTTTATACTTTTATAGTTCAAGGCTTATTCCTCTGTTTTATTAAAATAGTAGCCGATACCACGCTTTGTGATAATATACTTAGGCAAGCTGGGATCGTCTTCAATTTTCTCTCTGAGTCGTCTTACAGTAACATCTACAGTTCTCACGTCACCGTAATATTCATAGCCCCAAACATTTTCAAGAAGCTTTTCCCTTGAGAAGATTTTATCGGGCTGTGTAGCGAGGAATTTAAGAAGTTCAAACTCACGGAGAGTTATATCAAGAACTTTTTTGTTCTTTATTGCTTCGTATCTTTCAGTATTGATTGTAAGATCACCCGAAACGATAAGATTATCAGGCTGGGTTTTAACACCCTTGTCCTGATTTGAAGGTGCAACTCTTCTGAGATTTGCCTTAACACGTGCTGTAAGCTCACGCATAGAAAACGGCTTTGTCATATAGTCGTCTGCACCAAGTTCAAGACCGAGAACCTTATCAAGCTCTTCCTCTCTTGCAGTAAGCATAATAATAGGAACCTGCGAATGTTCCTCTCTGATTTTTCTGCACACTTCATAACCGTCCATCTGAGGAAGCATAACATCAAGTAGTATGAGGTTAGGATTTGCAGTAAGTGCCAGCTCAAGACCTGTTGCACCATCGTAAGCTTCAATTGTTTCAAAGCCTTCCTTCTGAAGATTGAACTTCAAAATATCGACTATGTTCTGCTCATCCTCAATAATAAGGATCTTTCTTTCCATACCATCAATTCCTTTCGGGTTTCATTACCCCACGTCGGGGTATTGTATATTACTTTCTATTTTAACAGAAAGTTACAAAAATTTCAATACTTTTTTACAATTTTTTAATGTTTTTTTCTATTACCATACAAAATCGAATTCAAGGTCGCCTATACGAACTGTCATATCCTCCTGTATACCCATCTCAACAAGGTCATCAATAACTCCTTTACGTGTAAGTGCACGTTGGAAATACTGGAGTGATTCACGGTCCGAAAAGTTTACGCTGCCGCCCACAGCTTCAATCCATGGACCTTTGATAACATAAACACCGTCTTCATCAATTTCAATTTCGTAGCCTTTATCAGCAGAAATATCGTAAATTTCTTCCAAAGGCTCAGGGTCGGGTTCAAATTCCTTTACAGGCGGAAGCTTTGTAAGAGCTTCATAAACGTGCTTCATAAGCTCATTTACACCTTTACCTGTTGCCGCTGAAATCGAAAACACTTCATAGCCTTCGCTGCGTGCAAATTCCATAAATCTGCTGTATGCTTCCTCATTCTGGATTATATCGGTTTTGTTTGCCGCAATAATCTGAGGACGTTCTTCAAGCTCCATATCGTACATAGAAAGCTCGTTGTTTATTATTTTAAAATCCTCCACAGGGTCCCTGCCCTCAATGGAAGAAACGTCCACCACGTGAACAAGAAGTCTTGTTCTTTCGATATGACGTAAAAACTCGTGCCCAAGACCTACTCCCTCGCTTGCACCTTCAATTATACCCGGTATATCTGCAAGCACAAAGCTCATATGCTCACCAACGGAGCATACACCGAGATTTGGCTCAAGAGTGGTAAAATGATAGTTTGCGATTTTGGGGTCGGCTTTTGTTGTTTTGGAAAGTATGGTAGATTTTCCTACATTGGGAAAGCCCACAAGCCCAACATCTGCAAGGAGTTTAAGCTCAAGAGTTACCATACGCTCGTCGCCTGCTCTGCCGTTTTTAGCAAAATTAGGGGTCTGCCTTGTTGGTGTTGAAAAATGACTGTTACCCCAGCCACCGTTACCGCCTCTTGCTAAGATTACCTCCTTATCGGGAGATGACATATCTGCAAGAAGCCTGTTTGATTCCGCATCACGAATTAAGGTTCCGCAAGGAACATTTATAATAATATCGGCACCGTTTTTACCCTTTTGACGCTTGCCCCAGCCGTCTCCGCCGTTTTCTGCAAGATACTTTCTCTTATATTTGAAGTCCATAAGAGTTGTCATACCCTCATCTACTTTGAAAACAACATTGCCGCCTTTTCCGCCGTCACCGCCGTCAGGTCCGCCTGCCGCTACGTATTTTTCTCTGTGAAAGGCAATGGCACCATTACCGCCGTTGCCCGCTTTAATAAAAATTCTTGCTTTGTCTATAAACATTTTAAAGCCTCCGTTTTAAAATGAACAAAGGGCTGCCAAATATATTGACAGCCCCAAACTTTGTTTAAATTAAGCAGAATACACACTGCACTGTGTCTTATCTCTGCCCTTTCTTTCAAACTTAACCTTTCCGTCGATCAATGCGAACAATGTATCGTCACTGCCCTTACCAACATTAACGCCGGGATGAATTTTTGTTCCTCTCTGTCTTACGAGGATATTGCCTGCCACAACAAACTGGCCGTCAGCTTTTTTAGCACCAAGTCGTTTACTTTCGCTATCGCGTCCGTTTTTGGTACTACCCATACCTTTTTTATGAGCCATGAATTAACACCTCTGCTTTCTTGTAATCAAATACGAAATTAACCGTTGATCTTTGTAATCTCAACCTTTGTAAAGGGCTGTCTGTGACCCTTTTTACGTCTGTAGTTCTTCTTTCTCTTCATTTTGAAAACGTAAATCTTTTTAGCTTTACCGTTTTTGAGAACCTTAGCTTCAACAGTCGCACCTTCAACTGCGGGAGCACCAACTGTTACATTCTCGCCGTCGCCTACCATAAGAACCTGGTCGAATGTTACCGCTTCGCCTTCCTCAGCTGTGAGCTTCTCGATAAAGAGAGTATCGCCCTCTGAAACTTTGTACTGTTTTCCGCCTGTTACGATTACTGCGTACATGAAAACACCTCCTGATAATTTAATGGAGACACGCTATTAAGGTGCTACGCTAACCTTTTCTATGCGGTCACTTCAAAAGTATAACAGATAAACCGCTTTAAGTCAAGTGATTTTTACCATTCTTGTCCTTTTTGGTTATTATGCTTAATTTTTCTCATTTATAATCCTTTTTGCATATGCAACGAGAACTGTTTTTTCGTTTTCAACTTCTCCGTCTATTACCGCAGAAAGAATTGCCTTCTTCACAAGTCCAAGTTCTTTTCCTTCAGAAAGCCCAAGTTCAATCAGATCCCGTCCGCTTATTGCAAGACTTTTATCGGAAACACATTCGTTATTTTCCATAATGTCATACATCGCCTTTTCTGTTTCTGACAAAGCCTCAACACGCCCGTAATACTCGGGTGAAAGAGAAAGATTATCCGCCTTTTTAAGAAGAAATATTCTCTTTGCCGCCTCTTCAGATATAGCTGAGAGAAGACGTCTTAACGATTTTTTTGTATTCACAACATCGCGATCGTGCAATCTTACAAGCTCACATACAAGCTTTTTAGTGCCATTTGGAGCTTTAAGCCGTGTAAGTGCGGCATTGCAAAGCTCTTCACTCTTTGCAGCGTGACCGTAGAAATGCCCTTGCCCGTCCTCTCCCATAAAAAAGCAGTCAGGCTTTCCGGCGTCGTGAAACAGTGCCGCAAGACGCAATTCCCTGTCGGGCGGGCATTTTTCAACCACATTGGCAGTGTGGGTATACACATCAAAGCAATGGTGTATATTCTTCTGCTCAAAGCCTACCGTTTTTTTAAGTTCAGGTATAATTACGGATATAACATCAGGAAACTTGCAGAGCACAGATTTTACATCCACCCCGCAAATCAGTTTACATAATTCAGAAAAGATACGTTCCTCTGAAATTCTATTGAGGTCGGTGCATTTTTCGTGTATGGCAGCTTCCGCTTCGACGTCTATATCAAACCCAAGAACTGAAGAAAAGCGAATAGCCCGAAGAAGTCTGAGAGCATCCTCATCAAAGCGTTTTTTTGCCTGACCAACACAACGTATTATTCGTCTTTTAATATCACCAGTGCCGCCAAAGGGATCATATATTCCCGCGGTCGGGGAATAGGCAATAGCATTAACAGTGAAATCACGGCGTGCCAGGTCCTCCTTAAGAGAGGTTGTAAAGGTAACCTTCTCAGGATGACGGCTGTCTTTATACTCCCCGTCTATGCGGTAGGTGGTGATTTCCACATTTTCGCCATCGGCAACAACACAAACCGTACCATGCTTTTCACCAACAAGAATTGTGGGATAATCACTGAAACTCCGCTTTATATCCTCCGGTTTTGCATTTGTAGTAATATCATAGTCGTGAGGCTCTACTCCCATGAGCATATCTCTTACACACCCGCCCACGGCATATGCTTCAAAGCCGTCTTCCTCAAGGCGTTTTATAAGAGAAAGCACATAATCAGGCAATTTCATTATATCTCCTTTACGCAGTGGCGCGTTGCATGGCAGCTGATATTCACACTTACGGGAAGTCCTGCAATATGAGTGGGGAAAACCTCAATATTAACACCGAAAGCCGTTGTGTTACCTCCAAATCCTGCAGGACCTATGCCAAGAGCATTAATTTTTTCAAGAATTGTTGCTTCAAGTTCTCTGTAATATTTATCAGGATTAGGTTTATCAAGAGAGCGTGTAAGAGCTTTTTTTGCAAGCTGAGCACATTTATCCATCGTGCCGCCTATTCCAACTCCAACCACCATAGGCGGGCAGGGATTAGGACCTGCTTTCTTTACTGTTTCCACAACAAAATCAATTACTCCCTCTACTCCGTCTGAGGGGTTCAACATTTTAATTGCACTTTTATTTTCGCTGCCGAAGCCTTTTGGGGTAAATGTAAGCTTAAGCTTATCACCTTTTACAAAGTCACAGTAAATTACCGCAGGGGTATTATCGTTTGTATTAACACGTCTTAACGGGTCTGAAACAACTGATTTCCGCAAATATCCGTTAGTATACCCACGTCTTACCCCTTCGTTTATTGCATCATTAAGCGTCATTCCGCTTATATGCACATCACTTCCAATTTCCACGAAGAAAACAGCCATCCCTGTATCCTGGCAAACAGGAACTGTTTTATAACATGCAATACGGGCATTTTCAATCAGGTCTTCAAGCACCGATACTGCAACAGGAGAAGTTTCGTTTTCTTTTCCCTTTTTAAGTGCCTCTTTTATATCGTCATTTATATAGCAATTAGCTTCAATACACATCTGCTCAACTGCAGATATAACCGTTTCCGAATCTATTATTCGCATATATTACATCCTTTCATATGAGAACCCAGGTTTCAAACCAGGCAAGAAATTTATGCACAAACGCCGGTGATACTCCCTGCCCCGACAATACAGGATAGAACATAATAAAAAGCATCACCGCCGAAATTGCCACAACTGTGAGCACCGCAAAAGCACTTCGTGGAAATTTCTTTGCTATACTGTCTGCACCGTTTGCTATCATAAGCGTTGCATAAGGAACGCACGGAAAATAGTGGTATATATATGTCGTTCTTGCAACGGGTATCCAGGGAAGCAGGCAAGAAAAATATGCAACAAGCAAATATGCCGCCTTTCTGTCACGGTTTACAAAAGCAAGATACATATTATACAAAACCGCAACAGCACCCGTCCACCAAACTGCAGGGTTACCGAAGGAGCTTATTCCTTCTTTTATGTTTTCGGAAATTTCTCCCGAATAATACCAAATAGGTCTTTTCATTATGGGCCAGGTATACCAACGCGACGCAAAGGGGTGTTCGGACTGCACCACCGTTTTTGAATGGTATATAAAAATATCACGCTGATTGTCTATTATAGTTTTAATACCATCTGCTCCCTCTGTTTTAAGATAAGGTATATACGATAGCAGATATATAATACAAGGTATAATTATAAATACAATTACGCAGAAAAGACAGCTTTTTATAAAACACTCCCGGAATGGTAGCTTTTCTCCTGTAATTTTTCTAATATTGTAATATTCATTATAACGTACTGCCAACACTCCGAAATAAATCAGCGCTATACCTGCACATGCATAAAAAGCAGTCCACTTGCTTGCTGCACCCAAGCCGAATGTAACTCCTGCAAGAGCAAGGGGCAAGAAAGTTTTTTTAAGGGGCGTATCATAAAAACTCGTTTGGAAATACCTGTACATAAACAGATACATGAGCATTATAAAGAAGGTTACATATACATCTATAGTGGAAATTCTTGTTTGAGCAAAGTGCATAAAATCAAAAGTAAAGAGAACTGTACCCAAGAATGCTATCCATGTTTTTTTAAACATTCTCTTTGCCATTATATAGAAAACGGGAACCATAAATATTCCGAACAGATTTCCCACAACACGCCATCCGAAGGGATTCATTCCGAAAAGCTTTATTCCTACAGCTATTAAAACCTTACCCAGAGGCGGATGAGTCCATTCATATACCTTGTAGCCATTTACAAACTCATAACCTGTTCGGGCGTGGTAAATTTCGTCAAAATACGTGCTGTTAAGATGTGTTTTTCTATCAGGTACAAGCTCCTGTTCATCAAACAATGCACCATCACCTGCTCCAACAAGACCGTCTGTACCAAGGAGTCCGATTTCCATAACCATCAGTCGTTCACTTTTGGTAGAAAAGGTTATATCGGTTACAGTTTTCCCAAAATCAATATAGTTCCAACAAAAAACCTCTTGGTCATCAAGCACAATTTCGCTCTGCACCCCGTTTTCTTCTGTGTATGAAACAGTTATGCTTCTTTCGTCATAAATATCATTACAGGATGGATACAACGCAATCTTTTGTATTTGCCGAGGTTCATCAAAACTGACGGTTACAGGTGCCTGTGCCAGGTCATAAAAGGTTTCGGGCGCTTTCATTTCTCCCAGATTATAAAAGGATATTGCTCCATATATAACAGTCAATAAAAGCATCAGCAAATAATCTTTCTTGGTAAGACTGCCGAGTTTTTCAGATTTAAAAATATGCAGTTTCCCATTTTCTTCACAAGCCTCCACAGCATTGTCGGAAACACTTTTCCTGCAGGCATATATCATATATGCAAATAGCAAAATGTTGATTATGGAAAAACATACTACAACAGGGCTTTTGAAATAATGATTGATATCCTTACTGTAAACGAACAAAACCCAGGCAGCATTAACAAACTGTGACAAAGACGTTAGTATAAAAAGCCACATGTTTTTTTTCTGAGGTTTTAGAACAAAGGCAAGCAAAAAGAATACCACCGCCGGAAATGCATATCTCTCATGCATTTTTGCAGAAAGCATATATGTTCCAAAAGCAAGAACTCCTGCAAGCATAAACCAGTTTCTGTTTCCCGAAACGTATTCAAAAAACACATATGCGGTAGCAACTACAATTCCAATCCAGCCTGATATTGAAATAACAGGGGTAAGGTCTGCCCAGTTAAGTCCAAAAGCACCGTAGATATTGAATGCATTTACCGTGGCATAGGGATAAGAAGCCAGCGTTCCAATATACTGACTAAAGGTTTCTTTAAGACCGAAAGGAACCGATAGCAGCACGACCATACCAATTGCACAAAGTCCAGAAACAAGGTTAATCAAAAGCTTTTTGGATGTGCAATCCTTGATAACATTTTCCCATATTCCGCATAAAAGAACAGGAGTAAAAATAAGGGCCTGAGGCTTTACAAAAAAAGCAAGCGCAAACAGGAAATATGAAAGCACCATATTCTTTCTGCTTACACACAACAAATTTAAAGCAACAAGCAGTGTATAAATAACATCCACCTGACCCCACAAAGCGGAATTAAGTATAAGAACAGGAGAAAAAAGCAGAAATCCCGAAAGTATAAGTGCTGTTTTTTCGGAAAATCTTTTTCTTGCGAAAACGTACACACACACACCTAGCACAACATCTGCAATAATTGCGGGAAGCTTTACAAAAACAGAACTGTCCCCAACTATGGTTCTCAGCCAACCCACAATATAAAGAACATACATATATCCTGGAGGATAATCGGTAAAAGCATCGGATTTATAAAATGCACGGAAACCGTCATTATATACCATATCCGCCCATCCTTTGAAACAGACTATATCTGTTTCGTGGCCTTCAAACATCATAGCTCCCGCAATCCTTATCGCGAAAGCACAAATAAGTGCAAAAACAAGTCCTACAACGTATGAGCCTTCATTCTTGGAACGATAAATATTATATTCGCTGTGACAGGGATTTAAATACATATAAATCAATCCGCACAGTAGAGAAACGCTTAAAATTGCAAACATCCGTCTGCTCCTTTCGGACAAAACAAAATTACCCATTTTAATCATTACTTGTATTTTACTATAAAATTATAAAAAATGCAATAATATTGTTTAAAAAAATATTTTCGGGGTATTTATATAGTGACGGAGGATATTCCGCCAATACAAAAAAAGACTGGAGTGACGTTTATGAAGTTTACAATTATTGCAAGAAAAATCGATTTGAAGGACAAATCAAAAGACTATATCGAAAAAAAGCTTTCAAAGCTTGACAAGTTCTTCAAAGGAGAGTCAGAAGCAAGAGTTGTAGTTGGCACCGTTAAGGACCAGGAATACGTTGAAGCCAATGTTTATTCTCAGGGCGTTGTTTACAGAGCAGAAGCTCTTGATATTGACGTATGCACGGCAACAGATAAAATCGTTGATGTAATTGAACGTCAAATCAGAAGGAACAAAACAAAGCTTGAGAAAAAGCTGAGAGTTGACTCAGATTGGGACAGTGTAATGATAAGCGGCACACCGTATTCCGGTGGTGAAGACAAGGATGAGATTGAAATTGTTAAAACAAAGAAATTCTCCATCAAGCCCATGACTCCCGAAGAAGCAGTTCTTCAGATGAATCTTCTGGGGCACAGCTTTTTCGTATTTAAGGACAGCGAAACCAACAGTATGAAGGTTGTATATAAAAGAAAAGACGGCAAGTATGCCATCATAGAATCAGTTGAATAAAACTTGGAGCGTTGCAATTGCAACGCTCCTTATTTTTTGTTATATATTTGTCTGTACCGCTATGCCCTTTTGTGCTGATTCAAATGCAGCTTCCATAACTCTCATAACGCGAAGTGCCTGTTCGGGCTTGATTTCAAGTTCTGCGCCCTCTATGGCCGCTACAAGCTGTTCATACACTGGGTCAAGATTATCGATTACATCAAGAGGCTCGGAAAGCGTTATTGTTTCGATTGTTGACTGGTCCCTCGGCGCCATAGTTTTTGTGGGGCCTGCCTTGGTCATCACTATTTCCTGCGCCCAAGAATCTTGCTTTTCCTTAACCCTTACAATTTTACCCCCACAGCCCCAATCATCAATTTGAAGTGTTCCGTCAGTTCCTAATACATACCACCTGGGATGGGTAATAAAATTATTTGTTGAAACCTCAATATGAGCAGTTTTTCCACTCTCAAATGTCATTGTAAGGCGGAAATTATCGTCAACCTCGGGATAGTAAACAGAATACATTTTACAAAAAACATTTGTAACCTTCTCATTTAGCATATACATCATCTGGTCGATAAGATGAACTCCCCAGTCGAGCATCATACCACCGCCCTGCGACTTGCTTTCTCTCCAGCCTCCGGGTATACCTCTTGAGCCTTCAACTCTTGATTCAAAAACGTAAGGCTCACCAATTAGACCCTCGTCAACCTTACGTCGCATAAGAACGAAATCTTTATTTGTTCTTCTGTTCTGGTCGATTGTAAATATCTTCCCTGTTTCCTTTGCAACTGCCATAATCTCAAGGAGTTCTTCAGATGTTATAGTAACGGGCTTTTCACAGATTACGTGCTTACCGTGCCTTAATGCTTCAATTGAAAAAACTTTATGAAGGTCGTTAGGAACTGCAATAAGAACAATATCCACTTCAGGATCGGAGAGAAGCTCCTCCCTCGAAGAATATGCATAAAGCCCACGCCCAACTGCCGCCTTCTGCCTTGATTCGTCGATGTCGTAAACACCTTTTATTCTAATTTTTGTATTACATTCTTGAAGCCGTATGCAGTGTTGTCCTGCCATACCGCCATATCCTATGCTTGAAAGTATGTATTGTTCCTTCATTACGCCCACCACATTTCTCCTGCTGTTTCGTATATAATAACATTCTTAAGGAATTTAATTGCCTTCTCCAAGCCTTCCTTGGAAGACATAAGGCAATCCTCGTGTTCAATACTGATAGCACCGTCGTAACCAACAGCCTTAAGAGTGCTTATAATATCATTCCATACCTGCGAATCGTGACCGTAACCAACAGTTCTGAATATCCAGCTTCTGCCAAGAACATCGCCATAGTTTCCTGTGTCAAGTACACCGTTTACAGAGGTATTTGCATCATCAATTCTTGTGTCCTTTGCGTGGAAGTGATAAATCGCACCTTTAAGGCTCTTTATTGCCTCAACGGGGTTTATTCCCTGCCAGAACAAATGGCTTGGATCGAAGTTTGCACCGATTATATCGCCAACTGCGTCCCTTAGTTTAAGAAGTGTTGCAGGGTTATAAACACAGAAACCGGGATGCATTTCAAATGCAATTTTCTTTATACCGATTTCTTTCGCAATATTTGCTGTCTTTTTCCAGTAAGGAATAATTACCTCATTCCACTGCCAGTCAAGAATTTCAAGGTATTCAGGAGGCCATGCACAAGTTACCCAGTTTGGATTTTTTGATTCATCACAATCTCCGGGGCAACCTGAGAAAGTAATTACTGTTTCCACTCCAAGTGCTGCCGCTACCTTCATGGCTGCCACAAACTGATTATGGAATTTATCTGCTGCTTCTTTATTCGGATGAACAGGATTGCCATGGCAGGCAATTGCAGAAATTTTCATATTATATTTTTTTAGAATTTCTTTCACTTCATCTATTTTATCAGGATTTTTAACACACTCCTCCGCATCAAGATGCGCAGTCCCCGGATAGCCCCCCACTCCAAGCTCCAGACTATCCACACCAAGCTCCGAAAGATATTTTACCGCTTCTTCAAGACTCATTTGAGCGAGAGCAGGTGACATTACGCTTAATTCCATAATTTTTACCTCCATTTTGTTTTTAGCATTTTAAACAAATTTGAATTAATTACAGCTTAAGTATAGCATTTATAAACTGATTGTGATATAATGTTTCTGCACAAAAATATTAAAAATTTGTCATTGAGGGTAATTATGAATACTAAAAATGCAAGATACCACCGAGAAGAAGTAACAAATACAATAAATTTCCACAAACAAAATGTTCAAACTACAGGTTGCTGTGTGCCTATCCATTTTCATGATTATATAGAGGTGCTTTATGTGTTTGGAGGAGAATACAGCGTTTGGTTGGACGGAGAATATTTTGAATTTTCAACAGGCGACCTTGTTCTTATAAACTCCTGCAAACTTCACCACATAATATGCAGAAATGCCGTTTCAAACGGGGGTTATTACTGCATTCAGTTTCTACCGTCCATTCTTTACGAAAGCACACGTAAGGTTTTTGAATACAAATACGTTATGCCATTCCTTACAAATCATAATCCCCCTCGTAACATTCTTCTCGCGAGTGAAATATCCAACTCCGAAATTCCGAGGCTTGTATATGATATGTACAGAGAAACACAAAACAAAGGATATGCATATGATTTTGCAATGAAAGCCGATGTGTATAAAATATTTCTCTATATACTGAGGCACTGGCAAAAAGCCGGGCTTAATGTGAGCAAAGAAGTTAATATCGACCTGACCGCAAAGATTCAAAATGTAATAGATTATATAACAACTCATTACAGCGAGCCAATAACCGTAGAGGAAATGGCAAAGAGTGCAAATTTAAGCTACAGCTATTTTTCACGGATATTCAAGCAAGTAACTGAGCGAAGTTTCAGCGAATATCTTAACTACATACGCATAAGCGAATCGGAAAAACTGCTTTTGACTACTGATATGAATATCACGGAAATAGCCTTTGCAGTTGGTTTTTCAACTTCAAGCTACTACATCCAGCAGTTCAGACACTACAAAAACCTTTCCCCAAAGCAGTTCAAAAAACAATTCTTTAATTCATAGGAGATGATTTTTATGAGACTTGACAAATTCTTATGGGAGCTTGGCTCCAGAAGTGAAATAAAAAAACTTCTCAAAAGCGGTACTGTCACCGTTGACGGAGTACCTGTTAAAGACGGAGGGTTTCAGGTTAAAGACACGGCACACGTATGCTATATGGGAAAAGAAATCTTCTACCGTGAGTTTATATACATTATAATGAATAAACCTCAGAATACTGTTTCTGCCACATTTGACAAAAAACTACCTGTAGTTACCGACCTCCTGCCTGTTGAATACAAAAAATTTGAGCCATTCCCTGTGGGCAGGTTGGATATTGATACGGAAGGACTTTTAATACTCACCAACGACGGAAAACTTGCACACGAAATCACCTCTCCCAAAAAACAGGTATACAAAAAATACTTTGCTGTCACGGATATACCTATGGAAAAAGAAGATGTAAAAGTCTTTGAGGACGGTATGGATTTAGGAGATTTTACAACACTCCCCGCCAAGCTTGAGTTCACAGACAATCCCAACGAAGTTTACATCACCATCTGTGAGGGAAAATTCCATCAGGTTAAGCGTATGTGTGAAAAATGCGGAAAAACCGTCACATATCTTAAACGCGTATCAATAGGCAATCTTGAGCTTGATTCACAGTCAATGCCCGGAGATATGTTTGAAACAGACAAAGCTACCCTAACAGAACTGATTTTTACTCAAAAAGTTTAATTTTTACAAAATTTCTTTTCCATATTTTTATATAGTTTCTGTTTTCAACAAAATTGTTATATGGTATTGATTTTTGGGTGTATTAGTGGTAAAATTAATTATCTATTTATTTAAGGGGTGTTATTATGTCATATGCACAGAAAGTCCTTGACGAACTCAAGGCAAAGAATTCATATGAGCCTGAATTTATCCAGGCTGCAACAGAGATTCTTCTTTCACTCGAACCCGTACTTGCTCAGCATCCTGAGTACGAAGAATCAGCTCTTCTCGAAAGACTCGTAGAGCCTGAAAGACAGATTTCATTCAGAGTACCCTGGGTTGACGACAACGGCAAAGTTCAGGTTAACAGAGGCTATAGAGTACAGTTTAACTCAGCAATCGGACCTTACAAGGGCGGCCTCAGATTTGCTCCCAATGTATATTCAGGAATAATCAAGTTCCTTGGATTTGAACAGATTTTCAAGAACTCACTTACAGGACTTCCCATCGGCGGCGGCAAGGGTGGTGCTGACTTCGATCCTAACGGCAAGTCAGATGCAGAAATTATGAGATTCTGTCAGTCATTCATTACCGAGCTTTACAGACATATCGGTGCTGAAACAGACGTTCCCGCAGGCGACCTCGGCGTTGGCGCAAGAGAAATCGGTTATATGTTCGGTCAGTATAAGAGACTTAAGAACGTATATGAAGGCGTTCTCACAGGTAAGGGTATTCCTTACGGTGGTCTTAAGGGCAGAACAGAAGCTACAGGCTACGGTATAGTATTCTATGCAAGAGAAATGCTCAAGCACTTCGGTGAAGAGCTTAAGGGCAAGGAAGTAGTTGTTTCAGGTTTCGGTAACGTATCATGGGGTACAGTTCAGAAGCTTAATCAGCTCGGCGCTAAGGTTATCACAATCTCAGGTCCCGACGGTTACATATACGATCCCGATGGTGTTACAGCAGGCGAAAAGGAAGATTTCCTCCTTGAACTCAGAGCATCAGGTAAGAACATCTGCTCACCCTATGCAGAAAAGTTCCCCAATGCTAAATTCTTCCCCGGAGAAAAGCCCTGGGGCGTTAAGGCAGACCTTTATATCCCCTGTGCAACACAGAACGAAATCGGCATAAAAGAAGCTGAAGCTATGGTTGCTAACGGCTGTAAGTTCCTCTGCGAAGGTTCAAATATGCCTACAACAAACGAAGCTATGTCATACCTTATGAACAACGGAGTTGTTGTTGGTCCTTCAAAGGCAGCAAATGCAGGCGGCGTTGCTTGCTCATGTATAGAAATGGGACAGAATGCAGGCCATACTGTTTTCTCACCTGCTCAGGTTTACGAGCAGCTTGAAAGCATTATGGTTAATATCCACGACAGTTCAGCTGCAGCATCAGAAAGATACGGCCTCGGCTATAACCTCGTTGCAGGTGCTAACATTGCAGGATTTGAAAAGATTGCAAATGCAATGATGGCTCAGGGTATTGTTTAATATTTACATTATAGCACTAAAAAATCGGATGAATAATTCATCCGATTTTTTTGCGTATATAAAAAGCGGCACCACCGCATAATGCAGCAGCACCACTTATATTTTTAACTGAGGATATAAACCGTAAGACTCTTTCTTCCGAATGCCATAAGCTCTTTATTCGGTTTCTCAAAGCAAAGGTCTATTTTATTTCCCTTGATTACACCGCCTGTATCTCCGGCGACAGCATAGCCGTAGCCTTCAACATAAACCCTTGTACCGAGAGGAATAACCTTTGGATCAACCGCTATAATTCCGTACCTTGCCTTCATTCCTGAAGCCGTGATACCGTAACTTCCGTCTTTTCTGAATGCAGAATATGCAGTTGCAGTCATTGTCATTTTTTTGCTGTAAGAGAAGCCAAGTTCTGAGGCTTGTGTTGCAGATGAATCTACAGTCTTTACCGCTTTTACTGCAGTCTTTGCCTGAGGTCTTTTCTTAGTACCCTTGGCTATAACCTCATCTACTTTTTCTATAACAGTTTCTCTGGAAACTTCTTCTCTTTTAATTTCAATTCCATCTTCGGTTACAACATTTTCAGTTATACGGATTTTTCCTTCAACACCACGAGTTAAAACCTTAGTCTGATCTGAGTAGATATTTGAATCATTTTTATAAATAGTCCCAAAAGGTACTGTTTCCTCACGGGTTTCGGTATTACTGTTTACACGGATTACCTTTATAACCTCATCCTTTTTAATTTCAGAATCAACAGAAGGTTCAGTGTAGTCCAGCTCACCTATAAATATTCCATTTTCTACGAGGGCTTCACCAACAGTATCCGCAGTGGTGGATGTTGCAACAGTTGTACCATCCATATGAACGGTTATTCCTACACCACGGCGTATTACGATGGAGTCACCGCTTTCCAGGGCATGATAGTCGTCAAGATTGATTTTATCATACAAACCAAGCTCTATACCGTTATCAGCAAGAATGTCGCTCACCATTGTATCTCTTGTTTTAATACTCACAGTATTTTCAATATTTCTTATTTCATCAATTTCTGTGAGAGTTATATCAAGACCGGTAACATCATATGCAGCACCGGTGCAAACAAGACAGATTACGAACAATCCGCAGATAGCGTTTATCCTACGCCCGGATTTTTTCATATTCTTTTTCATAATGAACTTCCTTTCTGTTTGTTCAGCCTACATTATACCGCATTTCTGTTACGAAGTCAATACTGTTGTTACGAAATAGTTACGTATATATTGCATTTTTGACTTGATTTTGTAACATATTTGGAATTTAATGGATGAAAATACACAATATATAGTTGCGATGAAACAAACATTATACCATATTCCGTGTTTTGGAAATTAATAACTTTTTTCAAAATATTTTTTATACAAGCTGTTAATATGCACAAATTATCAATCTTCAATTCTCATTTTACCATCATTTCCAACAACAAATCCGTCCTTGTACATGAGTTCAGAAACAGTTAAAAACTCAAAATTTCCAGATAAACTGTCTAAAATTCTCGGCAGTGCAACCGCAGTATTCTTCGTTCCCGTATGCATCAGGATGATATCACCGGCCTTAGTTTTTGATGTTGCTCTTGCAAAAATCCCCTCACAATCAGCATCACCGTAATCAATGCTGTCTACCGACCACTGAACCGCTGTATATCCCTCCTCCTCAATAGCAGAAATCACATCACTGTTATATGAACCTGAAGGTACCCTTATAAGATTAATAGAAATTCCGCACGCCCTCTCTACTGCATCTGCAGTTTTATGGATATCGTTTTTTATTTCTTCTTTTGACAAGGATTGATAATCCTTGTGGTCATAGGAATGTCCGCCAAGCTCGTGGCCTGCAGAGGCAATTGCCTTTAACTGTTCAGGATATTTCTCTGCCCATTCACCCACAATAAAGAATGTGGACTTAACATTATACTTATCAAGAGATTGAAGTATGTTTTCAATATCTTCCCCGCCCCATGCACAATTGAAAGTCAAGGAAATTGCATTATCATTTCTCTCCACGCTATACAAAGGCAGATTTCTGCTACCACTCCTGAAAACTGTTTTTACCCCGGGCATAATCACACTGCTGCACACAAGAAACATACATATAAACCCTATCAGTATTACTTTTCGTTTAATATAAAACATAAATTATATACACCTCCATATATAAAACCTATTATTTATGTTTGTTCATTATAACATAAGCTTAGAAAAAATATAATAGGTCGCTTATGTTGATAATGAACACAACCTATTGTATTTCTTTGGATGTGTTCATTATAACATAAGCTTAGAAAAAAATAATAGGTTGTTTATGCCGATAAAGAACACAAGTTCAAACAAAAAAGACACCTTATAGTGTATAATGAGCCGACCCCAAAAAGTTAGACCAAAAATCTAACAATTTGGAGGTCGGTTTTTTTCATGACAAAATATAGTTATGAATTCAAGAAAAAGGTCGTGCAAGAATATTTAGATGGCAAAGGAGGTTATGGATATTTAGCAAAAGAACACAATATTCCTGAGCAATGTCAACTTAGACGATGGATAAATGCATACAAGGAATTTGGCGATGATGGATTGATTCGTTCACGACAAAATAAAAATTACTCTTTTCTATTTAAACTTTCTGTGGTACAATTGTATCTATCAAGTGAAGTCTCGTATCAGGAATTGGCTCTATCACAAGGAATCAATAATCCATCTTTGATAACCAGATGGGTCAACGATTTCAGAATTGCCGGACCTGATGCTTTGAGACCTAAAAAGAAAGGTCGTAAGAAAACATTGGACATTAAGGAGTTTAAAAAACCTTCTAACCCTATCGAAGAAAAGCCTGTAGATACAAGTGCTGAACACATCAAAGAACTTGAAGATGAACTATTAAAACTTAGAATTGAGAACGCATATTTAAAAGAATTGAGGAGACTGCGTTTAGAGGAGGAAGATCTTCTGAAAAAACGGCGAGAATTGTTCACAGTCTCCGAGGACAGTTCAAATTAAAAGACATTCTCGCAGTAGTTGGCTTTCCTAAGGCAACATATATGTATTGGCAAAAGCGATTTGACAGAGAAAATCCTGATAAATTTTTAGAAGATGAAATCACTAAAATACATATTGAAAATAAGGATTATGGTTACAGACGAGTATATAGAGAACTACGAAACAGAAAAATTTTTGTTAACAAAAAGAAAGTCCAAAGACTTACACAAAAATTAGGTTTTCAAGTTACCTCATTTACACGTAAAAGTCGTAAATACAGTTCATACAAAGGTAATATTGGTAAAATAGCACCTAATAGAATTAACCGTCGTTTTAATACATCTGTGCCGCATCAAAAGATAACTACTGATACTATTGAATTCAAGTATTATGAGATAGACAACAAAGGTAGAATGGTTTAAGAAATTGTATTTAGACCCGTTTCTCGATATGTTCAATGGCGAAATTTTAAGTTATAGCATAACACAAACACCGTCAGCTGTTGGTATTTTTTCTGCTCAAAAACAAGCGATAGAAATAACATCAGATTGCCCATATAGAAGAACATTCCATTCAGACAGAGGTTGGGCATATCAAATGAATTCATATTCTTCTGTGCTTAAAGAAAATAAAATATTTCAAAGTATGTCCCGAAAGGGGAATTGCTATGATAACTCTGTAATGGAAAATTTCTTTGGAATATTAAAACAAGAAATGTATTACGGGACTACATATTACAGCTTTGAAGAACTCAAAGAAGCTATCGAAAGATATATAAAATATTACAACGAGAAAAGAATTAAAGAGAAACTTAGGTGGATGAGTCCGGTACAATATCGGCTCAATTCCTTGACTGCATAAAAACAGCGTAGCAGTCATCAAAACTACTACGCTATAAAAAGTCTAACTTTTTGGGGTCACAGCATACATTCGTTAAGGTATCTTTTTTTTATTATACTTATTTACTCCAAACTAAAATTTTATTCATGCCTGGTTTAAGATCTTCAATAGGTCCAACTGTTGGAGTTGTACTTCTCACATTACCAAGAAAGTCTTTGTCAATTACTATTTCGGTTCCATCAGCATTTTCAAACTGTGCTTCACTGTAAAGAGGAACAGGAAGATCAAACGACTTTATTATATCAGTCTGAAGTGCGAACATTTTTTCGTCCAACTCCAGTTCCATATAAAAACAACCGTTTTCTTCTGTGAACTTAATATTGGGATTTATATCCGACTCGGACTTGTTTACTTCATCCTCAAAAGGCTTAGAGCCTGCAAAATAACTGTTATTATTTATGCACACAGGAGAATTTACCGTATCTCTCAAATCAAACTCATTTAGTTCAATAATCTGCTCAACATATTCATCAACAGTGGAAGGGCACCCATTAAATTGAAAATTTCCATAACTTATTTCACCGCAGATACTGCCCTTTCTTTCTGCATCTCCGCCTATAAAAATATTATTTAAAAATCTGTTATCGCCAATATAAATTCTTACAACGCCTTTCACAGCTGTCGAATGAGGATAGTGGTAAGGAGTGTATCTGTCCGCAACCGCACGATTACGTTCAGTACCAGCAAAAAGATTATGTACAAAGGCTCCGCCTTGTGCCGCATTCTCTAAGCTCCAAGTTGACCCGAAAATATTATTATCAATCATATGAGGACCGTGTGTAACCTCAACGAAGAAATCCTGGGCATCGTCATTGTTAAAAAACAGATTTGAGCTTACTCTTGCCCCCTGTGCCTGCCAGTCGAGCCACAGACCTCTTGAGCAATTATGAATATTGTTGTGGTGGATATATGTATCTATTGCGGCGTGGAATTTAATGCCTGCCACTTCCCAACCTACAAACTCCGTTGCAAGAATATTGTATATATGGTTTCCGTAAACTTCACTGAATGCACACCCCATATGTCCTACAACTCCAGCCTGTCCGCAGTCGTGAATAGTGTTGTTACGTACTATGTGGCTTCCTACAATCTCCTTGGACCAACCCCTCTGAACAGATGCGAAAACCGTTTCAAGCTGGCATATATGCCCTGTTTTTTTGTGATGGATGGTGTGATAGTTATGCCCTGTTGACCTGTCTTTACCAAGGCAAATTCCACTACATCTTGAATGGTGAATATCGTTGTTTTCAATTATCCAGCCCTTACACCAATTAGCACACAAAAGACCCGTCTGCTCAGCTGTGGGAGGCGACCACTGAGTTGCTGCATGACGCATTTCAAATCCAGATACAGTGATATAGTCAATCCCTATGTTACCTGCAACAAAGCAAGCTTTTCTGACGTTGATTTCCACAAGATTATCCGCAGGGTTAAATTCTCCGAAATTTACATAAATTTCAGTTTCATTTTCCTTTACCTCTGCATGCCATTTGTTTTCTTCCAAATCTTCAAGAACGGGGGATTCTATGAGAGAATTCCCATTAATGAACACCTGTCCTGTATGTATTTTATATTCAACAGGACGCACAAGCCAGTCACCGTAGATTTCGTCGCTGTAAGGATTATATTCGCCGAATATACCGTTTTGAACAACAGCCTTATATACAGTTCCCGAAACCTTTTCCCAATTTTTAATTTCTTCAGAACCGCTTATAATTGCCTTCTCCCCGTCAGCGGCTTTAAAGGTAATTCTGTTTCTGTCGTAGTCTGCACCTCTTTTAACTGTTACACACTCTCTGTACAAGCCCTCATGAACTATAACAGTATCGCTTTTATCTGCAACCGAAGCCGCCTTCGATATAGTGAGAAATGGTGCTTCAATGCTACCAATGTTTAAGTCACTGCCTTTTTTTGATACATGATATTCCATAAATTAAATACCTCCCATAGTAAATTTGTTTTAATTATATACTGTGTGATTTAAAAAAACAAGTACATTTTATATTGACTTTACTGACAAAATTTGATATTATGTTTACGAAAGAGGATGATTTTATGTTCTATGAATCAAAAAATCGTAATATTTCTATAACACGTAGTAACAATTTTTCGTTCACGAAGCACCTTCATCACGAAGTGGAAATACGTATATGTGTTGAGGGCAGCTTTAAGGTTTCCTGTAACGGAGAGCTTCGCCAACTTCTTCCGGGCGATATAATGGTTGCCTTTCCAAACGACATTCATGAATATTTCAACGGTGACGCAGCAAAGGGATTTATGCTAATATTTAAACCAGATATTTCCCCTGTTATAAAAAAGCTTGTAACAGAACACAGGTATGAAAACTATATTTCTATGAAAGAATTAATACCATTGTTTGAAAGTATGTATTATGAATTCACTAATAATTGCTCTGCCTCCGTTGCCTATGGATATGTGCACATTATAGCAGGAAAAATATTTAAATCTCTGCCTTATGCACAAACTCCGTATGCGAAAGAAAGTTCCCTTCTTACGGAAACTCTAAAATATGTTTCCGAGAACTATACTTCTGACATAACATTAAAATCCGTAGCCAAGCAAATTGGAGTAAGTCACAATCACCTTTCACGTATTTTTTCACAGCAAATCCCCGGCGGATTCTGTTCATATGTAAATATGCATCGTGTTCATCATGCCTGTGAACTTTTAAAAAATACAAATTCAACCGTTTACGAAGTTTTATTTGACTCCGGATTTACAAATGAACGCACATTTTATCGTGTATTCAAAGTTGTGACAGGTCAAAGTCCCAAGGAATACAGAAAAACACATCAGGCACTTATTTAAATATCTGTTTTAAGTAGTTATGCTCAAAAAGCGACATATTTTTCTTAAAAAAATTTATAACTTAGATATATTTACATCTGTTTGTGCTTGTGGTATAATCGATATATAGTTTAATAATTAAAGGCATAGACGAAGAGGGTATATTTGCTGAAGTCTTAAAAGAGAAATGACGGTTGGTGCAAGTCACAGACAGGGCTTATATATGAGCCGACCCCAAAAAGTTAGACCAAAAATCTAACAATTTGGAGGTCGGTTTTTTTCATGACAAAATATAGTTATGAATTCAAGAAAAAGGTCGTGCAAGAATATTTAGATGGCAAAGGAGGTTATG
>JAZRQO010000020.1:0-1896 GCA_045649825.1 Clostridia bacterium
ATAAACGGAAGTATGCCATATTTAGGTTCTTTAGCTGTTGATGCCCATTCTTTTCCAAATAAAAAATCAATTAAACCTATTTCTTTTATTGCAGGTAAGCCCGATATAATAAGGTACACTGTAATTAACAAAACACATCCAACAGTAATAAGACCGAGTATCAGAAAAATTCCGTGTATGATATTCTCAAACAATCTTTTTTTATTCATATAAAACCTCAATAAAAATCGGCGGCGGCACATCAGCACCGTCGCCCGAATTTCTTAGTTAGCAGGAACAACACCTGCTGCACTGATTATTTCGTTTGCTGCTTCGGAAGTGATGTAATTAAAGAATTTTTGAGCACTTTCTGAAAGAGCATTATCTTTTCGTGTTACAAGAACAAAGGGACGCTGTACAACATAACTTCCGTTTTTGATTGTTTCTTCACTTGCTGTTATACCATTAACAGTAAGTGCTTTAACAGTGTTTTTAACAGATGCAAGAGAAGCATAGCCTACTGCATTTGGATTGCTTGCAACCGTTGTGATAACATCACCTGTTGAAGTGAGTTCCTGACGATAATTGCATTTATCTTTTGTATCGGTAATTGATTCAAATCCGTCTCTTGTACCGCTTCCTGCTTCACGACCAATAAGAACAATTTCAGCATCATTGCCGCCAACTTCTTTCCAGTTGGTAATCTCGCCTGTATAAATTTTTGCAATTGTTTCCAGATCAAAATCATTTACAGGGTTTTGAGGGTTTACGATAATTGCAATACCGTCATAAGCAATAACAGTTGCTTCAAGACCGCTTTCTTTTTCTTCATCTTTAAGATTACGGCTTGAAAGTCCGATGTCGCATCTTCCTTCCTGAACAGCCTGAATGCCTGCACCGGAACCGGTTGCATTATAAGTTACATTGATACCGCTGTCTTCGTAAAAAGCTTCTGCCAAAGCACCAATAACCTTGTTCATTGATGTTGAGCCGTCTGTGGTTACGTTTGCCTTATTGTTGCTTCCACAGCCTGCAAAAATAGCTGTAAGCAAAACTGTTAATGCGAATAAACTAAAAATTTTCTTCATTTTATTTGTACTCCTTTGAGTTTTTTTGCAGTTTTTTCCGAACTACACTTGTATTCTATATTCGTTATGTAAAATCTGTAATCAATTTTTTGTAAAATCCGTGTAAAACAAAACAGCAGTGAGAGCGAATTCCCACTGCTTTTTTTCTGTATTTCAATATATTTATGTTTGTTGCATTAAAATTATACTTTCATTTTATTGATGTATCAATAAAAAACAATACTCAATCTCGATATTATAATTTAATAAGTAAGAATTTATTGAAAGTTAATTCTAGTTTTTTTAAGTATTTTAATCAGAACAAATCCAAGAACAAGACCTGCAATTCCTTGAACAGCATTTGCCGGTACATTTACAAGCGATTCTGAAAATCCGTACATAAAGCCTTCGAAAATATAATATCCCGAAATCATTATTATCTCAGCAAGAATGCCGCTTATTATCCGTGAAACAGGACTGTATATTTTCTTGCAAAGTATTTTATATACAAACCAGGCAACCAATGCCATAAGTCCTTTAATTAAGAAAGTAGCAGGTGCATATACAGCATATCCTGAAAACAGGTCAGCAAGTGCTGAACCTAATCCTGCCGCGAGAAATCCATATAAGGGAGAAAGCATCCATCCTGCAGTAAGTACAATACAATCGCCTAAGTTCAAATAGCCTTTCATAGGTGACGGTATTTTTATAACCATCGTTGCTACACAGGTAAGTGCTGCAAGCAATGCAGCAACAGCGATTTTTTGTGTTGCATTTTTAATTTTCATACCAAATCCTTCTTTTCATAAAATTTTACAATAATATAGATTGAGGATAGTGTTTTTCCCTT
>JAZRQO010000021.1:0-90710 GCA_045649825.1 Clostridia bacterium
GTACAGCTAAATTTCAATTTTACTACGTCAGCGATGCTCGCAATACACAAAGTATTGCTTGCGCTCACTTCCTTGTAAAATGAAAATTTATCTCGTACAATCTGCTAAAACGATTTAAAAATCGTTTTAAGGTGTTCAAAAGCCCAAAATGGAGTTTCAAACACTCTTACGATGTTTGTTAGCTCATTTACTAACTCTGACATTTGTTTTCGTTATTCCGAATACTGTCATGATTGGGCATCTCTTTCAATCTCCCGCACTAATCTCACTTCGTCTTTTCCGTAATACTCTACCAAGAATACTCGGCAATACAAACGTATTCCCTGCGTTTTTTGCAGAGCCTTACAAAAAATACTTTGTGATATCAGCACGACATATTTCAGAGCTACCCTAACTCAAATTTTCCGACAAGTTTCGCACTGTTTATTTTTCAATGTACAACTGCTCTCATTGCGACAGCTTTGTTATTCTAACACAACATTAGAGCTTTGTCAACACTTTTCTTGAAAAAAATTGTTTTTTTACTCTAAAAAACTAATTTATGTTGTATATTATCATTAAAATGCAATTTGCGGCATAAATACCTATGCAATTTGACATATTAACAGTATGCTGACGGTTATATATTTTCCAATATTTAATCTTTTATACATCTTTTTCTTGATAATTCAAGTATTCATTACAGTTATTTATCAAATAACTTAATGAATTTTAAATATTTAGTTCTTAACTGCGAGAAACTTCATATAATTTTAATAACCACTGATGGAGGTTAATGTTTATGATTAAAACAAAACATATACTTATATCAATGCTTTCTGTTTCAATTCTCAGCTCAACTATATATTATGAAACAAAAGCTATTTCTGACAAAAAAGACACTCTGCCTGTTAAAAGCATTTATCAAAGCAGCAAAGAAACATTCATATTTGAAGCTCCCGTAAGCTTAATAAACGAAAAGAGTACTCTCAAAAAAAGCTATGTACTGCTGAACATTCATAAAGTACCTGTTTATAAATACCCATCTGATACTTCAACATGTACAGATTATATAACGGACGCTGAACAAATTAATATACTTGAATCCACGGAAGATTGGTACAGGATATTATATAAGGATAAAAAAAGCGGTTATATATTAAAGAAACAAACTACAGAAAACAAAGAAGAAGCTGAAAAAGCTGCAGAAGCTTTTAAACAAAAAGCACAAGTACCCACATCTGCCCCCTCGGCTATTGTCACATCAAATGCAAACAAAGGACAAGAAGTGGTTAACTGCGCTAAAAAATATTTGGGAGTAAAATATGTTTACGGCGGAACTTCACCTGCAGGCTTTGACTGTTCGGGACTCGTACAGTATGTTTGTAAGAGTGTGGGGATTTCTGTAAACCGAACTGCCGCTTCACAATTCAATAACGGAAAAGCCGTAAACAAAAACGATTTACTCCCAGGAGATTTGTTGTTTTTTGCAAAAAACGGCAGAATTCATCACGTTAGCATTTATGCGGGTAACGGTAAAATGATACACGCGCCCCAAACGGGAGATGTGGTCAAGCTTTCCGATTTTAATACTCCATACAGACAAAGAGAATTTGTAGGTGCAAGGAGAGTCTTTTAAAAACTTATTATATAAGGAAAACTCTTAAACGAGTTTTCCTGTTTTTGTTTATGTGCAAATATTTTTTATTGCAAATATGCTTTTTATATGATATAATATAACATGAATACAATCAAACTTAATGCGGTGGTGACTCAAATGAAAAAAGTTCAAATTCCTTTATTGGTTATTATAGCTTGTATTATTATGGGGATAGTTGATGCAGTCATTCAGCCCGGATATGCAATTAAATCAGGAATTAAAATAATAACGTTCTTACTTATACCATTAATCTATGGTTTATTCAATAAAGAAATAAATATCAAGAGGCTTTTAAAGCCCGACAAAAAAGGATTTTTGATTGCTTTGGCTCTGGGCCTGGGTGTTTATTTAATTATAATCAGTGCATACTTCACATTCAGGAACATATTTGATTTTTCGGCACTTACAAAGAGCCTTAATGAAACAACCGGAGTTAACCAGTCAAATTTTGTTTGGGTTGCCATTTACATATCCTTTGTAAATTCCCTGCTTGAGGAATTCTTTTTCCGTGGATTTTCATTTATAACACTGAAAAAATACACCTCACGAAAATTTGCCTATATATTCAGCAGTTTATTATTTGCATTATATCACATAGCAATGATGATTGGATGGTTTGGCATACCTGTAATTATTATATCACTCCTCGGGCTATTTGCAGGGGGTATGATTTTCAACAGGTTTGACGAGAAAAACGAGAACATATACCTATCCTGGCTCATTCATATGTTTGCAAATTTCGCCACTAACACAATCGGGTTTATTCTGTTTGCTGCCTGAGAGCAACGTCACTTATTAAAAGGAGGTCAATACCAATGAAAAAATTATTATCTGTTATCTTATCAATCATAATGTTAATATCAATACAAGCATCATGTTTAGCGTCAGAGACGCTAGATGCAAAAAGAATTGTCAAGGTTGGTATTAATGCTGAATTCGCACCCTTTGAGTATTACGAAAACGGCGAGCTTACAGGCTTTGACATTGAACTTATGAACTGTATCGGTGAAAGAATCGGCCACGAAATTGAATACGTGGATATACCTTTTGACTCACTCTTTCCTGCCATACTCAGCGGAAGAATTGATTGTGCAATCTCTGCCATTACGGTTACGGAAGAAAGGGACAGCATAATTGATTTTTCAAGAGAATATCTGCAAACTCAAAATATCACTTTTGAAAACGGAGAAAAGTCCGTCCGCTTCGGTGAACAATACGCTATCGTTTTCAGGGATGGACTGAAAAATTCTCCATATAAATCCATAACCGCACCTACAGATGATGAAGCCCTCTATATAATGATTGACAATGCATTGAGAGATTTATCAAACGACAGAACAGTAACGAAGCTTATAGAAAAATATGAGCTTAATAAACCATTAGACGAAAATGAATTAAATATTGAATACAGTGCAATTATAGGCGGTGGCGACCCTGCCGCAAAGACAGATGATGAAAACCCCAAAACTTCTGCGACATCAATCCCTTGCAGTGATTGGGCAATTGAGAGCATAAAAAAAGCCCTGGAATTAAATATTGTGAACTACGGGGGAAATTATAATTACCCTGGAGCAATCACTCGTGAGGATTTTTGCGAGCTTACATATAATCTTATGAGGCTTTTCCCTGCGGCCGAAAATAGTTCCGAGGTTATGGGAAATACAATTATTGTTGATACTGAAAATGAAGCGGTATATGAGTTAGTTCGCAGTGGAATTATACGAGGAAAGAATGAAGAACTTGTTACACCTGACGACAAAACCTCATCTGTTATGATTAACCGCATTACATTTGCACCCGAAGACTTTCTCACCCGCGAAGAAGCTGCAACTATTATAATAAGAATGGTAAATAAAATTGCACCTATGCCTGTAACGGAAATGTGGTTTGAATATAACGATATAAACGAAATATCCCCCTGGGCAACAGATTCCATTCAGACAATAAGCAATTTGGGAGTTATGAATGGTGTGGGTAATAACATGTTTGCTCCAAAAGATACATATACAATAGAACAAGCTGTTGCTACACTTATAAGAGTGTATGAAAAAGCTAAATTACAGGATGGGAACAACCAAGCAAGCGTTGGAATTATTGGCGGAGCAGATGGGCCAACTGCCATATATATTGGCGGAACAACAGAAAGCGGTTATAACGATTTCTGCGCAAACGCAAGGAAAAACACAGTCGAAATTGATGATTTTTATATAAATGAAGCGATTAAGCTTATATCTGAATCAGGTAAACTTGCGGCAGATAAAGATTTTATAAGTTTATATACTATTGATGACGAAATGACAAATAGAATTTTAACTATTGGGGAGATTGACTTTAACAAGCCAACTAATATATTCTGCCTTACCGCAGACAAAGACCAAATAATAGCGAATATTAAAGCATTAGCGGATGAAGATGCTGAAAGCGTTGATTTAGAGAAAATGTCAAAGATTTATAAACGATACAACTTCTCAACACTTGCAGGTCTTATAAATAGCTCTTACGGCTCTGAAAATCTTGCTGCTCTCACTATTCTCACCAACAACAGAGGATATATTATGCCAAAGGGTTTCAAAGGCAATTTTGCGTTATATTTAGAGTACGAAGGCGAATATTCAGCCATTGTATCTTTTTCTGAATTCGGTGAAGGAGTTATTATTGGAAATATGTCGTTTGCAAAAAATGGGGATAAAGATAATATGTTCAGACGCTTGTATGAAATTACTTCCGCATTAGGAGAAAACAGTATAACAATTGCAAAAGTCAGATGACGATAAATAAGCCCGACTGATTATTTCAGACGGGCTTATTTTACTTTGTTTCAGAAAAATTATTTTTAATTATAATTTATGATAGCAGATATTGTTTTTCAGAAGTTAATCTCTTTCATTATTTTTCTCCGTTTATATCATTTTCAGTATTTCTTTTTCCGAAACAATCCTTTTTACTTCTCCGCCCTCGCCCAGTACAGCAACACAGGTAACCACCCCGGGGCGTACATATTTAATGTAATTACCTGCAACAAATTCTCCGTCCGACACATAAAGCCTTACAGGCTTTCCGTCTTTATTTACAGAAATCTGTTTTTGGAAAATCAGATTTCTGACTGCTGTTTCAGAATATTTTTCGCTTACAGTAAAAATATTTGCAAAGAGCAGTGCACTTATAAAAACAACGGAGTAATTAAATTCCGTAAGCCTTACAAAATAAATTCCGAAGCCAAGCACTGTCAAAGACAAAATTGCAGAAATTACTTTCATCATTCTATTTACGACAAGCTCAGAAAAGAAGTTTGAAAGTACACGTTTTGCTATACTGCCTCCGTCTAAAGGATATACGGGCAGGAGATTAACAAAGCAAAGCATTATATTTACTGCAAACCCATAGCCCCATAGCCCCCTGCCTTTGAACAGGGTAATAAATAAAAGAGCAAGAAACATATTGAGGCAAGGCCCTGAAAGATACAGAATTATACTCTCCGAAACAGAACAGACTATATTACTTTTAAGCTTTAGATTTACACCAAAAGGGTGAAGCGAAACCCTTAAAGGTTTCAGACCTATAAACCAAGCCGCAGCAAGATGTGCCAGTTCATGAATTATCATCGAAATATAGGATATTAAAAAATATCCCGTTTTACCTCCCATATAGCACACAATAAAAAAGACTATTGTAAGAGGATTTATATATACTCCCCTGCACACCTTAACCATTTATCTCGCCTCCCGTATATAATTGTATTCGGTGGCGAAATGTTTTATTAAGCTTTTTTCCTTAATTTTGAGTTTATAAAAATCAATGCAAGTGTAAAACAAATACCGAGGATTGTTCCGCCAAAATCTATAAATACATCACTTATAAGCCCTGCTCTTCCGGGCGAAGTAAGCTGAATTGCTTCATCTATGCAAGCAGTCAAAAGACCTGAGAATAACACCCAGCCAATAAAATCCCTGAGTTTTTTTTCAAAAGCATAAACCATCCTGCACGCAGCACAGGACAACGCCCCAAATTCTACAACGTGAGCTGCCTTTCTTACAACAACGGTTACAATACCTGTAATATCAACCGAGGTCGGATTATAAAACAACCTTATTATCCTTTCAACAAACTGCACCAAAAAACGGCTCTCATCAGTAGACACTTCAGCGGTATGAAGTGAACGTGTAAAAATAAACGTAGTTAACAATATATATATACATACCCATAAATATCGTTTTCTCATTCAAAATCTCCCGTGTTTTTTTCTAATACTACCACATTTAAACCTATAAGTCAATAGCGGAGTTATCAAACTCCGCCACTGCAATTATACATACTTTTTCAAGGTTTCCAGCACTGCACCTTCGCCTTTTATCATTTCGTTAAAGTACCCTGTTACAAGCTCTGAAAGCCCTGCCTCAAACAAGTCTACACCAAAAATTCTCGGATTTTTGTAAAGCCCTTCAAAATTTTCCGATGTTACACTATCTCCAAACTTTATATCATTAACATAGGGCGTTACCTCATCAAGCAAGGGGTCAGGGCTAAGCTCGAATGGTTTTCCACTATCATCAATCGCCATTAAATATCTGAGCCATCCTGCAAATACCAAGGGTATCACTTTAAGCTCCGACACTGAAAGCTTTTCAGACGCCATATACGCTTTTATTGTTTCACCAAAGCGGATGGCAAGTTTCTGAGAAGTATCTGTTGCAATTCTTTGCGGTGTATCAGGCATAAAAGGATTGGGTATTCTGAGATTTACTACTTCGTCGATAAACTTACGAGGCTCAATAATTCCCGGGTTTACAACAACAGGCAAACCTTCTGTGTAGCCTATTACTTCAACCATTTTTTTGAGTACGGGGTTTTTCATTTCTTCTGAAATAAGCTCGTATCCCAAAAGGCATCCGAACACTGCAAGAGCAGTATGAAGAGGATTAAGGCAGGTGCAAACCTTCATTTTTTCTACCTTATCAACAGTTTCTTTATCAGTAAAAATCACACCGCCTTTTTCAAGAGGAGGACGTCCGTTGGGAAAGCTGTCTTCTATTACAAGGTATTCACATTCCTCGGCATTTACAAAAGGTGCAATATATGTGTTCTTCTCTGTTATAAAAGGAGTCTGGTCCTCAACTCCGTCAGCCTCCAGAATTTCAAGCACTGCATTATCCGGACGAGGTGTTATTTTATCGATCATAGTCCATGGGAATGAAACCTTTGATTTGTCACTTATATAGTCAACAAATCCCTTATCCGCCTTACCTCCCGCCGCCCATGCCTCAGCAAAAGCAGAAACGGCAGTATAGAGCTTATCACCGTTATGAGAACAGTTGTCCATACTAACCATTGCCACGGGATATTTTCCTGCAAGGTAACGCTGATATAACAGAGCGGTAACTTTGCCTATATAACTCTGTGGCTTTTCGGGACCGTTTTCCACATCGGATGAAACTGCGGGGTAAAGCTCACCGGCAGGATTTGAAATACTATATCCTTTTTCTGTTATTGTAAAGGATGCAAGCTGAAGCGATGGGGATGTGAAAATTTCTTTAAGGCGGTTAAAATGAGGTACATTGTCTGTATCAAGTACAAGTGCCTCCATAACACTTCCGATTACCTTTTTTTCTACATTGCCGTCTGCTTTAAGAGTTACAAGTATATTATAATTATCATACGCTTCGCACACCTTATCGACTATTTCACAGTCGTAGCCTTCAACTGCGGTTATACCTCTGTCCATAACACCTTCGTTAAGAAGAATATCTGCAACATTGCACTGAAATGCACGGAAAATATTTCCTATACCAAAATGAACCCACACAGGATTTTCCTTTGTTGCGGAAATTGCCTTAGTCCTGTCAAAAGTGGGCAGTGCATATCCTGCACTTATCCACTGATCTTTATTTTTAAGTCCTGCTTCGGATAACTTCATTATATATGTTCCTTTCTCACTTTGAGCTTTTTTCTATCGCTTCCCACAATCCATTGAGGTATGTGGCACCGAGAGCTCTGTCGTAAAGTCCGTATCCAGGCATTGCAACTTCGTCCCATATCATTCTGCCGTGGTCGGGACGGATGGGGCCTTCAAAGCCTATATCGTAAAGTGCTTTCATTATTTCGTACATATCAAATGTGCCGTCTGATGAAAGGTGTGCCGCCTCTTCAAAATCGGTGGGAGAATTGAATTTAAGATTACGAACATGAGCGAAATGAATTCTTCCCTTAAGCGAGCAAATCATTTCAGGTAAATCATTTTCAAGATTTGTTCCGTATGAACCTGAACAGAATGTTACGCCGTTATGGGGATCATCCACCATTTTTATCATACGGTGGATGTTTTCTTTATTTATAATAATCCTGGGAAGTCCGAAAACACTCCACGCCGGGTCGTCGGGATGGATTGCCATTTTTATGTCGTACTTATTGCACACAGGCATAATTCTTTCGAGGAAATATTTAAGGTTTTCAAAAAGCTTTTCATCATCTATATCCTTGTACATTTCAAAAAGCTCTTTTACCTTTTCCATACGCTCAGGCTCCCAGCCCGGCATTACGGTACCGTTCATGTCTGATTCAATTGACGCAAACATTTTTTCCGGGTCCATTGCATCAACTGTTGCCTGATTATATGCAAGAACAGTGGAGCCATCCTCGCGTTTTCTTGCAAGCTCAGTTCTTGTCCAGTCAAAAACAGGCATAAAGTTATAGCAAACGAGATGAATATCCTCTTTGCCCAGGTTTTCCAGGGACTCAATATAGTTATCTATATACATATCGCGGTCAGGCATACCCACCTTGATTGCATCGTGAACATTCACGCTTTCTATACCGCTTATGTGAAGTCCTGCATCCGCAACCTCTTTTTTGAGTGCGGCAATTGCCTCACGCGTCCATACTTCGCCGGGAGTTGTATCGTAAAGAGTTGTGATTACTCCTTTAACTCCGGGAATTTGTCTTATCTGCTCTAATGTTACGGTATCGAATTTTGAACCGTACCAACGTAATGTCATTTCCAAAATTATCACCCTTTATCAGTATTTTAAACATATTATATGCTATTTTGAAAAAAATATCTATTATGAATGTTGTCTATTAACTTTTGAAAAATTGATTATTTGAAAAAATGTTCTGATTTTTGTATTTATTAGGTTAAGTATGTATAAACTAAGGTCAAAACAATACAATAACAGGCAGATTGGAGAATAATATGAAAAAATCAATGTTATATCCCGAAATAACCGCTACAAGACGTTTTTACGATATGTGCGGCATGTGGAACTTTAAATTCGACCCCAATGGCAAAGGTGAAGAAATGGGTTGGCACAAGAGCCTTGGAAAATGCGATAAAATGGTGGTCCCCTCAAGCTTTAATGATTATTTCACAGACAAGGCTGAAAGAGAATATACAGGTGATTTCTGGTATGAAACAAAAATAGTAATCCCCTCAGAGCTTAAGGATAAGGATGTGTTCCTCAGATTTGACGGGGTAACTCACAGAGCAATTGTATTTGTAAACGGCACAAGAGTAGGCGAACACGAGGGCGGATTTATGCCCTTCACCGTGGAAATAAATGATGTTGCACGATGGAACGAAGAAAATACTGTGACGGTAAAGGTTAACAATGAGCTTAGTCGACAGTCATTGCCTGCAGGTGAAACAAGAACACTATCAAACGGGAAGAAAATCTGCAAGCCCTACTTTGACTTTTTCAATTACTCGGGAATTATACGACCGGTACGCCTTGTTGCCGTTCCAAGGGAAGCAATAACAGATTTTTCTGTTGTTCACACTATTTCAGGGAGCGATTCCGTAACATCATATATTGTTGATACTACAGGTGACAGTGATGTGGAAATAAATGTGTACAACGAAGAACGGGAGCTTGTGGCACACACAACAGGGAAAGCGGGAGAAATTCGAATTAAGGATGTTCGACTATGGAATGTCCGTGACGCTTATCTTTACACCTTTGAAATTAAAATCAAAAATGGTGACACCGTAATTGACGAATACTATGAACAGATAGGAATCAGGACTGTTAAGATTGAAGGCAGCCAAATACTGATAAACAACAAACCCGTTTACCTTAAAGGCTTCGGAAAGCACGAGGACTCATCCCTTTACGGAAGAGGATATAATCCTGCGGCAATCAAGAGAGATTTTGAACTTATGAAATGGTGCGGTGCAAATTCCTTCAGAACTGCACACTATCCATACAGCGAAGAAATAATGAAATTAGCAGACCGTGAGGGATTTCTGGTAATTGATGAGGTTGCGGCAGTTGGTTTTTTTGAAAGCCTTATGAACTTTATGGACGCTTCAACCAAGGCCTCTACCGGATTTTTTACTCACGAGGATGTGCATACAAAAACCATGCAGGTACACAAGGATGCAATAAAAGAGCTTATTCAAAGAGATAAAAACCGTGCCTCGGTTATTGCCTGGAGCCTTATGAACGAGCCTGAAACCACAAACGATGCTGCAGTTCCGTACTTTAAAGAAATATTTGATTATGCAGGAACACTGGACCCTCAAAAACGTCCTAAAACCTTTGCTCTTATTGCCCTGTCACTTCCCGACACCTGCACTTGCTACAATGTCGCTGATTTTCTTTGCCTTAACCGTTATTACGGATGGTATATGCAAGGGGGCTTTGAGATTGAAGATGCAAGAAAAGCATTTGTTTCTGAAATGGATAAATGGCAGGCTAAGAAGCTTGACAAGCCTTTCATTTTTTCAGAGTTCGGCGCAGACACACTAAGCGGTATGCATAAGCTTCCAAGCGTTATGTGGAGTGAAGAATATCAACAGGAATATCTTAAAATGCAGTTCGAGGTTTTTGACAGCTACGACTTTGTTAAAGGCGAACAAATCTGGAACTTTGCAGACTTTCAGACAACTGAGGGCATTATGCGTGCCGACGGTAACAAAAAAGGAATTTTTACACGTGACCGTCAGCCAAAGCTTGCCGCCTATTATATAAAAGATCGATGGCTGGAGCTTCCCCTGAACTTTAAAGAAAGGAAATGAAGAAATGGAAAATAATTTCGGACTCCGCGACAAACTGGGTTATATGCTGGGAGACCTTGCAAATGATTTTTTCTTCATCTTTGCAAGCTCTTTTCTAATGGTTTTTTATACCAACGTTTTGGGCATTGCACCGGGGGTTGTGGGAACTCTGTTTGTTACGGCTAGAGTTATTGATGCTTTTACAGACATTGCTATGGGACGAATTGTGGATATCACACCCGCCCGTAAAAACGGAAAATTCAAACCATGGATAAAGGTAATGTCAATCCCCGTGTGTATTGCAGGATTTCTTCTGTTTGTACCGCAAGTTGCCTCCCTACCTATGCCATACAGGATTGCATATATATTTATAACTTATATTCTATGGGGCAGTATATTCTACACTTCAATCAACATCCCCTACGGGTCAATGGCATCTGCAATAACAGGCGACCCCGGTGAGCGAGGTCAGCTCTCCACATTCAGAAGTGTTGGTGCGGCTTTGGCAGGAGCCACAATAAGTGTTACCGTACCCCTTATAGTTTACAAATATGATGCTGCAGGAAATCAAATTATACTTCCCTATAGATTTCAGTTTATTGCTATATCCTTTGCAATCCTTGCATTTATCTGTTACAGACTATGCTACAGTCTGTGCCATGAACGTATTGTTATTGAAAACAAGCAACGGGAAAAAACCAGTATACGAAGCACATTAGGAAGCGTTTTTTCGTCAAGGAGCCTTTTGTGCATTATAGCAGCAGCTGTGATACTTCTACTATCTATGCTCCTCGCCCAGTCCCTTAACATATATTTGTTTATGGACTATTTCAAAAACAACACCGCTATGTCTGTGGCAGGTTTTCTGAACACTGCCGCAACACTTATACTTGCCCCGTTTACGAAAACAATTATAAAAAATGTAGGCAAAAAGGAAGCTTCTTCAATCGCTCTTCTTTTTGCTTCGGCAGTTTACTTCTTTGTTCATTTTTCGAGAATAACAAGCCCCTGGATTTTCTGCATATTTGTAGCTCTCGGCAATCTGGGAACAGGAACATTCAACCTTATGATCTGGGCGTTTATAACTGATATAATTGACAACCGCGAAGTACAAACCGGAACACGTGATGACGGAACAATATATGCATTTTATTCTTTCGCCCGTAAAATCGGACAGGCTTTAGCAGGTGGACTTGGCGCTTGGGCGCTTGAAATTGTGGGCTATAAAACAGCAGTAGCCGGAGAAACAGTAGTGCAGGCAACAGAGGTGGTTGAAAAAATATACTCCGTTGCAACCTTAACGCCTGCAATATGCTACCTTGCAGTGGGACTTATACTCACTTTCGGATATCCGCTAACAAAGAAAAAAGTGCAAGAGAACTCAAAGATACTTGCAAGTAAGAGAAACAAAAAAATCCTCTGACGAGGATTTTTTTGTTTCTTATTCAGGGAAGCCTTCCGGCACTAGCTGCGTCCATATATTGGGGGCGCCAAGGTTTGGTGTTTTGTCCCAACCTATATATTTTCCGTAAAACTCATTACTTCTGTTTTCTTCATCAAACAAATCGTTATACTGAAGATTCTCGTATCGGTTTATCCACTCTGCTTCTATACCTGTTGCTTCGCTGTATTTTGCAAATCCGTTTTTTGAAATTGAATAATAACCCATAGCATTCATAGCAGGAATAACTCTTTCAAGTGATGATAAAAAGCTATGGTATGACGGCATTTCAATGCCTGCAACTTCAAGCAATCTGCTTGATAGGAAGTTTAGACTTGTACACTCCACCGTATCCTCAGGTATGTCATAATTTGCCCATATGAAGAATGGAACCTTATATTTCAACATCTGTTGGTCGAGTGTTTCAAAGGGGCCGCCGTGAAGCTCGTCATAAAACTCAGTTTCTATTTTCGGGAAATGGTCGCCAAAGAACAAAACGATAGTATCTTCGGGATAGTTCTCAAGCTCCGTAAGGAGATACTCCACTGCCGAGTCCGTTTCCTTTATAACAGAAAAATACTGTTCGGCTTTTGGGTATTCACGGCTGTAACCTTCAAGCTCTACGGTTTGAATATAGTTTTCACCTTCATAGGTGTATCCGCCGTGGTTTTGCATTGTTACGCCAAAGAGAAACATGGGTTTGTCCTTTTCTTTGGTTTGGAACTTATTCATTACATACTCAAACATTTCGCGGTCGCTTACATATTTACGAAGCATGTTAAAGCCGGGATAGCTATCTATAAAAGTACTTTCGGAAAATCCCATTTTAGGATACAGTGTATCCCTTGACCATCCGTCTGCATAGTAAGGGTGAGTTGCTATGCTTTTATATCCGTAATAATTAAGAAGCCATGCGAGAGTATATATTTCCCCGCCTATATGCTGCTGATAGGGCACTGAGTTTTCGGGGAGAAACGCCATGGAATGACCTGTCAGCACTTCAAATTCAGAGTTGGCAGTATTAGCTCCGTATACTGAGGCCAGAGCATAGCCTCTTATTGTGTTCTCACGAAGTGAATCCATAAAGGGGGTTATGGGAATATTTGAGGTTATTTCTTTATTTCCGATTACACGGAAATCTGCAAAGGATTCATCCATAATAATTATAATATTGGGAAGGTCCTCAGATTTTATATTCACAGGCTCGTATTCGTTTTCATAAACCTGTATGGTATGGGGTCCGTAATTGTCAGGCTCATTGATAAACGAATCTCTCACGCCCATAAAAAAGTTAAGGAAGTAGCCGTTCTTTTCAGTACCCTGAGTTTCCCACATTTTTATAGGTACATTTATTGTTCCTACCCAGATTATCATAAAATATACGATAGCCAAAGTAAGTGATGTAAGACGCGCTCTCTTATTCGGGAGCTTTGGAAGCTTTGGAATAAACGTATGCGCAAAAGCCGCAATGCCCCACAAAAGCCATGAAAATACCATTCCCGATGTTAAATTAAGTTCATACTGGCCTGCAACATTAAAAGCCGTGCCGATGGATGCAAAATCCATTGGTCCGAGTTCTTTACCACGGAACTGATATATAAATCCGTTTGCCATACACAAGAATGCAAGAGCAAAGGTTGTTACCACATTTGAAAGCTTCCATCTTGCAGTAAAGGCAAAAACAACATTTACAAGCATATACACGCAAAGAAGATTGAGAAAGGTTTTATACGGACCTACCTGATGGAGATTTCCCGAACAAAGCATACTAACAGTAATGCAAAATGTTATGGACACCAAAGCTATGCTCCACACATAGTTAAGCATAAAGCGTGCAATTCTCGGGAGTTTTTTTAGCTTAAAACAACCAACTCCCACAAACAGAATAGCAAATATAATTCCTGTATACCAGTTAATCCGCCACCAGCCTGCAACTAATGCAACTGCCGCAAGTATAATACCGATTATTCTGTTTTTCTCATCAAATGTAAGCAAAGATTTCAGTTTGTTCATCTATATTAATCCTTTCGGTGGTATTTCAAAAGTATGTTATGTAAAAAAGCAAAATTTCATCCAAATAAGACGGCTTCAGAATTCACCGCTTACAATTTTGTCTACAAATTCCTCTATTCGCTTTTCACGGGGCGGAATGCGTGCATCTATCCAATGCTGACGTGATAAATAATATAAAAATGCCGGTCTCAGTTCTTCGCCGTCCATACGGAGAGGATGGTATCGTATTCCTCGATAAAGCTCCTTAAATGCCAAATCCACCTCGTTTAAAACGTGCTCCGACTGCATACTGTTATGACTTATTATTACTATGAAATGACTGCACCTTTCAATGGCCTTTACTATGGAAGTGGCGTAGTCATTTTCATTCACATTTCTGGGAGCATACCAGACCCTTTTACCCGATGCTTCAAGCTTTGCACAGATACTGTCAGCAATGCTTTTATCTGTTGTTGTATAGCTTATAAAAACCAAATCGGCAGAATCATTAGGATGCCCACTATACGATAGTTTCTCTTTATGTAACGTATATGAATTTTCAAGTGCCATTGCTATTTTAAATGCATTGCTCTGATTATAGTCAACAAAATTAAACCTTTTTATATTTTCATTGGTTTTTAAAAATTCGATACATTCATTGATTATGGGTATAATCGTAATCTCAGGTGAAATTCCCTGACATCCCGCACCTATAAGAGGCATTACTACCGACTCGACCTTTATTCCGCTTAAAGAAATCAAACCAAGAAATTTAAAGTAAGCCTTTATCAATGCCAGAATTTCTTTTTCACGATTGCAAGGTTCTGTATCACACTCATGGCTCATTTCAACACAGGCAATATGCCCCACAGGCAGTGGAGAACTCTTTATTTCTTGCGAAAGCCATAGGTTGCACGTATCTCTCAAATCAATTTTCGGAACATCTGCCAGAGCTTCTACGTCTATCCCCACAAGGTCAAGTGCTTCGAACATAGTACCGGGAGTGGGTGCATATCCGCCCACAAAGGCTGAAACAGTAAGAATATCCGTCTGTTCGGGGAAATCCAAAATATTGCAGGAATAAACAGATATTGTTTTCTCACCGTATTTTGTTTGTATATTTACCGAATGCATAGGATTCACTCTATCACCGCCTCTCCTCATAAGCGTATCTATTGCCCTTCTATTCGCCGAGCACAGCTTTAACAAAATCAATTACAATATTTGCACTGTATACAACTCCCCTTGCTTTACACTCTTCTATTCGGGATGAATGTACCAGTGAGTTTCTTAAACTTCGTATTATATTTATTTCATGACTTATGTCTGAAGGCAAAGGGGAGTCAGGACCTGCACAAAAGCTCATCACCTTTTGAGGCATCTGACCTGATTTGTAAACTGTACCTCTTATGACTTTATATCCTTTGTTTATAAGAAACAGTTCCAAAGCTTTTTCGCAAATCATATATACATCTAAAAATGCATTCAGACCCGATTCATCAATACACTGAAGCTTTGACGATAATCCCTTTATTGCATCTGCAGCTTCCATATCCTTCACTCCTATTACAAAGTAAGTAATTTTACAGATATCAAAATTATATCACATTTATATGCTAGTGTCAAATTTTGTTTTTTTATGTAAATGAAGCTATCATTTTACTAATAGCATTAATTATCATATTGAAGCAGTGCGACTGCTTCGACGTGCACTGTATTCGGGAACATATCAACCGCAGTTACTTTGTCAAGCTTATATCCGCCTTGATTTAGGATTTTTATATCTCTTGCTAAAGTGGCGGGGTTGCAGGATACGTAGACTATTCTTTTGGGATTTGCAGAGATTATTGTATTGAGAGTGATTTCGTCGCTTCCCTTTCTTGGCGGGTCGATTATAACTATATCGGGTTTTTCGCCGCCTTGAATCAACTGAGGTACGATTTTTTCTGCACTTCCTGCATAGAATTCTGCATTTGTAATACCATTGGCTTTGGCATTTTTCTTTGCATCCGCAATTGCCCGGTCTACTATTTCAACACCGATTACTTTTTTTGCTTTTTTCGCGGCAGTAAGAGAGATTGTTCCAATTCCGCAGTAAATATCCATTACTGTGTCGGTGTCGCTTATATCTGCATATTCTATGGCTTTATTATACAAATTCTCCGTTTGCTCGGGATTTACCTGAAAAAAGCTGTTTGGAGATATTTCGTATTCGCATCCGCAAAGCGTGTCGGAAATAAATAATTTCCCGAAAACTGTTCGGTTATTGGGACCGAGAACAAGGTTTGTTCTGTCGGGGTTTATGTTAAGAATTATGCTTACAACAGAACCATCGGCTTGTATAATCTTATCTGCCAATGCTTTTTCATTGGGGAGTGATGAGGTTTTTGAAGATACAACAACCATTGTTTCCCCTGAAAATCTGCCACGGCGTATGAATATACGGCGCACCGCTCCCTTATGAGCTTCTTCATCATAAGGTTTTACCCTGTTTTCGTTCATATATTCAAGGACTGCATTTATTATTTTACCGTCATCACCCATACCGAGCATACATCCGTTTAAAGGAATAATACTGTGGCTTCTCGGTGCATAGAACCCGCAAACCACAGTGCCTGACTTGTCCGCACCAACAGGATATACCATTTTATTGCGGTATCCCATATCACAGAGAGCAGGAATTAATGATACTTCTGTATCAGGGCTTTGATTTCCAAGTCTGACAAGGGCGTCGTATACGAATTTTCTCTTGATTTCGCACTGAGCATCATAATTAATATGCATAAGCTGACAGCCACCGCACTTTTTGTACGCAGAACACTCAGGCACTCTACGGCTCTCGGATGAACTGATGATATTAAGACATTTACCATATGCATATGCAGATTTCACCTTGACTATCAAGGCCTCAATAACATCTCCCTTAGCCGTAAATGGCACAAAAACAGTCAGACCGTCGTGACGTCCGACGCCCATACCTTCATTTGTTACATCTACGATTTCAAGAGTTACCTTATCATTTTTCTTAATCATAATACTTCCTTTAAATAGCATTTTTTAGTGCAAAAGGCGAATGCCTAAGCATCCGCCATTTAATATTAGTCGTTTTCGTGCTCTGCGAGGTATTCCTCAAAGCTGCTTACTTTAGCCTTTTCAACACGTCCTCCGCCGGGATATGTTGTGGGTAAATCCTCATCAACAGGATAGTTATACTCTTTCTTGGGAGCAGGCTTCTTGCTGTAGGAAGGTCTGCGTCTTTCATTCTTGGGAGCAATAACTACCTTACGGTAAGGTTCTTCGCCAACCGAGAATGTTGTCACATCTTCATTTGACTGAAGATTTGCATGAATAATTCTTCTTTCATAGGGGTTCATAGGCTCAAGTGTATACTTTTTACCTGTGCGTGCAACCTTATTTGCAAGTCTTTCAGAAAGAGCCTTGAGAGATTCCTCTCTCTTCTGTCTGTAACCTTCAGTATCGATAGTTACTCTTGTGTAATCATCTCTTGATTTACCTTTGTTTGCAACAAGTGATGTAAGATACTGCAAGCTGTCGAGAGTATCGCCTCTTTTACCTATTACAATTCCCATATCCGAGCCTTCGAGCTGGATGTTGAGGTTGCCTTCATCCTCAGTTGATGTAATTTCAACCTGCATACCCATTGCCTCAAAAACGTCTGCAAGGAACTTCTCTGCAACATTTCCGTTGTCTGCTGCACCAAGGAGTTCTACCTCGATTACTGCGTCTTTTGAACCAAGGCCGAGAAAGCCCTTTGATGCTTCTTCCAATACTGTATATTTTACTTCATTTTCAGAAACGCCAAGCTCTTCAAGAGCGAGGGTAAGTGCTTCTTCAATGCTTTTTGCGCTTTTTGTTATTTTTTTCGGGGAGTTTGACATCAAAATCGTCACCTTTCTTATCAAAGTAATAATTGAGTGCTACCTGCTGAACAAACTGCATAACACTGCTGATTATCCAGTAAAGTCCCATACCTGAGGGAAGAATGAATGTAAAATAACCTGTCATAATAGGCATAATAATATTCATCGAGCTGGTCATCTGCTGTGCTTGTTCGTTTGCCGCACTATTGGCTGATTTGTTCTGGCCCTGCATATACTTTGAACTGAGCCATGTTGTGAGAACTGCCAATACAGGGATAAGTATAAGTAACACTATGCTGAGATTGCTGAAATCACCGTTCATAATAGGTGATATTGCAGCTGAGGGCTTCTGAGAAAGGTCAAGACCAAGAAAATCGAAGTTAAGCACCCAGTCAAGCTGTTCGCCAAGCGCTGAACACCATTTTGAAAGAGTTATCTGCCCCATCTTGATAATATTTGAAGGCTCTGCTCCTGCATATTCACCAAGGAGTGCGGGGAATGTTTCCGCAATCTTATCTCTCAAAGTAGCCACAATCTGAAGCTTGTCCTCGCTCCAGTCGGTTACACCGGCAATGTATGTGATAGGTCGCTGAATTACGTGATAAAGACCGATGAGTATAGGCATCTGTATAAGCATAGGAAGGCATCCGCCTGCCATACTCACATTGTTTTCTTTATATACCTTCATCATCTCTCGCTGAAGCTTTTCTTTATCGTTTGCATACTTTGCCTGAAGCTGTGCAATGATAGGCTGAATTTTCTGCTGCTTTCTCATTGCTTTCTGTGATTTAATATTGAGGGGTAATAATATAAGCTTAACCACTATGGTAAAAAGTATAATTGCAAGGCCGTAGTTCTGCACAAGCTCATAAATAAACCCAATAATAAATCCAAGAGGTCTTTTAATCAAAAATTCGTACATAATATAAATCCTCTCTATTCGCTGTCATTCTCCGGAACGGGATCATACCCTCCCTTACACAAGGGATTGCATCTGAGAAGCCGCCAAAGTGCCATTGCTCCTCCCTTTAAAGCTCCGTATCGCTCCACGGCGATATAGGCATATTCCGAGCATGTTGGAATAAACCGACAGCATGATGTGCCTTTCATAGGCGAAATACGGTGTCTGTAAATTAAAATCAATTTAAGTAATAATTTTTTCATATCGGAATTATATGCGGATAAAAAGTCAATAATCACTCACTATAAAGTCCAAGCGTATCAAATGCACGCTTAAGGTCGTGAGTAACCTGCAAACTGTTTTTTCCGTCAATTCTGTTCCTGGCAACTATTATAAGGTCATAGCCGCCCTTCACATTAACACAAGCCAAATCGAAAGCAACCCGCAAAAGACGCTTGGCGCGGTTTCGCTTCACCGCATTACCAATGCCTTTTCCTACGGTAAGTCCTGCACGAACGGTTTCACGCTTTGTTTTTGCAGCATAAACCGCTATACATCCGCAGGCAACGTTCTTACCTTTGGCATAGAGCCTCCGAAAGTCCCTGTTAAGCTTTAGTCTGTTTTCTTTTTTCATAAATCTCTGAATACACAAAAAGGCAAAAAGCACGACGACTTCTTGCCCAAACATCAACACCTAGCAGACATTATGCTGAAAGCTTCTTTCTTCCCTTCTGTCTTCTGCTAGCTAAAATCTTTCTACCGGAAGAAGTACTCATTCTTTTTCTGAATCCGTGTTCTTTTGATCTTTGACGTTTTTTCGGCTGAAATGTTCTTTTCACGTCCCTGCACCTCCTATTTTATATGCTTCTACTATACCTCTGACTAAACTAAAGTCCTGTTTACAATCAGACACCTAAACAATTATACTAACTTTAAGAGATTTTGTCAATACTTTTTTATTTTTTTTACTACATTTATGAAAAATGAATAATACTGTAACCTGTGAATGAAATTTTTTATCACTTATATATGTAACTTATATTATGTTAGTTATCTTGTGAGTACGTGAATCCAGCTATCATTCCTGTATCTGAACAGGCAGATTATAACCTTGATTATCTCATCGCTTTTCATAAGAGCAAACACAACCGGTACCTGCCAACAAAGCTTCGATGCGACAAATGCCGCAGGCAATGCAATACACCATATACAAACAGTTTCTGAAACAAGGCAGAAAGTTGTATCTCCCCCGCCACGCAAAACTCCCATAATATTAATTGCAGCAAATGATACAAAAATCGTTATAACCGCCATAACATCTATAAGCTCACCCGCAAGCTCCAATGTTTCATAGGGGAAATCATAAAATGAAAGCATAGGTTTTTTCAGGATTAATATAAGCCCTGCCGCAGCCACACCTAACACAATAGCAAAAACATTAAAGGTAAATGCCTGTTTTTTCACAAAATCAACATTTCCCTCACCAATAGATTTTCCGACCATTACACCTGCGGCATTTGCCACACCGAATAAGAAGATTGTAGAGAGCTGCTGCACTATACTCATTATTGAATTTGCAGCAACAGGGTCACCTGCGGAATATGTAATATGCCCCAGGATACCCGCCTGCACGGACATTCCCAAAGACCACAAAACTTCAATTACAAGCACAGGTGTACCGTGGCGAAGCAAATCTGACACAAGGTATCCGCACTTTGAAAAGATGTGTGAAATTCTGAACTTAAGCCTTTTTTCTATAAAGAAAAGATACACAACAGTTATTATAAACTCACTTATACGAGCAATGAGTGTTGCAATTGCCGCACCCTCAATGCCAAGTGCCGGTGCACCGAAATTTCCGAATATAAGTACCCAGTTCAAGAACACATTAAGGCAGAATGAAACAGAATTCACCACAACGGATATTTTTACCGATTCAATGCTTCTGAAGGAGCATAGGACTGTACTCCCGGGAGCGAAAATAAAATATGCAAATCCAATAATGCGAAGATATTTCGCACCTGTAGTTATAAGTTCGGCATCATTGGTATAAAGCCCCATAATATTTTCAGGAAATAAAAGCACAACGGAGCCTGCAATTATGCCAACAATGATTGCAACGCGAAGCACCAGAGAAAATATTTTTCTGATTGCCCCAAAATCACCTTTACCATAGTACTGAGCAGTTAGCACACTCGCCGCGCCTGCAAGCCCGAAACACATAATAGTAAGTATAAAAAACGGCTGATTTGCAAGAGCTGATGCGGACAAAAACACTCCCGTACTGTCAGCCTTACCAAGCATTAAAGTGTCCATCATACTTGTAGAAAATGTTATAAGGTTCTGAAGCGCTATGGGAAGTGCGATTTTTAATATAGACATATAAAAAGCTTTATTTGTTATAAATTTCATTATAATAACTCCTGATAATCTGATGGAATGTATTTTAGCATCAATTGCAATTTTTGTCAACAAAAAAGGAGAATATGTGTGCACATTCTCCTTTATATTATGCTCTTGGATGGGCTTTTTCGTATACTTCCCTTATATGGGAATCTATAAGCCCTGTATAAATCTGTGTTGATGAAATATCTGCATGTCCCATCATGGTTTGCACTGCTCTCATATCGGCACCGTTTTCAAGAAGGTGTGCCGCAAATGAATGACGAAGTGTATGAGGCGTTATTTCAGCATCTATGCCCGCTTTTTCTCCGTAAAGCTTTATAATCTTCCAAAAGCCCTGACGTGAAATGCTTCCGCCTGAACAGTTAACAAACAGCCTTTCGGTTTCATTACCCTTCAAAAGCTTTGGTCTTGCAATATTTACATAATCGGAAATCGCCTGAACAGCTCTTTCGCCAATTGGTATAATTCTTGATTTACACTTAATGTATCGCATACGAAGCTCCACGTCTGAAAGAGTTAACTCTATCAGTTCTGAAACACGTATACCTGTAGCATATAAAAGCTCTATCATAGCTTTATCTCTGCGTCCCTTGGCTTCTCCTGAATCAGGTGCTGCAAGAAGGAGGCTGATTTGTTCTGATGTAAGAATTTTAGGCAGCTTTTTTTCTACATGGGGAGCTTCAAGGCTCACCGTAGGATCTGCTATTGCATCGTTATTTATTCTCAGATATGCATAGAACGAACGAAGTGACGTAAGCATGCGTGATATGCTTGCAGGCGCTCTTCCGCTTTTCTTAAGCTCAGCAAGATATGTAATAACATCATGCTTGGTTGCTCTTTGTGCGTCTGTAACTTTCACCTTTGAAAGATATGTAATGTATTGTGTAACGTCACGTCTGTACGATTCGACGGTATTTTTTGACTTATGTTTTTCGTCCTGCATATATGTGATGTATTCTTCAACACAACAGGTCATATATGGTTCTCCTTTTTGTACAATGATAACGTGGGCGCACCCCACTCAAGTATATTATACCACATATCAGTTTTTTGTGAAGAGTTTACACGGTTTTTTGTAACAGATAATTTTCTGTTTTGCTACACAACCGTTACATATACATTACATCGTTTTAGAAATCCATTGCATAAATGTTGTGGTTAAGAAACTTTGAAAAACAGAAACAGCACAAAATACAGACAGAAAAAAAAGAGCCGCCAAAACATATTTGCCTAAAAATTTTTTTTTATTCTCATGACTCAAAAATGACATTTTTAGTGAAATTGACGAAAAAAACGTCAATAAAGGTATATAAAGCAGCATTTCGGGAATCAGCGCCGCACAGGCTTTTATCCCTGACAAGCCATAAACACGTAAAAATCCTGCCGATGTATAACCTATTACAAAACCCCGTTCACAAACTGTTGCAACATTCATCAAAAATCCGGGAAGTACCCAGCCTGAAACGGCAATGAAAAACCAGACAGCAATCTGCTTTTTAAGTCCGCTGTAAACAATCCCCTTATCAACCCCAGGTACATTTTCAAAAAAATTAACAAGATACCCCGACAAGTTACCACACTGCTCCTCTGAAATTCTTCCTGCAGATATACTTCCGCATACGGCAGCAACAAGCAAAATTATAGCAGGCACTAAAGTTGTCTTTGTTATAAAACGGAATTTTAATTTATCGGACACAATCCCACCTCCCCATAATCATCATATTTGGATATCCACGTACATATACCAAAAAATTCAGCAAAAAGCCTTGACAAAAGAATTTTCATATGGTAGAATACTATTCGTGTTCGGAGAGGTGGCCGAGTGGTTGAAGGCGCAGCATTGGAAATGCTGTGATGTGAAAGCATCCGTGGGTTCGAATCCCATCCTTTCCTCCATGAAAAAAAGCGTACTGAAATTTCAGTGCGCTTTTTTAGTTGAAATAAATCCTTTCACGATTTGTGAAATACCCTTAGAGAGGGCCAACTGTTTTTGGCTTTTTTTACTTTACTATTCTCTCAATAAAAGCTTTGAGCATATCTTCCTGAATCATTCCAACCTTTTTGTATACAATTTCTCCATCTCTGTTTACAAAAACGGTTACGGGAATTGAATAAGTGCCGTATGCCATAGCTCCGCTATACTCCGTATCGAAGTAGACAGGAAATGTATATCCCGTATCTTCAATGAATGTGTTTACGACCTCTTGGGTTTCTTCCTGACCGTCGGTGAGGTTAACCATCATAAATTCCACAGTATCGCCGTATTCTTTATACATTTGTTCAAAGTAAGGCAGCTCCGCTTTACAAGGCGGACACCAGGTGGCCCAGAAGTTTATAACAACAGGCTTTCCTTTATAATCCGAAAGCTTTATGCTTTCACCTTTTGTCGAGATTACAGTGAAATCAGGAGCAGCCTCAAGAGGTTTTGTTTGCGATGTTTCACTTTCGGCAACCTCGGGCACAAATTTTGGGAACAGCTTATTGTATCCGAAAACTGCAGCTCCAATAATAATCACCAACAATATAAGAATTACTATAAGTCCTTTATGCTTCATAAAATCACGCTCCCCCCTCTATAAATGCGAGAATATCGGTCATAAGCCCTGACATAATCAAAAAACCTACTAATATAAGGAAAGAGCCGCAAACCGTTTTGATTACAACGTAATGCTTTTTCACTGCGTTAAACAATGATGTAAGCTTGTCTATAATAACCGCTGAAATAAGGAACGGTATGCCCATACCAAGAGAATAGGTAAGCAGAAGCAACACGCCTTTTAAAACTGTTCCCGAAGCGGACGCCATCATAAGTGCAGAGCCGAGAAATGCTCCCACACAGGGAGTGTGGCTTACAGAAAATACCACTCCGAATACAAATGCTGAGAAAAATCCGTTTACTTCATAGCTTCCGCTAAATCCTCTTATAAAGGGTATACGTATAATATCAAGATAGCCAAGCCCGAATAGTATAATAATTCCGCCGCATATTATATTAACCCACATTTTATAACGTGTAAGCAATGCACCTGCCGTGCCTGCAAAAACGCCAAGCAAACAAAATACTGCCGTAAACCCCGCAACAAATGCCAGGGCTTTCAAAACCGTTCTGTGCATCCTCGCGGCATCCCCTGCAAAATAGGAAATGTATACAGGCAGAAGCGGAAGCATACAGGGTGATATAAAAGAAATAATCCCTTCAAGAAAAGTTATAACATATTCCATGAAATACGCTCCTTAAAAATATACTATATAAATTTTACCATAAAACTTGTCCTTTGAAAACACTTTTTTCTGATTTTTGTTTATATTTAAGGAGACTGCCGCCCCGAACACGCAAGCCTCCCTTTTATTCTACAAAATATGCAAAAATCTGACATCTGCATAGTCATAATCCGACAAAGGTCTGTTTAAGGAATCATTTGTATGTGCTGCAAGAAGCACGGTATCGGGAGTATACTCCCCTACATCTATAATCACAGGTGTATGGTCAAACCGCCCGTCGCCGTTAAAATCAAGCTGAACAAGGTCGCCAGGCTCTAACCCGTCAATGCCTACCTCTGCCGCACGAGGTCCTCGACCACGGTTTGAAGTAAGAAAATTATAAAGCTCATTTACCCCTGTCCATGACGGGCTTTTTCTGTTACCGTCAATATAATACCATCCGTAAACAGGTTTATAATTCATTTCACCGTAACCGGCATAAAGCACCTGAGATGCAAAATTAGTACAATCTCCCCCGATTTGTGTATAGTCGTAGAACACGGGATTTCTCCCAAGTGCCCATTTTTTTGCATATTCCACCGCCTTATCTCTGTTATACATAAGTTACCTCCTTTCTTTATATATAATATGCCTTTTTTGAGCAATTTGCGAAAAATATTTTTTTTAAAAGAAAAGGGTTGAAAAATGTCGGTTAGTCGTATATAATCATAGTATAAGATACAAAGGTTCCATATATGAGAAATGGAGTTTAATATGATAAAGAAATACTATATACATATAATAGCGATAATTACTATAATTACAATACTCTTGATTCCTCTCACATCACTGGGCGATAATAAAATAAGTATGACGCTTTATGCTGACAGGCCTGAAGCTACCATCGACGAGGTTAACCACCCCATAAGCGGAGTACCTGTGATTATTGACGGAAAAACATATATTCCTGCAGATGATGTACTAACCCTTTGCGGTTTTACTCTGGGCTGGGACGATAGCAGTCACTCTGCCGTAGCGGTACGGGGAAAGCATACGAACTACATTGTTTTCGGAACAGAGGAAGGCATACTCTGGGCGGATGACAAGCGAATTTCCCTTTCTACCCCCCCTGTTATATACAGAGGCCTTACATATATAAGCCTTGAAATGTTTGCTAATATGTCTGAAGATTCTATATACATCATAGGTACACCGAGGAATGTAAGGGATTTGCTTATCGACACCGTTATAACCGACGAATACCGCCTCACAGGAAAGGGTACAACCTACAAGGGCGTAACCGTGGTAGGAAATACAGGAATGGAGCTTCTTACAATCTCGGACAGTTCAGCAAAGGCTTATGCCGATATGGTAAACTCTGTTGCAGCAGCACTTCCTGATGTTAATGTATACAATATTGCAGTTCCCACGGCCAGCGAATTTTATGCTCCTAAGAACCTTTATACAAATCAGACTGCAGGCATTAAGAAGATTTACGAAAATTTAAGCCCCGAGGTTACACCGGTAAATGTAGTAAAACCCCTTATGGAGCATGCGGCTGAATTTATTTACTTCCGCACAGACCACCACTGGACACAGAAGGGTGCTTATTATGCCTACAAAGAATTTGCTGATATAAAAGGGGAAACAATCGACCCTCTTGAAAGCTTCGAAGTTCATAATTCATACAGTCATGTTGGTTCCTTTGCAAGCTTTATGAGTGGAACATACGGTGCGAGCGTAATGCGAAGCAATCCCGATATGCTTCAGGTATTTATGCCTAAATACACTGCCGAGGGAGCCGCATATAACGATATGTATATGCGTAGTAAGAAATGGAACCTTCAGGTTGTTTATCCCACCTTTAACAGTTACTCAGCATTTATAGGCGGCGACAACCCTCTTGCAGTTTTCCATACTTCAAATGCAAACGGGAAAAAGCTTGTTATTATTAAAGAGTCTTTTGGTACGGCTTTTGCTACCTGGGCAGTTAACAACTATGAATACATATTTGTTATAGACCCAAGGCAGTTCAACGGTTTTGGCGGTCATACTGCAGGCTTTAACCTGAAAACATTTTATGAGCTTAACAAGTTTGACGACCTTGTTATTATAAACTATCCCGGTTCAATAGGTTCTGCAAGCTACAGAAGCTCGGTCCTGGGAATGATACGATAATGAAAAAAGTCAGAAACAGTTAATTCGTTTCTGACTTTTTTGATTCTAAGTTAAAAGTATTCCTCTCATGAGTTCTATAGCCTTTTTTTCAATTCTTGAAACCTGAACCTGGGAAACTCCTATAAGCTTTGCAATTTCCGCCTGGGTTTTGCTTTTCATAAACCTCAGAACAATAACCTGACGCTCTCTCGGTGGCAGACTTCCGAGAGCCTGACTTACCATTAACCTGTCTACCGTTTCCTCTTCATATGAAATCCCGTACTGCTTTTTTAGCCCCTCCTCCGGCTCTGCATCCATCGACACACATCCGCTGCAAGCTTCAAATGCATATAAAAGCTCTTCACAGGGAACTCCGCATTCCTTGGAAATCTCAGATACCGTGGGCTCTTTTCCTGTTCTTTTTTTTATGCTCTCTGCTGTACGCTTCCCTTTAGCTGCATTTTCCTTTACGGTTCTGCTGATTTTTATAATTCCGTCATCACGCAAAAATCTCCTGATTTCCCCCGAAATCATTGGTACCGCATAGGTGGAAAAACATACGCCATAATCTTTATCAAACCTTTTTACAGCTTTTATAAGCCCGATTGCACCTATTTGTATTAAATCTTCGAGCTCGCAGTCACGCCCTGCAAACATCCTCGCCACAGAGTATACAAGCCCCATATTATTTTCAACTGTACTGTCAAACGCCATTTTGTCATCTGTTGAAACCGACGGCGTCTGACTATTGTTCATTACTTTTATCACCGCCTGAGAGTGTTTTGGTCATAACCACTTTTGTGCCTTTATCCTTAGCACTTTCTACAAGTACGCTATCCATAAAAGCCTCCATAACCGTAAAGCCCATGCCGCTTCGCTCCGAACCCTCGGCACCTGTATAAAGGGGAGTTCTTGCAAGCTCCACATCCTCAATTCCTTTGCCTTTATCTGAAATTGTAAATGTTACGGTTAAATTATCCCTCTTGCCTTCAAGAATAACAGCGCCACCTTTTTCACCGTATCCATGGATTATGGCATTGGTTACCGCTTCCGAAACCGCCGTTTTTATATCAGATAACTCCTCACAGGTTGGGTCTATATCCATTACAAATCCCGCCGCAACCATACGTGCAAAGCTTTCATTACATGCAAGCCCCGGGAACTCTGCTTTAAATTCATTAAACATATGTAAATCACCGCCTTCTAGTATATTTCCGCTATTTTATCTATTCCCGACATTCGCATAATTCGTTCAATACCGGGACGCATACCGAATAACACTATTCTGCCTCCCAATGCCTTTACTGTTTTATATCTTCCGAGAATCAGGCCTATTCCCGAACTATCCATAAATGAAATTCCTGAAAAATCAAAGGCTATATTTACAGCTCCTGTTTTTAAAAGCTCGTCCTCAACTGCTTTTTTTATCATCTTTACCCGAAAGTGATCAATCTCTCCCGTAAGACGTACCGTAAGAAGCTTTTGTTCACCTGAAAGCTCAATTGTCATATAACCACCCTTTCATATCATTGACAAAACGAAATTTTTGTAGTAAACTATACTGGACTTTAAATTATTGGAGATGTTTATTTGAAAAAAGGTTATCTTTACGTACTTGCTGCTGCAATTCTTTGGGGCACTCTCCCCCTTGCCTGCAGATTTGTTTATTCTTTCGGATGTGACTCCTTAACCGCTGCTGCAGCCCGGGCTTATTTTGCTGCTTTGATTTTTGCCGTACTTTTCCTTGTTAAAGGCACTTTTCGGCAAATAAAGATAAAAGATATCCCATTCTATATTATTTACGGGATAACAGGCGTTGGCGGAACATTTTTATTCTATATGCTTGCAGTGGAAAGGTTGTCCACTGCTATGGCTTCCATACTTTTGTATACTGCGCCTGCATTCGTTATACTGTTTTCACGTATATTCTATAAAGAAAAAATCACCCGAACAAAGCTCCTTGCTCTCTTAGGCACCACCCTCGGCTCGGCACTTGTGTTACGGGTATACGATCCGTCGTTTTTTACGGGAAATATTCTGAATATATTTATCGGTCTGCTTTCGGGAATCAGCTACTCACTTGTAACCGTTCTGGGTAAGCTTGCAAAAAAGAAAGCTTCGCCCGAAATAAATTCAGGACTTATGATTATTTTCGGGTCACTTATTTTTCTTTTTATAAAACCACCCACCTCAATCATAGTCCCTCACATTCCAACCCTTGCAGGCTACATATATCTGGCAGTTTTCGGAAGTGTGCTGCCATACATTCTTTATTTAAAAGGCCTTAGTTTCGGAATAGACGGCGGCTACGCTTCTGTCACCGCTTCGGTCGAACCTGTTGTGGCAACCTTGCTTTGTGCCGCCGTTTTCCGTGAAGGAATTGAAGCCTTACAGCTTATAGGTATTATAGCAGTTTTCGTTTCAATAGTATTTGCAGTAAAAAGATAATGTCAGCCAAGCAGGCTGACATTTAATCTGCTGCTTTTTTTAAATCAATTACAAATCTTGAACCCCAGTCGTGGGTTTCGGATGTCATCTCCGCATCTACTCCGGTTTCCTTTATATAATCAACAGCCCGGCTTACGGTGTTTGAAAACACTCTCACATCACCGTTTCCTACATCACTCTGCTTTTCAGGGTGTTTTGTAAGGATATCCTCTATCAGCTTTTCAGTATCCGAGGCAGATAAATTGTCTTTATGTATATGCTTTACAACGCTCATCTGCAAATCTTCATCGCTAAGTGCCAGAAGAGCTCTTGCATGACGTTCGCTAAGCAAAAAGTCCCTTACAAGCCTTTGAACCCTTGAAGGAAGCCTTAAAAGGCGCATTTTATTGGCAACCGCCGCACGGCTTATGCCTATTTTTTTTGCAAACTCATCTTGAGTAAGTCCCTGATTTCTAATAAGATTTTTATATCCTTCTGCAATTTCAAAAAAACATAAATCTTCCCTTTGCAGATTTTCAAGCAATGTCATAACAGCAGAAGTATCGTCATCTGCATCAACTATTATTCCCGGCACCATATCAAGCCCTGCTCCGATTGCGGCACGTACACGGCGTTCCCCCGAAATAAGCTCATACATATCACCTTTTTGCCTTACGGTAACCGGCTGAATTATTCCATATTCTTTTACTGTCCGAATAAGCTCATTCATTTTCAAAGAATCAAAACGTGAACGCGGTGTGTTTGGATTAGGTAGAATAAGCTCTATTGGAATATCATAAATTTCTGAATAGTATATTTCGTTTTTTGTGTGTTTCATAATTAACTCCTCTTTTCTGCCTTGTGGGGTTTCACCGCCGCAGGACATATTCCTGCGGCGGTAACCCTCGGTGGTGGAAGGTGTAAGACTTGTTTGGGGGTATCATTTGTCCTACAAGCTATATTTTAACATAAATACCATAAATTTCAAGAAAAATCGTGCGACAAAAAAACCGCAAATTTTACTTTGCGGTTTTTTTCGGTATATTATAACATGTTTCTATGGGGGATTTTGTAATTAATCCGGGTTTCCTGGGGAATTTTACGGGAGTATGTCGCACTTTTTTTATAACAACTATTTTGTGTTCAAGCTCCGTTCCGGGAATTGACGCATTATAAACCCCGGGAGTATCTCCTCCGAGAATAGTTATTGCTCTCTTTGCTGCGGCTATTTCCTCATCCGCCGCAGGACCTTTAAGAGCAAGAAATGTTCCTCCCTGCTTAACATAGGGAATACATAATTCCGACAATAGCGGAAGCTGTGCCACTGCGCGGGATACTACCGTATCGAATCCTTCACGAAGCTCCTTTTTGTGGCCCCCGTCCTCAGCACGGGAATGTATAAACTCCACACCATCAATTCCAAGCTTCTCTGTTACCTCGCGCAGAAAATTCAAACGCTTATTCAAAGAATCGAGAAGAGTAAGCTTTATTTCAGGCTTCATAATTTTAAGAACAAGTCCCGGAAAGCCTGCACCCGTTCCCACATCAATCACCCGTCCCTGAACCATTCCTGTACAAATTGCTGTGGCACTATCCAAAAAATGCTTGGTTGCAATTTCATTCAGCTCGATAATGGCAGTAAGGTTTATTTTCTCATTCCATTCTGTAAGAAGCTTTGCATATTCCTCAAGCTGTAAAATCTGCTTTTCATTAAATGGAATTTCCAAGCTGTCAAATCCGTTTTTCAGAATTTCTTTCATATCGGTTAACCCTCAACCCAGAAGCTTTTCTATAAGGTCTGCAAGCTCACGGGCTTTTTTTGTTATGTAGTCCTTATCGCTGCCCTCAATCATAACACGTACTAAAGGCTCTGTACCTGACGGACGAATAAGAACTCTGCCCTTTCCGTCAAATTCTGCCTCAAGCTCATTGCAGGCTTTGGCAATTTCGGGAATTTCCATATATCTCTCTTTATTCTCAAGCTTAACCTTCGCATTAATAAGCACCTGGGGAAGAACATCTATAACCTTTGCAGCAACGGATGTTTTAAGACCTGTTTTCTTAAGCATAGCAAGGAATTGAAGCGCACTCACAAGTCCGTCACCGGTTGTATTATGCTCAAGGAAAATAATGTGTCCTGACTGTTCACCGCCAAGATTGAAGCCGCCTTCCAGCATACGCTCAAGAACGTATCTGTCGCCAACCTTTGTTTGCTCCACATTTATTCCCTTATCCTTACCAAAGAGGGTAAGTCCGAGATTACTCATAACGGTTGCAACAAGAGTGTCGCCCTTAAGTGTTCCCATTTCTTTCATATGATGGGCACACATTGCCATAACCTGGTCGCCGTCTATGATATTACCCTTTTCATCCACTGCAAGCATTCTGTCAGCATCACCGTCAAATGCAATACCCACATCTGCACCGATTGATGTTACATATGCCTGAAGGCTCTCCATATGTGTTGAGCCGCAATCGGCATTAATATTTACTCCGTCGGGAGTGTTATGAATTGCCTCAACTGCAGCACCAAGCTTATTCAGTGCTTTGAATGCAGTCTGATAGCTTGCACCGTTTGCACAATCAATGGCAACCTTCAAACCGTCAAGCCTGCAATCAATTGTAGAAATAGCAAAATTAACATAATCTTCCACTGCATTATGGTTTGCACTTACATACCCTACTTCGCCGTGGGTAGGCAAATTCTCAATTGTTTTTCTGCCAAGGATATAGTCCTCAATTTCGTTTTCAATTTCATCGCTTAGCTTATAACCTTCTGAATTGAAGAACTTAATTCCGTTATATTCACAGGGGTTATGCGATGCAGAAATAACAACACCTGCATCCGCCTTATAAAGGCGTGTGAGATATGCTACTGCAGGTGTGGGAACAACACCAAGCGGAATAACCTTTGCACCTACTGAGCAAAGCCCCGCAGTAAGTGCTGCCTCCAGCATATCACCTGATTGTCTTGTATCTTTACCGATTAATATTCTTGGTCTTTTATTATTAGTTGACTTTGTTAATACATATGCACCGCTTCTGCCTGTTTTAAATGCAAGCTCTGCAGTGAGTTCTTTATTTGCAACACCTCTGATACCGTCTGTACCGAACAATGCACCCATATTTTAACTTCCTTTCCGATTATTAATTAACATTACAATTATATACTATACGGCTTTTTTTGTCAATGGAATTTATGAAAAAGTGTTTACCTGATTTCATACATTTGTGCAATCAAGTATTATTATTTATAAAAACAGATATTTTTAACATTTATTATCTTCATTTATTGACATATTTTTTAAGATGTGATATACTGAGGCTTGTGATTTGTTAAGAGAAGGGGGCATTATATGAAAAAACTTTGGTTGTGCGTTACATTATTAATCTTATTCCATAGCGTATTAACGGTTAAAGCGGAAAACGACATTACCATTTGGGTTAACGGAGAATGCACACAGTTTTCAGACCAACAGCCCGTTATATTAAACGACAGAACCCTGCTCCCCATAAATCCTGTAGCAACCAAGATGGGCAAGAAAGTTGAATGGAACGAAAAAACATCTGTTGTAACGGTTTTTGATAATAACACCGTGCTTAAGCTTGTCCCGGGAAATGATGAAATGATTAAAAACGGCGAGAGGGTTATACTGGACACTCCACCCGTTATTATAAATGACAGAACCTGCCTTCCCCTCCGTGCAATTGCCGAGGCTTTTGGCGCACAAGTTTTCTGGGAAGACGCTTCAAAAGAAGCACATATTGTAACTGCGGATATTTTTGAAAAAGTTGAAGAAAAGGTTATAGGAGATGAATTCCGAACAGAGGAAACTGATATCGCAGACTGCGGTAACTGTTATTCCCTGAACGGAAAGTATTTTTTCAGTCCCGTTACCATTAATACATATAATGCATTGAGGTACGCCAAAATTGTAAACAAATTTGCAGAAGAACTCCCGGAAGTCAATATATACAGTATGCTTGTCCCCGACTCCTGCGAGATTTATGCACCAAAAAGATTTTATACAGGGCAATGGCAGGCTTTTGAGTGTGTATACTCCAACCTTTCCGAAAAGGTTACGCCTATTCGTGTCACTGAAAAGCTGATTGAGCGTAGTGACGAGAGAATTTACTTCGATACAGACCATCACTGGACGCATAGGGGTTCATATTATGCCTGGGAAAGCTTCTGCGAAGTAAAAGGCTTCACACTTCCTGAGCTTTCAAATTATGAGGCAGATACAATCGCGTTTTCAGGCTCTTATGTAAGCAGAATGCCTGAGGACAAAAAGACCGATGACCTTATTACTTCCGAAAACATGGTCCGTTATCTTCCCATATATGAAACGGACGTCACTGTATATTCCGACAGTGAAATGACTAAAAAACTGGGAAAAACTCCTCTTATTAACACAAAAAACAATGCTTACGCCTGCTTTATTTCAGGCGACCATCCCCTTACCGTTATTAAAAGCAGCGTAGGTAACGGAAAAAAGCTTGCACTTATAAAAGAGTCATTCGGAAACGCTCTTGCTACGTGGGCAGTTAACAATTATGAGTATGTTTATGTAATTGACATAAGGGGATTTAAAGGCGGTATGCTTAAAATTTCCGAATTTTACGATAGAACAAAATTTGATGACCTGATTATAGAGAGCTATCCCACAACGGTTGAAAGCTCGGACCTGAGAGGTTATCTGGCAGAAATGGTAAATTAAAGGAGAAAGAAAATCATGAAGAAAATTATAAGCCTCATACTTTGCACAATGGCAATTTTATCAAGCTTCACTGCAAATGCAGAAAGTGAAGTGAGTGTAGTTGTAGACGGAAACAAAATTCAGTTTCCCGACCAGGGTCCTGTTATTATTGACGGACGTACAATGGTCCCAATACGAAGCGTAATGGAAGCACTTGGTATGAAAGTGGGATGGGACGGAGAAAATAATATGGTTACCGTTAGCAACGGTGAAAGCACCGTTAAACTTGGTATTAACAGAAATACCATGATTAATGAGGCTACCGATATGATGACGGGTGAAACAATGACGTTTGAAAGCGAGCTTGAGGTTGCACCCCTGCTTATTAACGATAGAACCTGCCTTCCAATCCGTGCCGTTGTGGAAGCCTTCGGAATTGCAGTTTCCTGGGACGAAGAAACTCGCTCGGTTATGATAATGTCGGATATATTACTCTGTTAGAGCAAAAAAAGCGTATCACGCAATGTGATACGTTTTTTTATTCAGGCAATGCCCTCTTCCATTTTCCTGATATATAAAACACAAGGGATATAGCCATACCGATTATCCAGCCAACGGGCCATGCAAGCCAGATTCCCGTACTGCTTTTTAAAAGGTATGAGAAAACATATGCAAGAGATGCCCTGAAAATCAGGTCTATCGTGGTTGCAATAACAAAAAGCTTCATTGCTCCCGCACCTCTTGTTATTCCGTCGGCTACTATCTTTGTGCAGACGATTACGTAAAAGATAGGAACAATTGAAAGGAAGGTCTTTCCGATTTCCATTGCTTCTCCCGGCTCGTTTATAAATATTCCGATTAAGCTTTCACGGAAGAAATAATACGCCGCAGTGAATACCACCGTTACAGAAATCCCAAGCACAAGTCCGCTTTTAAAGCCTTGCTTAACACGTTCAGTCTTTCCTGCACCCATATTCTGAGCCGCATAGTTTGACATTGCATTTCCCAGTGTTGAAAGGGTAGTTATATAAAAATTATTAACCTTTATAGCTGCAGAATACCCTGCCATAGCGGCAATTCCGAAACTGTTTACTGCTCCCTGTATACAGATATTACCGAATGATACAAATATCTGCTGCATCATACTGGGAACCCCTACTCCCGCTATTCTTATAAACATAGGAAAAGAAAACAGCGGGGCTTTTTGGGTTTGAGGAAGCTTTTTGAGCTTCAGCAGTACCGTTACAAATGCAAGCACGCAGCTTATTCCCTGACAAATAAAGGTTGCCCACGCAACCCCCGCAATTCCAAAGTCAAGCCCTGCCACAAACCATATGTCCATCATAATGTTTGCACAGGAGGATGCGGCAAGGAATATAAACGGAGTTTTCGAGTCGCCAAGTGCCGAGAATATTCCGTTTGAAATATTATAAAAAAATAAAAACGGAAGCCCCGCCGTGTATATGTTAAGATACAAAAGCGTATCCCCCATTATTGCTTCGGGGGTTTTTATAAGCCTCAGTATAAACGGCGAAAGCAAAAATCCAAGTAATGCAAGAATTACACATACTATGCCGCTTGCTATAAAGTTGGTGCTTACTGCAGTTTTTATATCTTTTATTTTTTTTGCGCCAAAGAGCTGTGACACAACTATGGAGCTTCCCATATTACAACCGAATGCTACTGCAAGATACACAAGCGTTATCTCATAAGCATTACCCACCGCAGCCAAAGCACTGTCACCTATGAACTTGCCTGCTACAAAGCTGTCGGCTATGTTATAAAGCTGCTGAAAAACCACACTTCCCATCAACGGGATAGAAAAGCTTATAAGAGCTTTCCCGGGATTTCCAACCGTCAAATCCTTAGCTACTGCCATACCCATTCCTCCAAAGAGGCTGTTGCATTGCAACAGCCTCTGTAAATTATCTTAACTTAATAACCTTTTTAGGACACTTTTCTGCACATTTTCCGCAGACTGTACATTTTGAATAATCAATCCTTGCACAGTTATTCTCAACGTGTATTGCATCTGATTCGCAGACCTTTTCACACATTTTACAGCCTATACAGCTAGCCTTGCAATGTCTGTTTGCAGACTGTGCTTTTTCCTCGTTTGTACAAGCGACAATTATTTTTGTTTCTGCCGGAATAAGCTCTATGGTATGATGAGGACAGATTGCCGCGCATGCACCGCAACCACTGCACTTTTCAGGGTCTACCACGGCTACTCCGTTTTGGATTGATATAGCGTCAAAGTTACAAACATTCACACAGCTTCCGAATCCGATACAAGCATTACGGCAGTGCTTATGCCCGCCGGCGAGCTTTGACATTGCGATACAGTCATGTATGCCCACGTATTCGTATTTAGTAACAGTGTTGTCACAGGTTCCGTTACATTTAACATATGCAACCTTAAACTCCACATCACCTGCATTAACTCCCATAATTTCCGCTATCTTCTCAGCTACAGGAGCTTTACCAACGGGGCAACAGTTCACGGGTGCACCGTCTTTCACAATTGAAGATGCATATGCAGAGCAACCTGCAAATCCGCAGGCACCGCAGTTAGCACCGGGAAGCACTTCGGTTATTTTATCTATTCTTTCATCCTGCTTAACATGGAAAACCATTGAAGCAAATGCAAGAAGCACTCCAAAAAACAATCCTAATCCACCTACAACGAGGACAGGTATAATAAGTTCATTCATCTACTTGCCCTCCTTATATCGAAAATCCTGAAAATCCCATAAAGGCAATAGCCATAAGCCCTGCAGTAATGAGAGCTATGGGGAAACCTCTGAAGGACTTAACAACTGCACTTTCATCCAGATACTCCCGTATACCTGCCATAAGAATAATTGCAAGAGTAAATCCGAGAGCCGCAAACGTACCGTTCAAAAACGAAAGCAAAAATCCGTACTCATTCTGAACATTAAGAAGAGTGACACCAAGCACTGCGCAGTTGGTTGTTATCAAAGGAAGATAAATACCGAGCGCGTTATACAGTGCTGGAAGTGACTTTTTAACAAACAATTCCACGAACTGTACAAGACCTGCAATAATGAGAATAAATGCTATAGTCTGTAAATATTCAAGATTAAATCTTTCAAGGAGAAAATGGTTAACTGCCCAGGTAAACACCGATGCAATTGCCATAACAAATGTTACCGCCATTCCCATTCCCATTGCTGTTTCAACCTTTTTTGAAACGCCAAGGAAGGGGCATATTCCGTAGAACTTTACCATTACAAAATTTTCTGTAAGGAGTGCGGCTATGAGTATTGAAATTATTTCTTTAATCATTCTTGCCACCTGCCTTTGCTGTTATTGCATTGATTGCACCAACAATAATACCGAGGACTATAAATCCGCCCGGTGCAAGGGTTATTATTGATGCCGGCTGAATAATGTCACCGTAGAGTTGTATACCCCAGATTGTACCTGCACCAAGGATTTCACGAACTGCCGAGATAATACAAAGTGCAATTGTAAATCCAAGACCCATGGAAAGACCGTCAAGAGCCGATTTGCCAACACTGTTCTTTGAAGCAAATGACTCCGCACGGGCAAGAATAATACAGTTTACCACTATAAGTGGAATAAAAATACCAAGAGATTCTGCAAGGTCGGGTACGTATGCATTAAGAAGCATTTCGATTAAAGTAACCGCCGTTGCAATTACAACTATGTATGCCGCAATTCGTATCTTATCGGGAATAAGCTTCCGGAGAAGTGATATAATCACGTTTGATGCAATAAGCACCGCCGTAGCTGAAAGTCCCATACCAAGTCCGTTTTTTAGGGATGTTGTTACCGCCAGGGTAGGACACATTCCGAGAAGCTGAACGAAGGTTGGGTTTTCTTTAAGAAGTCCGTTTTTTATAATATCTGTTGCTTTCAAAATATCTCCTCCCTTCACTGTTCTTTTATAAGAAGCTCTGCAGCTTCAAGAGCCTTATTCACTGCTTCTGTTACTGCCTTTGAAGTAATGGTTGCGCCTGACATGGCATTAATTTCGTTTCCTGTTGCCTTACCTCTTGAAACACCTATATCTTTTGTTTTACCTTCAAACTGTGATGTAAATTCAGGCTTTTCAGCATTAGCACCAAGACCTGGGGTTTCACTATGGCTTAGTATATCTATGCCTGTAACCTCGCCGTTTGCATCTATACCTGTTATAAGCTTGATTTCTCCGCCGTAGCCAAACGCAGAGGATACAACACAAACGCCTGCAAGCTTATCGCCTGAGTTGCCGATATAAACCTCGTCTACACCCTCAATCCCTGCTTTTATAAAGATTTCAGCTTCCGGCAAAACAGTACGCATTGCGGCTTCTGTTTTAAGCCTGTTATTTTCTTCAATAATAGGTGCCGTAATTTTGTTTGCAAACGCAAGAAGCAATGCAGACACTGCAGTTATGGCAAAAAGTATGAGTCCGACTCTTATAATTTCTTTGGTTTTTATCATTTTATTTTGCCTCCTTCCGTACCAAAAGCTCTTGGCTTTGTTGCATTCTCAATAAGGGGAGATGCAACATTCATAAGAAGAATTGCAAAAGACACGCCTTCGGGGTATCCTCCGAATTTACGGATTACAAAAGTAAGCACTCCGCATCCCACACCGAATATAATCTGCCCGAGAGGCGTGGTTGGAGTTGTTACATAATCGGTAGCCATAAACAATGCTCCGAAAACAAGACCGCCTGTAAGCACCTGCATAATAGTATAATACCACTGTGACATTTCGCCTGAGTTCCCGAAAACATATGTAAGTACAACAAATGAAAGAATGAATGAAACAGGTATTCTGCAGGTTACAACTCTTCGGATAAGAAGATATATAAATCCGATTATAAGGCAAAGTGCAGATGTTTCACCGATACAGCCACTTTTTGCACCGAGTATTGCCTGAGTAAGCGTTGGCATGGCTCCCTCAGCTCCTGATTTCATTATTGCAAGAGGAGTTGCAGATGTTACTGCATCAACTCCGGTAAATGCTGCCGGTGTAAATGTTGTCATAGCTCCAGCCCAAGCAATTACCATAAAGCATCTTCCTGCCAGTGCGGGATTTAAAAAGTTCTTACCAAGACCGCCATAGAGCTGCTTTACTATAACTATGGCAAATGCACTTCCGGCAACTACCATCCAAAGAGGTATTCCAACCGGCATATTCATACCGAGTATTACACCGGTAACCGCCGCACTGAGGTCGGTAAGTGTAGTTTGTTTATGTGTTAATTTTTCGAAAATCCACTCAGAAGCCATACATGCCGCAACTGCCGTCAGAATTACAACTGCACTGCGGAATCCAAAAAACAGGACACCTGCAACACAAGCCGGCATAAGAGCAATGATAACATCCAGCATTATGGCAGAAACTGTTTCATTTGTATGAACGTGAGGGGATGAAGAAACAATAAGCTTTTCCATAAAAGTTTTCCAATCCTTTCGTTATTACTTCTGCTGTTTTGAGCGTTTTATTGCAATGATTGCCTGCTTACCCACACGTATGTTATGAAGCAAATTCTGCTTTGACGGGCAAATATATGAGCAAAGACCGCACTCAATACAGTCGAGAATGTTATACTTCTCTGCCATTTCATAATTCTTTGAAAGAGCAAAACGGTTGATGTTAAGGGGCATAAGCTGCATCGGGCAGTGGCCTACACATTTTCCGCATCTTATACAGGGAGTTTCGCTGGAATATATATCGTCAATATTTTTAAATGCCAATATTGACGACGTGGTTTTAACTGTGGGTGGTTTCAGATTATACTGAGCTATACCCATCATAGGTCCGCCGCAGATAACCTTTTTAGGCTCTGCCGAAAATCCGCCTGCCTTCTCAAATAAGAACTCTATGGGCACTCCCGTTGGAGCATCGAAGTTTACGGGATTGTTCACACAGTCACCGCTTACCGTTACAACGCGGCGAACAACAGGCATACCATTTACAAACGCATTCCACATATCATATGCAGTAGCTACATTCATTACAACCACACCTACATCTGCAGGAAGCTTTCCTGACGGGACCTTACGCTTTGTTATGGCACTTATGAGCTGCTTTTCTGCACCTTGGGGATATTTTGTCTTAAGCATTTTGATTTCTATGCCGTTATCGTCTTTAATATACCCGGAAAGAGCTTCTGCACAGTCGGGTTTATTAACCTCAATACCTATATATGCTTTGTCAAGACCGAGAACCTGCATTGAGATTTTTATGCCTTCAATAATTTCTTTGGGATTTTCAAGCATACGACGGTGGTCAGCGGTGATATAAGGCTCACACTCTGCACCATTTAAAATCAGATAATCAATCTTCTGCTTTGGATTGAGCTTAATAAAGGTAGGAAAACCTGCACCGCCCATTCCCACAAGACCTTTTTCACGGATTACTGCAAGCAGCTCATCCTTTGACATCTTATCAAAGGCTTCAACAGGCTTAACGCTTTCATGAACTGCGTATTCCATATCATTTTCTACATATATGGCATCAATTTTGTCGCCACCGGGATGAAGTCTATGCTTTATAGTTGTTACCTTTCCCGAAACTGAGCTATGAACGGGAACTGACATAAATGCATCACTGTCGGCAATCTTCTGCCCTACTTTTACAGTATCTCCCGCCGAAACCAAAGGCTTCAGAACAGCGCCTATATGCTGCTGAAGTGGGAATATATGCTCGGGGTAGTCAGGTAATTTTACGGTATGTACTGAGTTTGTAAGGTTTTTATGGTCTGCCACATGGAAACCACCCTTAAATGTATAAGCCATTTTTACCTCCTGTTTATTAATTGTGATAAAATTAACAAAATCTACAATCTATTTTTAGTCAATTATACCATACTTTATTATTATTTGCAATACTTTATGCAAAAAAAGGACGTAAAACGTCCTTTTTTGCAATTAGATTTGTCCACCTTTTTCTATTGCCAGAGGATAGCTGTCCTGTCCGAGAAGTCTTCTTCCGGCAGTTACGTGTACCTCTTTATCAAACACAACATAATCAAGGGAAACATTTTCATTAATAACTGAATCCTGCATTATAATTGAATTCTTTACAACTGCACCCTTTGCCACCTTTACTCCTCTTGAAAGAACTGAATTTATTACCGTTCCTTCAATAATGCATCCGTCACCTATAAGAGAGTTTTCAACCAAAGCCTCCTCGCCATACTTAGTGGGTGCTCTGTCCTTGCTCTTTGTGTAGATTGGATGTTCGGAATTTAGCAGCTCATCCTTAATATCGTGGTCAAGGAATGCCATATTATTTCTGAAATATGCCTTTAGAGAATCTATTTTATCTGTATAGCCCGTATATTCGTAACCAAACACACGAAGAGCTGAAAGCTTCTTGATAACCGCATCCTTCATAAGGTCGTGCTCGCCTCTTGCTATACACTCATCGAGTATACTGCAAAGAAGTGCTCTTTCCATAACATACACATCAAGGCCTGTATTTGATGTTTTGGGATAATAGGGTTCGATTTCTATATCGGTAACTCTTCCCTCTTCATCCATATCAATAAGCGTAAATCTTGAAAGCTCGCTATCGCTGAGTTCCGGCATTTTTTTATAAACAACGGTTATATCCGCCTGCTTTTCGATATGCTCCTCAAGTACTTCCTCAAAATTGATATTGTAAAGGCTTGTTCCAAGTGACAGGATAACATATGTTTCCTTAGCCTTTGCAATGTAGTCATACACACCCTCAAGCATATCAATATCGCCTCTGAGTGTACTGTATCTTGCCTTATGCATATTGGGCGGCAGAATTGTAAGTCCCCCTGATTTACGGTCAAGGTCCCAGGGCTTTCCTGATTTTATGTGGTCCATCAGGGACGTATAGTTTGAAGCCGTTACAACACCAACATTCCTGATACCTGCATTAGCCATATTTGAAAGAACAAAATCTATAAGTCTGTAGCTTCCGGCAACGGGGAGTGCGGCAACTGAACGGATGTCGGTTACCGGTGAGATTTTTTTGTCACCGGAAAGAATAATTCCTCTTGCATCAATCATTTTTTACACCAACCTTCCCTTTTACGCCTCTATCATAGAGCCGCAAGCTATAACTTTATTTTCTTCAATAACCACGCCGTCTTCAATAAGCACTATATCGTGGGTGCACATAGGCGAAAGACTGCTCTTATCCGCGTCAGGGGCTTTACTTCCCACAACTGCACCGTCTTTGATAACTGTACCGGGGCCGATTACACACTTTGAAATATTAACATTCTCACCAATAACAACACCGTGCATGATAACGGAATCGGTGATATTAGAATTCTTACCTACTGTTACATTTTCAAAAATAACACTGTGGTCTACGTTTCCGCTTATATTACAGCCGTTACCGACGGAACTGTTTTTAATCTTTGTTCCGGGTGCTATATAGTGCGGCGCTCTGGTCTGATTTCTTGAATAGATGTTCCACTCATGTCCGTAAACATCAAACTTTGGCGGTGTATCAATCAAGTCCATATTAGCTTCCCACAAGCTCTGAACTGTTCCAACATCCTTCCAGTAGCCGTCGAAACGGAAGCTTACCATTTTTTCGCCTGCTTCCAGCATTGCAGGGATAATATTCTTTCCAAAATCGTTTGCAGATTCGGGGTTTGCCTCGTCTTCTGTAAGGTATTTTTTGAGCTTTTGATAATCGAAAATATAAATACCCATAGAAGCAAGATTGCTCTTAGGCTCCTTTGGCTTTTCTTCGAATTCGGTTATATAACCGTTTTCGTCAACATTCATTATACCAAATCTGCTCGCTTCCTCCCATGGAACGGGCATCACTGCAATTGTAACTGCTGCTTCTGTTTTCTTATGAGCCTTGAGCATTTTTGCATAGTCCATTTTATAGATATGGTCCCCCGACAAAATAAGCACATTTTTAGGATTGAAGTTCTCAAGGAATACTAAATTCTGATAAATAGCATTAGCAGTTCCTTTATACCACTCGCCTGCAGTAGCGCTCTGATACGGGGGCAGCACGTAAACACCGCCGTCGTTACGATTAAGATCCCAGGGGATACCGTTACCTATATAAGTATTTAGCTCAAGTGGCTGATACTGAGTAAGAACGCCCACCGTATCAATTCCCGAATGAACACAGTTTGAAAGAGGAAAATCAATAATTCTGTACTTTCCTCCAAATGGCACTGCCGGCTTTGCAACCTTCTTTGTCAGAGCACCCAGACGGCTTCCCTGACCTCCGGCAAGTATCATTGCCACGCATTTTTTCGATTTCATTTAATATCCTTCCTTTCTGTACGGGACTTACATTTTTTCAAAAAGACGGTAGTGTTCCCGCTTATGCTGATTGTTATTGTATGGGACATATCGGAATACGGTTCTGCGGCTGCTTTATATTTCTGACGCCTTAAAAGATTTCCGCCAAAACGCTTGCTGTCGCTGGAGAAAACGACCTCGTATGTTCCCTCTGAGGGAACTCCTATTTTATAGACCGGTCTGTCGACGGGGGTGAAATTTGAAACCACGGTTACGTTGTCGTCAGGGTTTTTACCCATTCTCATATAGGATATAACCGAGTTCTCATTATCGGAATAATTTATCCATTTAAATCCATCCCAGCTGTCGTCGCACTCCCATAGAGCTTTATTTTCTACATAAAACCTATTAAGCTCTTTAACGTATGCTTTAAGGCGTTTATTACTATCCAGCTCAAGAATATTCCATTCAAGCTCTTCGCTGTATCTCCATTCGAGCATCTGACCGAGTTCCCCGCCCATAAACATAAGCTTTTTACCCGGGATAGTCATATAGTAGGCGAGAAATGCCCTGTATGCCGGATACTTGTCCTCCATATTTCCGAAAAATTTATCAAGCATCGACTTTTTGCCGTGAACCACCTCATCATGGGAAAGAGGCAAAATATATTTTTCGGAATATGCATACATCATAAGGAATGTTAAGAGTGAATGATTATCCTTTCTGAAATAGGGGTCCATAGAAATATATCTGAGACTGTCATTCATCCAGCCCATATTCCATTTAAAGGTGAAACCAAGACCGTCCTCTTCGGTAGGATGAGTAACCTTGGGCCATGCGGTGGACTCCTCTGCAATCATAAGAAATCCCGGAAACTCGGATTTCATATAAGAATTTAGCTTTTTGAAAAATTCTATTGCCTCCAGATTTTCCGTACCGCCGTATTTATTAGCAATCCATTCACCGTCCCTGCGGGAATAGTTCCTGTAGAGCATACTCGATACTGCATCAACACGAAGTCCGTCGAAGTGGAATTCGGATGCCCAGTAATACGCAGAGGACATCAGAAATGATACAACTCCATCCCTGCCGTAATCAAACACCATTGTTCCCCAATCCTTATGCTCTCCCATTCGCGGGTCGGGATACTCATAAAGGGGCATACCGTCAAATATACGAAGTCCGTGGGCATCCCGTGGAAAATGTGCAGGTACCCAATCCATAATTACATATATTCCATTTTCGTGACATTTATTCACAAAATACTTTAAATCGTCATTTGTTCCGTAACGTGAAGTCGGGGCAAAATAACCCGTCACCTGATACCCCCAAGAGCCGTCGTAGGGATACTCCATAACAGGCATAAGCTCTATATGAGTATAGCTCATTTCCTTAACATAAGGTATAAGCTCATCAGCAAGCTCTTTATAGGAATAGAAGCTTCCGTCGGGATGAGTTTTCCAGCTTCCCGCATGAACCTCATAAATATTCATAGGCTCTCTGTAGGGTACACTGTTTTGCCGACTTTTTATAAAGCTTGAATCCGTCCATTTATAATCAGAACTTTCACAAACGCAGGATGCAGTCCCTGGACGAAGCTCACATCTTACTGCATACGGGTCTGATCTGTCGTATACATTCCCGTCCTGTGCAGTTATACGGTACTTATAAAGCTGAAGCTCCCGTACATCATCAAAAATGCCGCTCCATATGCCTGTTTCGTGAATTTTTGTAAGCTTATATTTATCACCGTTCCAATTATTAAATTCACCAATAACACTGACTTCAACCGCATTGGGAGCCCACACTGAAAAACACCAGGATTTTTTTGTTCCGCATTTAATTTTGTGAGTTCCGAACATTTTATATGCCTGATAGTTTGCACCTGTATTGAATAAATATATCTGATAATCAGAAATATATTTATTACCGTTGTCCGACATTCTGAAACCCCCTGTTAATTTTAATAATTGTATCCGTCAGACGAAAAAAGCGAACTGACGGATTACGAAAAAATTTATATATAAAAATACAAATATATATTATATACCTTAATATGAGAATATTATACCACAATATTTATAGTTAGTAAATACTATTGTTAGATAAAAAACAGGTATTTTTTTGTGTATTTTTAACAATATATTCCATATTTCTTTTAAATGTGGCAAGAACATTGTATTTTTATGCACATTTAAGCAAATATATGCAATATGATTTTTGAAAGCAAAAAAGAATTTCAGGAGCATCATTTCAAACACTCCGAAATTCTTTATCTTTATCACAGACAATCTATTTCTTTCATAAGCTCGTTTACAAGTTCTGATTCTGGAACTTTGCGTATTATTTCTCCTTTTCTAAAGATAAGACCTTCTCCCTTACCTCCCGCGATGCCGACATCCGCATCTCTCGCTTCACCGGGGCCGTTTACAACGCACCCCATAACTGCCACCTTTATATTTTTGTCAAGCTTGGCAATTCGATTTTCAACCTCAGAGGCAATAGTTATCAAGTCAATCTGTGTTCTTCCGCAGGTAGGGCAGGAAACAAGCTCTGCACCGCCGCGAAGTCCCAGCACACGAAGCAAGTCCTTAGCTGCATATATTTCACTTACAGGGTCGGCAGTGAGGGATACTCTGATAGTATCGCCTATGCCGTGGGCAAGCAAACCGCCTATTCCTATTGCAGATTTTATTACACCCATTTTAGCAGTTCCCGCCTCTGTTACACCCACGTGGAGAGGCAAATCGGACTTACTGTGGAAAAGCTCATACGCCTTCATCATTTCAGGAACGTCGGAAACCTTTATTGACACAACAGTGTTGTCAAAACTAAGACTTTCAAGAATTTCAACGTGCCTGAAAGCACTTTCAACCAAAGCGTCAGCAACAGGGTGCTTATATTTTTCTACCAGGTCCTTTTCAAGAGAGCCTCCGTTAACACCAATACGAATAGGAACTCCGTAATATGAGGCGCACTCTACAACTTCTTTTACTCTGTCACGGCTGCCGATATTACCGGGATTTATTCTTATTTTGTTAACCCCAAGTTCCATGCACCGAAGAGCAAGCTTATAATCAAAATGTATGTCTGCAACAAGGGGGATATTAATTCTTTTACGGATTTCACCCATCGCCTCTGCTGCTGCATTATCAGGCACTGCACAACGGATAATTTCACATCCTGCGTCCTCAAGACGTTTTATCTGAGCAACTGTTTTTTCAACATCACGTGTATCCGTATTAGTCATTGACTGGATTGCAATCGGTTCATTCCCGCCGATTTTTACTCCACCGATATTTACCACTTTTTTGATTTTTTCACGTTTAATCAAAATTCATCACCACTTGTAAATCCAAAATTTTTCATATGAAAATTACTGTTACGCCAATCATTCTTAACTCTTACCCAAAGCTCCAGATAAACCTTTTTGTCGAGCATTTTTTCTATGTCGCCTCTTGCCATAGATCCTACCTTTTTGAGCATATCACCGTTTTTACCGATTACTATGCCCTTATGGGATGCTTTTTCGCAATATATTACAGCATTAATGGCAGTAATGTTTTTCTTCTCCTGCATTCTTTCGATTTCTATCGCTATACCGTGGGGGACCTCTTTATCAAGGCACCACAGGAGCTTTTCTCTTATGATTTCTGCCGCAATCTGCTTTTCGGGCTGGTCTGTTATCATATCGTCATAGTAGAACTTAGGTCCTTCCGTAAGATAATCACGGATATCCTCTAAAAGCAAATCAACACCGTCGTTATTCTTTGCGCTTATGGGAACTACCGCGTCAAAATCTGCAAGACTGCTGTAATCCGCAATAAGAGGCAAAAGATTTTCTTTTGGCATAAGGTCTATTTTGTTTATAACAAGAATACAGGGAATTCCCGACTTTTCCACATCTGATGCAATCTTACGTTCCATTTCCTGAATTCTTCGTGTTGCATCAACCATAAACACCACTATATCGGTATCGTTGATTGACTGCTTTGCTTCACTTACCATAAACTCGCCAAGCTTATTATGAGGTGTATGAATTCCCGGTGTGTCGGTAAAAATTATCTGTTCCTCATCAGTTGTATGAATGGCAAGTATTTTATTTCTTGTTGTTTGGGGCTTGTCTGATATTATTGCAATTTTTTGCCCCACTATGCTGTTGAGCAAAGAGGATTTGCCCACATTCGGCATTCCCACTATTGCAACAAAGCCCGATTTAAAGCTTTTATTTTTCATAAATTCCTCCGTTTATTTCTTTAATAACAGCACTCTCACGTCTATGATAATAAGTACAATTAATATTACAACACCGCGAACGGAAGTAAAAATACCTGTAAGGGCACTGATTATTTTAGTTATGTTGCCAAAAAGCGTAATTCCCACCGCTATACTGAAAATTGCAGAAACAAGAGTTGCCGCCGCACCGTAATCTTTGGCATGCCCCGCCTCATCACGGATTTCCGTGGTGGCAGTATCCACCGCCATTTCAACCGCACTGTTGAAAAGCTCGGCAGATATAACAAATCCTACAGTTAAAAGCAAAACAGCCCACTCCACTGAGCTTATTCCGTAAAATGCAGCAAAAAAGCATATAAGATTTCCTACACAAAAATGAAATCTCAGATTTCTCTCATAATGGAGAGCATCCCAAAAGCCCTTAACAGCATAATGTAAGCTTTTTACAAAGCTATGATTCTTTTTATCCATTCAGATTACCTCTCTTGTTATGCCAAGACTTTCAAGGATTTTTTCCTGTTTTTCAAACATTTCCTTTTCTTCGTCAGGTTCCATATGGTCATAGCCCAGAAGATGAAGCATTGAATGAGCCGTAAGGAAAGCTACCTCTCTTTTAAGACTGTGCCCATAGCTCTGAGCCTGCTCCGAAGCACGTTCAAGACTGATTACAATATCGCCAAGCACAATTTCTCCGCCGTCAAATTCAAAATCTGCCACGGCTTCGCCGTTTTCGTCAAATTCAAGCATAGGAAAAGACAAAACATCAGTTACTTTATCAATATCTCTGTGCTCGCAATTTATTCTTTTTATTTCTTCATTGTCAACAAACGTAACACTTATCTGTGCCTCTTCCTCAAAACCTTCGCTTTCAAGTGAACGGGCACAGACATTTTCTACTGTTTGTTTAAGCTCATCTGTCAGTTCAAGACTGCTTTGAGCGTTCTCTATAAGCAGCATATTTTCTTTCCCTTTCTTCTTCGTATCGTGCATATGCTTTGATTATCCGCTGAACAAGGGGATGGCGTACAACATCCTTTTCTGTCAGATAACAAAAAGCAAGGTCCTCTATATTTTTAAGAACGCGTTCTGCCTCCTTAAGTCCTGATTTCTTACCCGATGGAAGGTCCACCTGAGTGATATCTCCCGTAATTATGGCGTGGGAGCCGAAACCTATTCTTGTGAGAAACATTTTCATCTGCTCGGGAGTTGTGTTCTGCGCTTCGTCAAGAATTATAAAGGCATTATCAAGCGTTCTTCCTCGCATATATGCAAGGGGAGCAACCTCTATCATACCTCTTTCCTGGTATCTTGCAAACCCTTCCGCACCAAGCATTTCATACATTCCGTCATAAAGCGGTCTAAGATAGGGATCTACCTTATTCTGAAGGTCGCCGGGCAAAAAACCGAGCTTTTCGCCTGCTTCAACTGCAGGCCTTGTTAGAATAATTCTGTTTACCTCACGGGCACGAAGAGCCATTACCGCCTTTGCAACTGCAAGATAGGTCTTACCCGTTCCTGCAGGGCCTATGCCGAAAACAATTGTATTTTCATCTATGGCATTTATATAGTTTTTCTGCCCAAGAGTTTTTGTTTTAATAGGTACGCCTTTAGAGTTTACCGCAACAACGTCACTTCCCAGCTTTTTAAGGTCTACTCCTCCGTTTTCACGAATAACTGAAATAGCATATAAAATTTTCTGGTCGTCAAGAGCTTCTCCGCGAAGCACATCCTGAACAAGCACCTCAATTACCGCTTCCGCGTCCTCTACATTTTCCTCAACGCCCGAAACGGAAAGCCCACCGTCGTGGGATGAGATTTTTACTGAAAGAGATTTTTCAACAAGCTTAATGTTAGAGTCAAAGCTTCCGAAAAGTGCCGCAGTATCAAACCCCTGAGGTAACTCAATTTGTCTTTGCATCATAATTATTATCATTAACTCCTTTACTGAACTTAAGTCTCGAAGAAAATTGTTCCTATTGCCGATTTGCAGCGAGTGGTGCGGTACGAGTGTACCGCACCGAGCAAAAATTGGTGATAGGGGCAATTTTATTCAGACTTATTTTTATCTTGGGACGGTTACACCGATATCCTCTTTAAAACTGTATATTCCTGTTACATTAACGCAATCTTTCCCGTCTGAAACAATATAATCTTCTTCTATAAGCCTTGCAGAAGCACCCAGCTTTTCAGCAACACGGGCGGACAGGTCGCGTTTTGCAAATTCAACAACCCAATCTCGGGGAAGCTGAACTTTTATAACATCCGCCTCCATATGCTTATATTGCTTAACAGAAAATTTCTTAGTGGATATAATATCTTTCTCAACCGTTACACCATTATCATATCCCGGGTTTTTAAAAAGACTCAGATTTCTTGAAAAAAACTTTATATCATATGTTTTCTTTTCCCTGCCTGTAAACTCATTCCTGTTTTCAAAAAGCATATATTTGCCGGATTCTTCATATCGGGTAAGCGCCATCACTTCTCCGTCTGCATGAACCTCATAGCTACCTACAACTTCATTCTTGCCGATTTCAACTGTTCCTGATATAAGCAATTCTCCCGCACTGACTGCATTGCCGGGAAGCACAACTTCTTTCCCTTCCTTAACAGACATCTCCGTTATAAATCCGTCCTTTGCCGCAATTATATCGCAAGGCTCGTCAACATCCACAACAACAGGCGGTATTATACCTTCGTGAATACGAACAGTGGCACGCATACCCTTTATATAAACCCATCCCCAGGGTACATTGGGAAATGACTCTGTAAGGTGATTTTTCATTGCTCTCCCGTCGGGCAGGTCTTTAAGAAGCGCTCCAGGCTTTACTCCGATTTCTTCAAGCTTTGCAAGGACTTCCTTTTCGGTGAGATTTCCATCGGTTTCTACACGTATATCCCACAAAAACAGTGACGACACAGCGAAAAACAGGAAAAAAATCGACACACCCACAGGAAAACATATTCTTTTTTTATACCGGCGAAGCATACTGTAGAACCCTGATTCTTTTTCGATTTTAAGTTTTACATCAAGGTCGTCTGCAAGTTTGTATAAATCATAAAAACATTCCGTAACAATAGCAAACCTTACTTCTTCGCCTGAGGTTATATTATAAAGCTTTATGCCACGTTCCGCACACGACGACACAAGCTTCCACACCGATTTACCGTATGCCTTTATTATAACATATCCTTTTAAAAAATAAAAGAACTTAATCAAAATCATTTTCAATTTCTCCTATTTTTTCATATTTTGCAGGTGGCATATGTACAATGTGCTACAAAATTTGTAATCAATGCTCAAAGACTATACTGTGAAATATCCCTTCGATTAAAACATCATACTTATTTATGTAAGAAACACAAAAATCAGCACCTGTTATCCTGATTACTGAATACTTTGTTTTTATTCGTATAAGTTCTTTTGTATACTCTAAAATTCCTTTATGATTTTCTATATAAAGCTCTCTGTTTTCTGCAAAAGACAGCTTTGCAAGCTCCATAACCGTTTCCTTGGGCACACCGTTATATTCTGATATTTTGTCCCCCACCGTTCGCTTGTTCATATAATCACCCCAGCAATACAAATCTTCAGTTAATATTTATGACAAAAGCTCCGTAATAATGTTCAAAGGAGTTTTAAAAATTTAAATATTTGCATAAAAATAAACAAATACAACTCCGAAAGGGCTGGTTTTATGAAAAACAAGTTATTTGTTGCTTTCACTCTTATAGTTGTGGGCTTACTGATAATAAAGGGCGAAAATGCAATTATGTATTCAAGGGATGCTCTGTTTTTATGCACCGATATGATTATTCCCTCGCTTTTTCCTTTCTTCGTATGCTCCGGTATTCTTGTTTATTCAGGCTTTTGCCAGAGAATATCAAAGCTATTCTCACCTGTTATGAAACCGCTTTTTAATATAAACCCCAATGGCAGCAGTGCATTTGTGCTTGGCATAATAAGCGGCTATCCTTTAGGTGCCGTTACTGCCTGTCAGCTTTATGAAGCGGGATATATTTCTAAAAGCGAAACCGAGCGCCTGCTTGCTTTTTGCAACAATTCAGGACCCCTGTTTATTTTAGGCTCTGTAGGTGTGGGGCTATATATGGGGCTTGACGTCGGGATATTACTTTATGCATCACATATATTAGGAGCAATACTGGTTGGCATTTGTATGCGAAATCACTCGAAGGAGAAACATTCAGCTCCACCATATGAACTATCCACCAAAGAAGTTTCCTTTGCAGAAATATTTAAAACCTCCACAGTTAATGCCACAAACAGCATGCTTCTTGTTTGCGGCACCATTCTGTTCTTCTCTGTAGCTTCACGCTTGTTTCTTGACATTATACCTTTTGAAATTCCGCCCCTCGTTTACGGATTATTTGAATTTGCAAGCGGAAATGTTCTTATTTCCACTTCAGGAACACCTCTGCCTTTGAAGCTTATCTGGGCATCTGTTGTGACGGGGTTTGCAGGGCTTAGCGTTCATATGCAGGTTATGGCAGTTACATCAAATCACGGATTGTCGGTTAAGCCGTATATTTTAGGCAAAATCCTTCACGGTCTTTTCAGCGGTGCAATTACCTTTATTCTTATACGCCTGACGGGAACTGTTACGGCATCGCTTCCATCCTTACAATCGGCATACGCCACATTTACCCTGGCATCTGCTTATACGATTATGTGCGTGGCCGCAATTATACTAATACTCATATTTATGAATTTACAAAAAAAGAAGCGGAAAGCTTAATCTCCGCTTCTTAAAAATATTCAACTTATCTCTGCACACGGCCCGAGCCATCGCCCCCTGCAAGGTTATCGACATCCGCTCTTGAAACAAGATTGAAATCGCCTGGAATTGTGTGCTTAAGTGCTGATGCAGCAACACCGAATTCAAGCGCTTCTTTAAAATTCTTTCCGTCAAGGAAACCGCATATTGTTCCGCCTGCAAAGCTGTCGCCACCCCCAACTCGGTCTACGATAGGTGAAATTCTGTATTCTCTTGAATGATAGAATTCCTTTGTATCTCTTGAATATATACAAGCAGACCACCCGTTGTCTGACGCTGAGTGTGAAACTCTGAGTGATGATATTACATACTCAAAATTAAACTTCTCTACCATCTGCTCAAATATGCTCTTGTAGCCTGCAAGTTCAAGTTCACCACTTGTAACATCAGTATTGCCGGGTTTGAAGCCTAGTACCTTTTCTGCATCTTCCTCGTTACCAATACAAACATCAACATACTGCATAAGGTTTGACATTACTACTCTAGCCTTTTCGCTTGACCAGAGTTTTTTTCTGAAGTTAAGGTCGCAGCTTACCTTTACGCTATGCTTTTTTGCAGCCTTTAAAGCTTCTTCTGTAAGCTCCGCTGCCATATCGGAAACTGCAGGGGTAATTCCTGTGAAATGGAACCAATCACAGCCTTCAAAAATTTTATCAAAATCAAAATCTTCCGCTTTTGCAGTTGAGATGGAAGAATGTGCTCTGTCGTATACTACATTTGAAGCACGCATTGCAGCCCCTGTTTCAAGGAAGTATATGCCAAGTCTTTCGCCGCCTCTTGCAATATTATCGGTTTTTACATTCATTTTACGAAGAGCCGCAACCGCACAATCACCGATTGGGTTTTCAGGAACCTTTGTTACAAACTCAGCATCGTGACCGTAGTTTGCAAGGGATATTGCTACATTTGCTTCACCACCACCGTAGCAAACATCAAATTCATCTGCCTGAATAAATTTCTCGTTGCCGGGAGTAGAAAGTCTCAGCATTATTTCTCCCATTGTTACTATTTTAGCCATTAACCTCTAGCCTCCTTAATCTTTGCAATAAATTCCTTGGCAGTAGCTGTTATTTTTGCATAGTCACCTGATTTTGCGCCTGCTGTAAGTGAGCTTCCTGCACCTACCGCAACTGCTCCTGCTTTAATCCATTCATGCACATTGGAAATCTCAACACCGCCTGTGGGCATCATTTTCGCATGAGGCAAGGGGCCCTTTATATCTTTTATAATCTTAGGACCGAAAAGGTCGGCAGGGAATATTTTAATAATATCCGCTCCCGCTTCCATTGCAGTTAAAACCTCAGTAATTGTAATACATCCGGGCATATAGGGAATTCTGTAACGGTTGCAAAGCTTTGCCGCCTCAAGATTAAATCCGGGGCTTACAACATAGTTTGCACCTGAAAGTATTGCAATTCTTGCAGTTTCGCTATCCAGCACTGTCCCTGCTCCTAAAAGCATTTCGCCGTTTGAATATCTCTTGGCAAGCTCTTCTATTACCTTATGAGCACCCGGAACTGTGAATGTAAGCTCAATTGAAGGACATCCGCCTTCTAAGCATGCATCTGATATTCTGATTGCTTCATCTGCACTGTTCGCTCTTACAACTGCAACAAGTCCTGCATCTGTAAGCTTTGTTAAAACCCTTTCCTTGTCCATTGTTATTCCTCCTGTAATCATTTTATGTTTATATTTAACTACATAAATTCAACGAACATCACATCAAGTTTTTGTACAGTAATTTTAATGTTTTTACACGCAAAAAACAGAGGACCATTTAAGTCCTCTGTTATGTTATGCATTTTTATAATTCTTATTCGTATATAAAAATCATCTTAGGCTGCTTTGTATTACCAAGCGTTCCTGTATATCTGTAAATAGCAATTTTACTTGCACTTGTTCTTTCATACTTAGCTTCTCTTAACTCATCAGGTGTAATTCTTTCAGTATCCGAACCTTCTAAGAAAGGTGTAACTTTCGAACCTTCGTCAGAAATTCTGTAAATAACAGCAGAATCTACAGAAATAAGCTTCTCGTTATCCTCAGGTAATGCATCATCAACAAATCCATCTGATGTTACACGAAGCGAGTATTTACCATTATCATTCAGAACTTCAATTACATTTACAACTATAATGTCACTATAAGAATTGTTTGATGTTGTATTTGAATACCATGTTAAACCATTAAAATTACAACCTGAAGCTATAGCCGATTTAACATCATCATATTTGAGTGCATGTTCTGCATTAACAAGGCCTGTTGTTGAATCAGTACCTGCTCTGAAGAAGTCACCCATCTTAATATCCGAAATGTCTACAGGGGTATAGTCTTCAACTGAGCCAACGAGATTTTCACTAACTGATGCTGACTTCTCTTTCATCTCATCAGAATTAGCATAATAGCTTACCTGGTAAACCTGTTCATCATTCTCTACCACAGTACTGTGATCCTGGGCCAACAGATATATCTGTGTGTCATTCTTTACATTAGTGGTCTGAGTTTCTTTACCATACAAAACAACCAATTCAGCAATTTTTGAATCATTTACATTATATGGTTGCACCCAATACTGATTACCTGTTTTGAACGATGAAATAGAACGCTTTGCGTATTCATTATTCTTTGTTCTGTCCTGAGGAACATAAATAAATGTTGTTGAAGAATTTACATAGAAGTCGCCGCTATCAATAGGTTCTTCAACATCCCTAAAGCTGTTTGAGCTATATTTACGCTTTGCAAGTGCTGCATACGGTACTATCGCCATTGTATCCTCTGTTGTAGCATTAGTATAACTGGGATATACGCTTGGTTCAGCTACCATAATTTCTTCAACTTCAGTTCCGTTTATAGTAATTCTCGCAACCTGACAAGCATTTGAGAGATTTGGTAATGAACTTCCATACACTTTGTTTGTAACGTAATCAGGAACAGCTACATTAGGAAGTGATGAAAGCGGTGTAACATTGTCTGCCTCATAAATATTGTTTTTAAGCTCATCTATTGCTTCCGAATAAGATTTAGTCATTCCATTATACTTTACTTTATTCTTTAAGGTATAGGTCTTAACAGCTGATGCTGAGGGAACATATGCTGTGATGGTACCGGTCTCTGCATCAGCATCGTTAACCGCTCTTATAATATATACATATGGGCTTGTGCTTTGTGTTGTAGCGGTTTGCACGCCATACACAATCTCTCCGTAGCTGTCAATGTAGAATGTACCTTGTGAGCCTGTTTCTGTTTTAATATTTGCATTTTCAGGCTTAAAATATTCTTTAGCGTAATCACTGATTATATAATCTTTGCTATTAATAGTTATGGAACCATTTGCAGAAGATGTAGCTGTAATCTTACCTGTTACAGGTGATGAGCATACCTTTACTGTACGAACAGAAGCATCGTCGCTCTGAGCAACAAGAAGAACATCATTTGCCTTGAGTGATGTAGGTGAAACCTGAGCACCTGAAGAGTTTGTAATGCTTACTGTATATGTCACGCTATCAGGGTCAAGATATACTTCCCGGAGATGATGGACGGGAGGTGTTGTAAACTTCACCTTATTTGATACAAGGTAATCTGTTGTTGAAGGAGTTTTTGAAACTACAAGATAATCATAATCCATAATTTCAACTATATCAACAGAATTGTCACTGCCGCTGTCTGTGAGCTTTACTTCACCATACATAAATGTTGAAGTCTGAGCAGGATCAAGAACAGAGGCGAGCTTTGATGCAACATTTGCAGGGTCAACAAGCTTTCCATTGTAATAAACAGAAACGCCTGATCCATTGATTGTTACATTTTTCAATCTATCGTTCTGGTCATAGTATGTAAGTGAAGCACCGCTAAAACCATCAATATCCTTTGAATTAACCACTGTTACAGTGTTTTTCGCAGACGCAAAATCTATTTCGTAAAGGGTATTCATATTTCCTGATTTGCCCTGACGATAATATACCACTGCTTCCTGACCAAGTCTTTCTTCAAACACAGACTTGTCCTCTGTATATGTGGTATAATCCATCTTAACTATTGTACCGTCACGAAGCATTATTGCCAGCTCGTCTATATAAAGCTGACCACTGAAAGTAGAAAGAACCTTGTCCTCTATACCCACAATTGTTGCCTTTTCCTTTATAATTCCAAGATATGTTTCCATAAAAGTATCAAGATTATCTTTTATGTTACCATTTATATCGTACTGAGGAATTTCTACCTCGAGCACATTAAACATAAGCTGTGCTATAATACCTCTTGCAGCGGGCATAGATGTGTTAACTGTAACTGCATCCTTTGTTATGCCGAGATTTCCTCCCTGCAAAATATAGCCGTTAGGCCATCCACCCATAGCAATAGCAGCATTCTCATAGCCTGCAGCACAAACAATCATCTTAACTGCCTGCTCATATGTAACCTTTGAATCAGGCTCAAAAGTTCCGTCGCCCATACCGTTAACTATTCCTCTGTCGGCAGCAGCGATAATGAAGCCCTTTGCCCAGTGACTGTCAATATCAGTGAATTTATCTGAGCTACCTACACTTGCATCTGCACCGAGAGCTGTTATTATGATTTTTGAAAATTCAGCTCTTGTAATTTCTCCTTCGGGCTTGAAAGAGTATGTAGCACCGTTATCTTCTGTATAACCGTTAATAATACCCAGCTTGGTCAAGGTCATAATTCCTTCGTAATACTGAGTTTTGTTTGTTACGTCTGTAAATGATGACGGAGTGTCAGCGTGAGCAACGCCGCCAAAAGTGAGGCTGCTGAACAAACAAGCTGCAGCCACTAAAAGCGAAAACTTACGTTTCATATTTAATTCCTCCTGAATTAGATTAATTATAGGCAACACAGGCGTTTCAAAAAATCGCCTATAGTGCCATGCTGGCATTATAACATAAAATTCCTAATAACAAATATATAAGATATTTATATTACAATGAACGCTACCTATCGTATTTTATAGGATGCGTTAATTATAACACGTGACATATAATTAGTCAATCTTTTTTTGCTAAGAAAAATATGTAAACTTTCTTTTTTGTAAATTACTGTCAAATACTGGGTAAATAACTATAAAAAATGCCCAAACAATCAAACTCCGCCTGTCTCCTCTATTGTCGGCAATATAACCACACCGCCATCACCTTCCCGTTCCGCCTCCTCGCACTGTTCATAACCAAAGCTTTCTTTAAGCAGATATTTTGCACCGCCGGACGCTGCTTTATCAAAGAGCATTCTTTCGATATATGCCTCTGTTCTGAGCAGTGCCCTCTTCACGGTTTCTTTGTATTCTTCGCTTTCTTCAAGGCGGGTAAGCTCCTCCTTTGATGATAACCCAACTGCATATGCCATTGATGCGAGGGTTGCAGGTTTTCTATCCGTCATAACGGGTGAACCTGTTTTGTCAAAAATCATATTGCCCTCACCGTCACGGACAAATTCAGGCTCAAGAGACTCAAAATAAGCATCAATCAGTTTTTGAAACTGCTTTACATTTTTAAAATTTTTTTTCACGTTAATTCCTCCTTTAGCTATATTGTATCATAAATTCTGCGGAAAAAACGTCAAATTAAAAAAGATTTAAAAACCTTCAACCCCCTGCCCCCCAATCTTGGGGGCATAAAGGTAATCTTTTTTTGAATAAGCTAATTTGCGCACGTTGCGCGCAAATTCCTATATTATAAAAAAAGCACATCAAAGTGCTTTTTTTATGTGTTCAATTAATCCCGTACACCCTTTAAGAACATCAGCATAAGTTACATCAAAGTTACCTGTGTACCAAGGGTCGCTTATACTGTCAAAGCTTTCTGCAAACTCTAACAGCTTATATATTTTCTCGTCGTTTCCAAGTATTTTTTTCATATTCCTGATATTTGCGTCATCCATACCTATAAAATAGTCGTATTTATCATAATCTGATTTTTCAAGATGAACTGCTTGCCTTTTCGTGTATGGTATTTTGTGTTTATCCAGCACCGCCTTTGTTCCGTAGTGAGTATCGTTTCCGATTTCTTCATAGCTTGTGGCGGCAGATGCTATATATACTTTATCTTTAAGACCAGCCTTCTCTGAAAGATATTTCATCACAAATTCACTCATTGTACTTCGGCATATATTTCCGTGGCACACAAACATTATCCGTATCATTCAATTTTTCCTTTCAAAATTAATATCTCCCATGGCATGTATTTCATTTTCGTCATCAATAATTATTACACCAAATGGAACATTTTTATATAAATAATTCTCTCTTTCGCAAAGCTCCTTTGTTTTATGAGTTCCAAGAACATAAAAAGCCGTAGAGAGTGCGTCTGCAGCAGTTCCGTCTTGCGAAATCACTGTAACAGATTTTATATCCGTGTCTGCAGGGTATCCCGTTTGCGGGTTAATAATATGAGAATATTTTTTTCCGTCCGCCTCAAAATATCTGTGGTATCCCCCTGATGTAACCACTGCTAAGTCCGAAACATCTGTATACCCAATATAACCATCACCATCAGGATTTTGTATTCCTACTCGCCAAGGCTTTCCGTCGGGTTTTGTACCCACAGTCTGAACATTTCCGCCAAGTGACACTATGGCAGATGTAACACCACGGCTTAAAAGAAGCTCACGCACTTTTTTTCCTGCATAGCCCTTACCAATACCCCCAAAATCAACCGAAGTGTTTTCCAAAGAAAGAGCTTCTAGTATTTCAAAATCATAAGGAACTCTAAATTTTTTATCTCTGAAGCCCCAAAGTTCAAGAATTGGTGAAACACTTATATCAAAAGCACCGCCCGTAAATGCTTTAAGCTCTTCGGCTTCAATTATCAGCTCCGACACTTCGCTTTGAGATACATCAATATTGTCCCACCTAAGCAAACAATCCAGCCTGTATATTTCTGATTTAACGGCATCTGAATCCTCTTTGGTTCCGTATACAACGGAAGTCATATATGTATCCATAGCAAAAAAATCGTCTTCTACCTCATTGGAACATCCCGCGAGAAGCAGTGCAAAAAATGATAACATTAAAATTCTTAACATCAGCTTACCCCTTTTTAAAAAGACTGTGTACCGCTTTATTTTTTATGCAAAAACCACCTGCCCTTCCCGTAAACAAGCCTGCCGCAATACCAAGAGCACATAAAACAGGCAAATACACAAAAACAGCCGTACTTTTTAAAACAATTGCCGCAACCCCTAGCTGTGCGAAATTATGGGCAACCGCACCAAGCATACTGACGGCAGGAATAAGCTTTCCAAGCGGCAATAAGCTTGCAATTCCCATAACTGCAAAGCATACAATTCCCCCTGCCGCAGAATATAAAACGGCTATACCGCTGCCGCAAACAATGGCACCGATTATTATCCTGAGCATCAGAACTGCAAAAGCATATCTTTTTTTCCACAAATAAATCGTTACCAGGGTGATTATATTTGAAAGTCCTATTTTAAATCCCGGAATAGGAACAGGAACGGGAATTCTGCTTTCGATAACAAAAACTGTAAGCGCTATTGCAAGAAGCATTGCACCAAGAGTTATATCCCGTATTTTCAAGCTATACACCCCCTTGAAAAATCTTTTGTTAATTATACACCAACCAAAAGCTTTTGTCAAGGAAAACAGGCTGCCCTGTATGCAGCCTGTTATAAGTTTACGACAAATTTATACTTCTTATTTTCTCTCTCAATTTAAGCACATACGACGGAGAAACGGAAAGCTCATCTATACCCATTTTCACAAACACTTCTGTAAGCGAAAGGTCACCTGCAAGCTCTCCGCATATTCCAACCCATGCACCGCTATTATGAGCATTTTGTGCAGACATTTCTATAAGCTGTAATACCGCTTCGTGGTGAGGATTGCAAAACTCATCAAGCTCTGGATTTTGCCTGTCGCAAGCCAGTGTATACTGAATAAGGTCGTTTGTACCTATACTAAAAAAGTCTACAAGAGGTGCAAGCTTGCTGCTGATTAATGCAGCGGCTGGTGTTTCTATCATTATTCCGTGTTCAACAGTTTCTGAAAACTGTATCTGCTCCGCCTTAAGTTGAGCTTTTACCAAATCGCACAAACTCAGTATCTCCTCTACCTCACCGACGGATGTTATCATAGGGAACATTATCCCCAAATCCCCGAACACAGAGGCTCTGTACAAAGCTCTGAGCTGAACTTTGAAAACCTCAGGGCGTTTAAGGCAAAGTCTGATTGCCCTCATCCCCAAAGCAGGGTTTTCTTCAGGCTTTAAATTAAAATAATCAACCCGTTTATCTGCTCCTATATCGAGAGTTCTGATTATAACCTTCTTTCCTGCCATGCTTTCAAGCACGCGCTTGTATACCTGAAACTGCTTTTCTTCGTCAGGGTAATCCTCACTCTCAAGATAAATAAATTCACTTCTGAAAAGACCTATTCCCGCCGCATCATTTATAAGAACTGAGGCAATATTATCTGCACTGCCTATATTGGCATAAATATTAATCCTCTTTCCGTCAAGGGTTATATCTTCTTTCCCTTTAAGTTCACGCAGAAGCTTACTTTTTTCGATTTCATCATTTTGTTTACTACGTGCTTTGCTGAGTGTTATCTCATCAGGATTTGAAACAAACTCACCTGTGAACCCGTCTGCAATCGCCATGTCGCCTTCGTTAATATCTGAAAGAAACTCATCTCCCAAGCCTATAATCGCAGGTATATTCATTGTTCTTGCAAGAATAGCTGTGTGGGAATTTGAAGACCCGTGAGCTGTTACGAATGCAAGGACATTTTCTTTGTCAAGTGAAACCGTTTCACTGGGCGCAAGGTCGTCGGCACAGATTATAACCTTTTCATCAGACTTTACATCGCCGCTTCGCTCCTTTGACAGGCAGGCTATTATCCTGTTTGATACATCCCTTATATCTGCCTCTCTCGCCTGCATATAGCTATCGTCCATTGCCGAAAACATCTCTCTGAAATTATCCGAGGTTACTGCAACTGCATATTCCGCATTAACCTTTTGATTTTCTATAATGCTTAATATTGCATCGTTATAGTCTTCATCCTCCACCATCATCATATGGATTTCAAAAATCTGTGCATTGGTTTCGCCCACTTCTACAAGGGCTTTGCCGTAAATCTCCTGAAGCTGTGCAAGGGCCTTTTCCTTTGCACCTTTAAACCTTATTATTTCCTTATCTGTATTCTCAACACTTTCACGTCTGACTTCAGGTTCGTTACGGTTAAAAACCGATACTTTGCCGATAGCTATCCCCGCATTAACGCTTTTACCCGTACTTTTTTTCATCGCGTATCCCTTTCAGATTACAGATTTTGTTCCATAAAGCTCTTAAGCTTTTCTATCGCTTCAATTTCATCTGTGCCTTCTGCACTGATACTTACAGTGTCGCCGCACTTTATCCCCATACCCATGAGCGCAATAAGCTTTGTTGCATCTACAGAATTATTACCCTTTGTAAGAATAATTCTACTCTCAAAGGATTTTGCAAGCTTTGAAAGAACTCCCGCAGGTCTTGCATGAATTCCTATTTCATCCTTTATTGTATAACTGAACTCCTGCATAAACACACCTCCCTTTTTTATTTTTTAATATCAAGAACTTTTTTGCCATGGACCATTTTACCTTTGGAAACAGGAGTGATGGCACTATAATCTTCAGTATTACACACAATCATTGCAGAGGTCAGCTTAAAGCCCTCTTTTCTTATGTTATCCATATCAAAGCTTATAAGAAGGTCGCCTTTTTTAATACTGTCGCCCTGTGATACGTGAGCCTCAAAGTATTTACCCTTTAGCTTAACTGTATCAATACCGATATGAAGGAGAACTTCGCAGCCGTCTTTTGAAAGGATATTTATTGCGTGATTTGTTCCGAAAACAGAAGCTACCTCTCCGTCGCAAGGAGCATATAGTTTGCCTGACATAGGCTTTAATCCTATGCCGTTACCAAGAACTCCTGTTGAAAATACATCATCTTCTACTGCCTCAATAGGGATTATTTCTCCGTCCATCGGTGAATATAGCTCAGTATCAGAAACTTCCCTTTCGGCATTTTCAAAAGGAGCAGGGGTATGAGAAGCTCCGCTTTCCATATAATCCTCAAGATTTGACTTTATAACCGAAACCCTGGGGCCGTATATAATCTGAACCCCGTTTCCTTTTTTAATAACACCCGAAGCTCCGCTTTTTTTAAGAGCAGGCTCTGAAACCTTTTCGCCATTTTTAACAGTAACACGAAGCCGTGTAGCACAGCAGTCAAGGTCCTGAATATTGTCCTTTCCGCCAAGTCCCTGGAGTATAAGCCCACTTGTTTCGTCATGGTTGGATTTTGCATTATTTTTTTCGTTCATATCCTTACGTGTATACAGTTTTGTTTCCTCACCTTCGGCTTCCCTGCCCGGTGTTTTGTAATTGAAACGGGTTATCATATAATAAAATACAAAATAATAAATAAATGCATACGCAATACCCACAATGATTATCCATATCCAGTTTGTTTTTGCATTACCCTGGAGAATGCCGAAAAGTACAAGGTCAATTATACCGCCGGAAAAAGTCATACCCACGCCAACTCCGAAAATATGCATCAGCATAAAAGAAAGTCCTGCAAGCACACAGTGAACTATATACATAAGGGGCGCTACAAACAAAAACGTAAACTCAAGAGGCTCTGTTATACCTGTAAGCATTGCAGTAAGCGCTGCAGAAAGAAGAAGTCCACCTGCAAGCTTTTTCCTGTCAAGACGTGCCGCCCTGTACATAGCATATGCCGCACCGGGAAGACCAAAAATCATAAAGGGGAACTTACCTGACATAAACCTCGTTGCCGCAACAGAAAATTCGGTGGTAGACCTTGAGGCAAGCTGAGCAAAATATATGTTCTGCGCACCCTGAACAAGCACTCCGTCAATCACCATAGATCCGCCAAGCTCCGTTTGCCAGAAAGGCATATAGAAAACGTGATGCAATCCAAATGGTATCAGTGCTCTTTCAATTATTCCGTAAATCCACGTTCCCGCATATCCAGAACTCAGCACCAAAGCTCCAAGTCCTGAAATAAGCCTCTGCACAACCGGCCAGACAAAGAACATCAGCACACCAACGAGCAGGTATACTATACTGCATATTATCGGCACAAATCTTGTTCCTCCAAAAAATGAAAGAACCTGGGGAAGTTCTATTTTATAGAACCTGTTATGAAGTGCCGCCACTCCAAGACCAACTATAATACCACCGAAAACTCCCATTTGAAGAGATGTTATACCAAGTACCGTGGCAGTGGAGTTTGGAGCCATCGCTTCCACTCCCCCGTTTGCCGCAATGAGCGTGCTTATTGCACTGTGCATTATAAGATATGAAACTGCCCCCGCAAGAGCCGCAACTTCCTTTTCACGCTTTGCCATACCTATAGCAACACCTATTGCAAAAAGCAAGGGGAGATTATCAAAAACCACACTTCCCGTCTTACTCATTATGTCGAGAACAGTATATAAAAAGCCGCCCTCGTATATTACATTGGTAAGTCGGTATGTTTCAAGGGTTGTGGGGTTTGTAAACGAGCTTCCTATTCCCAGAAGCAAGCCTGCAACGGGAAGCAGTGCAATCGGAAGCATAAAGGAGCGTCCCACACGCTGCAAAACCCCGAAAACTTTGTCCTTCATATAAAAAATCCTCCTGTATGTTTTTTAATACCAACATTAAAGGCTGGTTAGACTATCTTTATATATCTTTCCTTTTTTGTGGAAAGATATTCTTTAAAAGAACAAAAAAATAAGCAACCGTTTGATTTTTACGGTTGCTTATTCTATTACTGATCGGGATTGTAAAGAGTGATTACGAAATGAGGCTCATATTCTGAAATATAGCTCGCAATGTCACCATGCCAGTTTCTCAGGTCTATAACTCTTGTTTCCTTTGCAGTAAGTGACATAAACGGTGAGAAAGGAAATCCGAATGAGTCCTGGAATATAAGGATTTTTTTATCGTTTTGGGAATTGTGATTAACCATTTGCATTTCTGCCACAAATCCGTCCATATACACTGAATACAAATCGGTGTATATTCCATTATCGCCAAAGCCTGCTGCAAGCTCTTCCTCAGAGGGACCGAACTTATCTTTTTCTACACGTTTTGGGCTCATTACCATATCGTAGAAGCTGCCGCGGTTTTCGTATACCGCGTCACCTGCAACTCTTTTTATTGAGTAATCGGTATCAAATGCAGGTGTTATATATGTGAAATCCTCAACTCCTGCATAAAGGACGCCTGTACGTCTGCCCCAGGAACCGAGATAGCAATTATCCATAGTTGCGAAATCAAAATTACTTTTATCTGTTAAAAGCTCAATTTCTTTATCGGAGCAATAGTTAAAATTTTCTGAAAGGTATTTTGCAAATTCTCCTGCCGCATAAAACGCAGTGGGGACTGTCCAGTGGTGGTCTGTTTTATAAAATAATTCGTTCAAAGGGATTTCAGTGTTATTTTCAAGAACAGCTCTCAAATCATACACATCCACATTCATATTCTTCATTTGAGATATAAACATATCTGCATTTGAATTAGCCTTTGTTGTGAAGCCTGCAGGCAATTGCTCTTTTGCATATGAGGGAAGAATCTTAAATGGCGCCTGAACATAAATCTGTGTAATACCCTCCGCCTTGCAGGCGTCGGTGATTTTACTCAAGTTTTCGGCATATCCCGAAAAGTCCTTATCCCCGGGAAGTGATGTTAGCTGCCCCCATTTATTTCTGATTATCTTACCTGTTTCGGGGTCCTCAACGGCATTGTTACCAATCCATTTCTGGGTAAGTCCCTGGCCTTCAATTATCTCCTGCCTTAAAAAGAGATTTGTCTTAAAATCGTTTTCAAAACCGGTGATTGTAAATTCCGGTGTGCCGGATGATTTATATTTATTTGTAAGATTTAATACTGACATTATTGCCATAGCAAATATTATTGCGAGAAATAAGCAAACGGTTATTATCTGTTTTATTCTTTCTTTCAAAGCCTGTTCACCTCTCAATCAGAAATTGAAATAAATAAATACATTATATCCGCCCTTTACAATGTAAAGAACAGAAAGTGCAAAAATTGCAAAGTATGCAAGGGTTGAAACTATCCAGGGTATCCTTACTTTTTTGTTAAGCCAGACACCAAGAGGCGTCATACAAACAAGGCCCGAAAGAATGCCAAGCCCATGCTCACGGATATTCATAAGAGCAAGTCCGTCTCCTGTGAAATTAGGAGTAAACATACGAATCATATACTCCCATGCACCTGAAATTGACGTACTTCTGAAAAGTACCCATCCAAGCATAACAAAAAGCATTGTATAAATATAGCGTACCCAAGCCGGAATTTTATTAAAGGGCTTAAAATACTTCTCAAAGAACTGAAGTACGAAATAGAACAATCCCCATGCGATAAAGGTCCAGTTTGCACCGTGCCATATACCCGTTGCAAGCCATACAACAAAGAGATTGAACACACGGCGTGCAACTGTTTTAGAACGGCTGCCACCCAAGGGGAAATACAGGTAATCACGAAACCACGTCTGCATAGATATATGCCATCTGCGCCAGAACTCGGTAATTGATTTTGAAATATACGGGTAGTTGAAGTTTTCTTCAAAGGTAAATCCGAACATTTTTCCAAGACCTATTGCCATATCGGAATAGCCCGAAAAGTCGAAGTATATCATAAGCGTGTAGGCAATAATTCCAAGCCACGCCATAGGAGTTGACAAAAGCTCGGGATCCATATCAAATGCCATATCGGATACAAGAGCAAGGGTGTTTGCAAGCATAACCTTTTTGCCAAGACCAACAATAAAGCGTCTGATACCGTAAGAGAACATTTCAAGAGTTTCAGTCCTCACCCTTATCTGTGCCGCAACCGTTTCATAGCGAACGATAGGACCTGCAATAAGCTGGGGGAAGAAAGAGACATAAAGAGCAAGATCGAAAGGATTTTTCTGGACCTGTTCTTTGCCTCGGTAAACATCAATAACATAGGACATTGCCTGGAAAGTAAAGAACGAAATACCGATTGGCAACGCTATATTCTTAAGTGGTATCATAGTTCCAAACAGTGCATTTACATTGGCTATTGAAAAATCAAGATATTTATACACAAACAAAAGTGAAAGGTTAACTAAAACCGCAGCCGAAAGAAACACTTTTTTCAGAAACATATTTTCCATTCTGTGCATAAGAAGTCCGAAAATGTAGTTAAGCACAATGGACGCAAGCATTACAAAAACAAATCTCGGCTCGCCCCAACCGTAGAATAATATACTCGCAATAAGAAGAACAGTATTTCTGACTCTTATTCCGAAAGGTTTCATAATATAATAAAGCAGAATAACTGCAGGTAAAAACAAAAACAGGAAAATTTCACTACAAAAAAGCACCTTACATTACCTCCGTAACTAAATCTATATCATTATATCAAAACACCCACGCTATGTCAACAAATTTCGACTATTAATAATTTTTCATATATTTTTGCATAATTGTATTGACTTTTGGGAGATAAAGTGGTAATATATTACTTGAAAATTAAAACCAGAGCAGGTATTATGCGTTAAGTGTCAGAAAATGGGAGTAGAGTTTCTGAACGAAAAGTCTTCGGGCTTGCGGTATAATATTCCATCCGCTGTTTTAAAAATAGGTATATTTTTTATTACAGCCCCTGCTTTGTAAGGGGATTTTTTTATGAAGAAAATTGATATTCACAAGCTGACACTTTCGTCAGTTTTAATAGCTATAGCTCTCGTCCTGTCCACCATGAGCCATATGATTTATTTTTCAGGCGGTGCGGGGATGAGAATTGGCTTTTCATCTTACATATCCGTCCTTCCGGCATTTTTGTTCGGTCCCTTATGGGGCGGGCTTACAATGGGTATTATGGATGTTCTTGCATTCGTAATCAAACCGGAGGGCGGATATCTTCTCCCTCTCACCCTGACTGCAATCGCAGGCGGTGTTATGAGGGGTGCACTATGGAAGGTACTGAAAGGAAGAAAGCTTCCTATTATCCCTTGCATATGTGCATTTACAATGATTTTTGTTTGGGGAGTTATAAATAGCTTTGCCATTGGTTATGAGAGCTCTTACGGAGAGTTTCTAAGAAGCTTTAATGCAAAATCAGCTCTTTTTATTCATCTCCCCATAATCTTTTCAGGGCTTGTGATAGTTTTTACAATAATTAATCACGGGCTTAAGAAAACAAAATTTCATTCCGATGGGTTTGTTACCGTGCTGATTACACTGATGATTGCAAACATTGCAGTGACTACGGCAAACACCTTTCTCCTCATGGCATTTATACCAAGCCTTTCAAAGCTTGGATTTACTGTTTTCTATTTGCCAAGACTTGCAGAGGAAATAGCCAACACATCGATGCAAGCAGTAGTGGTGAGCTATCTTCTTAAAATATCGAAAAGGATAATCAGGAATTAAAAAAATAACTGTGTTGCAATTCACAATTCGCAACACAGTTATTTTTTCATCTTGTTAAATAATTATAAATTATAATTGCCGCTTCGGCATAGGTTATGTTCCTGTCAGGATTGAAATTACCTGTTCCGTCACCTTTGAAAACACCCATACCGTAAAGAATACTTACATATCCCACGCCCTCGGTTACGTCATTGAAGGGATTGTTATAAATTCCGTCAAGAAGTGCAAAATCCTCGCCGCCAATGGCACGGACTGTCATTTTTGCCGCTTCAAGCCTTGAAACAGGCGCGTCTTTTTCGTAGTTCTCCTTTTTTATAATTCCGTTATCTACAAGCAAAGTCGCAGCTTCGCTGCTCTCAGATTTCAGAAGAATACTGTCAAATCGCCTTACAATGCATGAAAGAAGCTTTGCAAAATCACTTTGAGTTATTTCATTGTCAGGAGTAAATTCACTGCCCTCTGTACGGATCCCGTAAAGGGCAAGAGTATTTATTATATCCTCTGCATAATGTCCCGAAATATCGGTATAGCCCTCAAAAGGCTTATCTTCTCCGCTTATTCCTGTTATTTCTCCCGAAAAGGCATCCATTCTCATAAAACTGTTTTCGAAATCGTATATGAGCTTGAAAACTGTTTTGTTATCTTCAACGTGTCTTTCGTGCACTACGGTGTAGGGCATTTGTGAAAAAAGCATTTTCCCTGCAGCATAAGGAGAAATCACATTATCGGGAGATTTAAATTCGCAAGTCGAATAATTGATAGAGTATGCATTTATAATTCCAAGTTCACTGCTTACTCTCACATTTATTGTGTCCTGCCTGAAAGGAATTTCATTTACATATCTTGTATAGAATTTTGAAGCCCCATCATATCTATATTCCTTGAATTTCTCGCCTGCAAGATAAGCCGCACCTTCAGCTTTCAGGGCTTCTGCTTTTTCTTCTGTTATAGCTTTATTTTCATCCTCGCCGTATCTGTAAATATAGAACGATTGAACCTCTCCTGTTTTCATATCGAGGGAAACCTGGGAATGTTCTTCACCAAAATAAAATCTGCCGATATAACGGTTCTCTCCCTCTTTATCCAGGTTATAGCTCATAAGCGGAGTATCACTGTCAATTGCAATGTAAGGGTTATCAAATATGAGCTTCACTCCCTCTTCTTTAGTAAGCAGTCCCGATATTTTATCAAGTTCTCCAAGCTCTGTTTTTGAAAGAGTTGCACCCATAGCTGAATTCATAACCATTTCACTCTTGTCAGCCGCCATACCCTCTGCTTCGCCTCTGTATAATACCCCGTTATATGATTTAACAGGAACAAAAGCACTTCCGTCAATTGCACTTATTTTAGTCTGTGTGTCCTTAAACACATAAACAGGAACAGCTATATTTTCATCCTCCGAATATTCTTTATAATATTCAAGTATAAGACCTGATTTCTCAAGAAAAGCTTTCTGAGCTTCAGACGGATGTATAACAAGCCCGTCCTCAAATTCAGCATTCTGATAATAGTTCATATAAAAATATGTAATTTCTTCGCCCTTTTCATCAACCGTAACACTTCCGCTGCACTCGGGAACGGTTATGCCGTTGACAACTCTTTGAACTTCAAAAGAATATCCTAAATCCCATAACGAACGAAACCTTGAATTATCGTTCAGAACAAGCTCACCCAAAAGGCTTGGATTTAGTTCATTAACAAGAAGCTGTGCTTTATTCATTATATCTGCTCTGTCAATGTTTCGGATTTTTGCACCTGTTTCCCCGCTGTATTCCTCAGATTTGGAATAGGATGTTATAATTCCCTCCGACGTTACATTAACATATGCACTCTTATATCCCTCCGAATTATCCGACCAGCGGAGAGAGTATGAAACTGAGCCGTCTGCTCCCTGCCTTTCATTTGCAGAGAACTCTTCGTATTCCTCCATATTACCAATTCTATCCTTTACGGAAAAAATAATTGTCTCAAGCTCTGCAGTATCGGTTTCCGCCATAACAGGAATTGTACCTGCGATAAAACAAAATGTTAATAACAAAGAAATGATTTTTTTCATCTTAACCCCTCCTGTTTATTACACTGTGGTATTCAGCCTCTTTTATATAATACCATAGAATAAATGCTTGCGTTGCACCAAAATAAATAATTGTGATTTTTGCACTGAAATTATAGTTTTATTTTGGCAAAAGTAAACAGTATGGGCGTAAATACGCCCATACTGTTAAATAAGCTTCATCTTAATTAACAATCCATACAGCTTAGCTCCTGCAGGAAGCATTTTAATTTCTTCCTCCGACAGTATATTAAGCTTGAATACAAGCACAAAATAACAAACTGCCGCAACACCAATTGATGCGGGAAGTGCAACAAAGTTTGAAGGTACAATACTGTTTACTGCAATATATCCGAAATATGCCACTGCAGCCATTACTCCGCCTGCAATAAGAGGTTTAACAACATATTTCACAAGATTCATCTTAAGAGGAATATTTCGGGAAAGCACTCCGAAGCATACGGAAAACGAAACTATCTGGCACGCAACGGAACTGATTGCCGCACCGTAAATGTTAATCTCAGGTATTCTTATAAGAATAATGTTCAGAATTATCTTCACGATACAACCAAGCAAAAGACCTGTTGCAGGGGTATACACCTTCCCCATTCCCTGAAGCGAGCCTGACATTGTTTGGTTAAGCGCCGTGAAAATAAGAGCTATTGAGCTTATCTGAAGCAAATCATATCCAAGCTGTGCATTAGGATATATAAGCTTATAAATAGGCTGTGCCAAAGATATGTAGCCGAAAGCACAGGGCAGAATAAGCAAAATAGAAATAAGGAATGAGTAGTTGATTTTATTTGCTGCTTCTTTTTTATCGCCCACCGCAAGAGCGCTTGAGATTGAAGGAACAAGCACCGTCGCAAAAGCAATATTAAGTGCAAGAGGCATATTTATGAGAGTATCGCTCTTGCCCAGAACTCCTGCCAATCGTACTGCTTCACGATTTAATTGGTCCATGGTTGGAAACATAACTGCAGGAGTATTTCCGAATGCCGGTATTCCCTCCGCAAATGCAATTTCAATACCACGGGTTATCGTCGCCGTATCAATTACCCGGTTTATTGCCGTTATAATAGAGCCGAGAGAAATGGGGATTGAAATCATAAGAATATTCTTTATCATTTGTCCCGGTGGAATTTTCTTGAACACTGAAAGGTCTGTTTTACTTAGCTTCTCGTCTATGCCCTTCTTATGCTTTTTATAGAACAGGAGAAGGTAGCCGAAGCTCAGAACCGTTGCAATAGATGTAGCAAAATTCGCCCAAGCCGCCATAAACTGAGGCTCCTGCCCCACTGCAAGAAGTACGAAAATAATCGTCAGAATTGTTTTAAAAATCTGTTCAAGCACCTGAGATGTACTTGTTGCACCCATATTCTGAAGCCCCACAAAGTAACCTCTTATTACACTTGAAACGCATACAAAGAATATAGACGGTGCAAGAGCACGCATGGTATATTCAACGCCTGCCATTTTAACAATATTATATGCAACAAAATCTGCACCGAAAAACAAAGCTCCGCTGCATACAAGCCCGATGCCCGCAAACAGTGCAAAAGCGGTTTTAAATACTCTGAACGCACCCTTATGGTCATTCACCGCCGTGCGTTCCGCAACCATCTTGGCAATTGCATTGGGAACACCTACAGAGGATATGGCAAGAAGCAAGGTATAAACCTGAAAGCCTGCGGTATAAAACCCGTTACCCGCATCACCAAAGCCGCGAACATTGGTTATTACCATACGGTACATAAGACCGAATACCTTTACAAGCAATTGAGCAATCAAAATTATGCTCACGTTTTTCATAAAGGACTGTTTTTTATCTGACATAAATAAAACTCCTTAATACCAACATATAAGTAGTTTATGCTTAAAACGAAAACATTATTTTATATGTTAACATCATTAAACAGAATCGGGTTGGAGGCTTAGCTCCAACCCTGATTTTTAAATTATTTGATTTGTTCGTTAGGTATTACCTGACCTTCAACCTTGATGTTGATGTCTTTATAAAGAGGCATACCTGTTCCGGCAGGAATAAGCTTACCGATTATAACATTTTCTTTGATACCGATAAGGGGATCCACCTTACCCTTAATAGCTGCATCTGTAAGAACTTTTGTTGTTTCCTGGAAGGATGCCGCTGAAAGGAACGAATCTGTAGCAAGCGATGCCTTTGTGATACCGAGAAGTACAGGTGAATATGTTGCGTGACGTCCTTCAAACTTCGCAGGAACTGCAATATATTCATCATCCGAAATGATTTCACCTGTTTCTTCATCAACCTGAGGCTGAGGTGCTACGCCACCGTTAGCTTCAAGATATTCAGAAATTCTGTCAACCTCTTTGTTAGCAGCTTCAAGCTCGAAGATATCAACAAGAGCACCCATAAGAAGGTTTGTATCTCCTGCTTCTTCAACTCTTACCTTACGAAGCATCTGACGTGTTATAACCTCAACGTGCTTGTCGTTAATATCAACACCCTGCATACGGTATGTTCTCTGAACTTCACGAGTGATATAAACCTGCACATCGTGAGGACCCAGAATACGAAGTATATCGTTGGGGTTGATTGAACCCATTGTAAGCTCTGCGCCCTTTTCAATGACTTCACCGTCTTTAACAACGATGCTTGAAGAATAAGGAATTGCATATGTCTTAGCTTCGCCGTTTTCGTCGTCTGTTACTGTTACTTCACGCTTTCTCTTCGATTCTGAAACAGTTACACGGCCGCCGATTTCAGAAATGATAGCAACACCCTTAGGCTTACGTGCTTCAAAAAGTTCTTCTATACGGGGAAGACCCTGTGTAATATCGCTTCCTGAAGCAACACCGCCGGCATGGAAGGTACGCATGGTGAGCTGAGTACCGGGTTCACCGATAGACTGAGCCGCAATAATACCAACTGCTTCACCAACGTTTACAAGCTCACCTGTTGCAAGGTCACGTCCGTAACACTTAGCACATACACCCTTGCGACAATCACAGGTAAGAACGCTTCTGATTGCAACTTTTTCAATTCCTGCAGCAATAATCTTTGATGCGTCAGAATCAGAAATCAAGTCGCCTGCTTTAACGATAATATCCCCAGTTTCGGGATGAGCTATATCAAATTTTGAAGTACGTCCGATAATACGGTCTGCCAAAGGCTCGATAACTTCGTTACCGTCCATAATAGCTGTTACTTCTTCATACTTTTCAGTTCCGCAATCAATTTCACGAACAACAACGTCCTGTGATACGTCAACAAGACGACGTGTGAGGTAACCTGAGTCGGCTGTACGAAGAGCTGTATCGGTAAGACCTTTTCTTGCACCGTGTGATGAAATGAAGTACTCAAGTACGTTAAGGCCTTCACGGAAGTTAGCACGGATAGGAATTTCGACTGTTCTACCCTGTGTATCCGCCATAAGACCACGCATTGCTGCGAGCTGTCTTATCTGGTTTACGCTACCACGGGCACCTGAATCAGCCATCATAAATATGGGGTTGAATTTACCGAGGTTCGCCATCATGGCATTGGTTACTTTACCTGAAGCTTCTGCCCACACGTCGATAACTGCTTTGTATCTTTCAGCATCTGTGAGGAAGCCTCGTCTGTACTTCTTCATTATTTTTTCAACACGTTCTTCCGCATCTGCAAGAATTGACTTCTTCTCGTCGGGAACTTCGATGTCGGAAACAGCAACAGTGATTGCACCCTGTGTTGAATACTTATAACCTGTTGACTTGATAAGGTCAAGAACATTTGCAGTTTCTGTTATGCCACAAACTCTGATACATTTATCAATAATCTTACCAAGTTCCTTCTTACCAACGATAAAGTCTACTTCATAGTTGAGGAAGCTTGAAGGATCAGTTCTGTCAACAAAACCAATATTTTGAGGAATGTTGTTGTTGAAGAGAATTCTACCAACTGTTGTTTCTACAAGGTGAGAATAACGTGCACCGTCGAGAACACCTGTTTTTCTAACCTTAACAAGTGAATGGAGTCCCACTTCCTTGTTATGATAAGCCATAATAGCTTCGTCCTCGTCAGCAAAAACCATGCCTACGCCGGGTTCATCATCTTTTACAATTGTAAGGTAATATGAACCAAGAATCATATCCTGTGTCGGAACTGTAACAGGATTACCATCCTGAGGCTTAAGAAGGTTGTTTGCAGAGAGCATAAGGAATCTTGCTTCTGCCTGAGCTTCGGGTGAAAGGGGTACGTGAACAGCCATCTGGTCACCGTCGAAGTCGGCATTATATGCTGTACAAACAAGGGGATGGAGTTTGAGAGCACGTCCTTCAACGAGAACAGGCTCAAATGCCTGAATACCAAGTCTGTGAAGCGTTGGTGCACGGTTAAGAAGTACAGGATGCTCCTTAATAACATCTTCAAGCACATCCCAAACCTCTGCACTTCCACGCTCTACCATACGCTTTGAACTCTTGATATTGAAAGCAAGCTTACGTGCCACAAGCTCTTTCATAACAAAAGGCTTGAACAGTTCGATTGCCATTTCTTTAGGCAGACCGCACTGATAAATTTTAAGTTCAGGTCCAACTACGATAACTGAACGTCCTGAATAGTCAACACGCTTACCGAGAAGGTTCTGACGGAAACGTCCCTGCTTACCTTTGAGAAGGTCAGAAAGAGACTTAAGAGGTCTGTTGCCCGGGCCGGTGATAACTCTTCCACGTCTTCCGTTGTTGATAAGAGCATCAACTGCTTCCTGGAGCATACGCTTTTCGTTTCTGATAATAATATCAGGTGCACCAAGCTCAAGAAGTCTGTTAAGTCTGTTGTTTCTGTTGATAACACGTCGGTAAAGGTCGTTAAGGTCACTGGTTGCAAATCTGCCACCATCGAGCTGTACCATAGGACGAAGCTCAGGAGGAATAACGGGGATAACCGTCATTATCATCCATTCAGGTCTGTTGCCTGAAAGACGGAATGATTCAACAACCTCAAGTCTTTTAAGAATTTTTGCTTTTTTCTGACCTGCTGACAGACCGTCGAGTTCATCTTTGAGTTCTGCCGCAAGTGTTTCAAGGTCTATTTTCTTGAGAAGTTCAAGAATAGCCTCTGCACCCATACCCGCTTTGAAAGCATCGCCGTACTTTTCACGTGCAGCAGAGTATTCACTTTCAGAGAGAACCTGATTCTGCATAAGATCGGTTTCTCCCTTATCTATTACAATATATGCAGCGAAATACAATACCTTTTCCAGGTGTCTTGGAGAAAGGTCAAGCATTTGTCCCATTGCAGAGGGAACACCCTTGAAATACCAGATATGAGAAACAGGTGTTGCAAGTTCAATATGTCCCATACGCTCACGACGTACTTTTGATTTTGTAACTTCAACTCCGCATCGGTCGCAGACAACGCCTTTATATCTGATTTTTTTGTATTTACCGCAGTAACATTCCCAGTCCTTTGTAGGACCGAAAATCTTTTCACAGAACAAGCCTTCTCTTTCAGGCTTAAGAGTTCTGTAGTTTATGGTTTCAGGCTTTTTAACCTCACCGTAAGACCATTCAAGGATTTTTTCCGGTGATGCAAGCCCGATTTTTATAGCTTCAAAACTGTTAAATTCTAACATCTGATAACCTCCGTATGAAAATCTGATTAGTCGTCCAATTCACCGTCGTATGATTCTTCTTCGTCGTCAAGGAAGTCGCTTTCTTCAACGGTGTAATCAAAATCATCTTCCTCATCAGTAATTTCGGGTTCGTCTAATTCGTCGAGTTCGGAATACTCATCATATTCAGGTACCATTCCTGCCTGACCGATATTGCTCTCGTCAAGCTGAACGCTTACACCGTCAGCTTCTTCCATTACCTTTGAGTAATCTTCTCTTGACTTATAATCATCTGTATCATCTGTCATTTCGTCAAGGTCGATTTCCTCGCCGTTGTTGTCAAGAATTCTGATATCAAGAGCAAGTGACTGAAGTTCCTTAACAAGCACCTTGAAGGACTCAGGAACACCGGGCTTGGGTATATTCTCACCCTTTACGATAGCTTCGTAAGTGTTTACACGTCCTACTATATCGTCAGACTTAACTGTAATAATTTCCTGGAGAGTATACGCAGCACCGTAAGCTTCGAGTGCCCACACTTCCATTTCACCGAAACGCTGTCCGCCAAACTGAGCTTTACCGCCGAGAGGCTGCTGAGTAACGAGCGAGTAAGGACCTGTGGAACGTGCATGAATCTTATCATCAACCAAGTGGTCGAGCTTAAGGTAATGCATCACACCGACTGTAACAGGATTATCAAACTTTTCACCTGTACGTCCGTCGTATACTACTGATTTGAAATCAGGTCTGAGGCCTGCTATCATAAATGCATCTGCAAGGTCTTCATCCTGAGCACCGTCAAATACGGGTGTCGCAAGCTTAAGGAACTTGCCGGGTGCTACTTTCTTACGTGCATCTATAACAGTTTCTGCATATTCGATTGAATAATCAACTATTTTTTCAATTTCCGCAGTTATTTCAGCATTCTCCGCCTTTACCGACTTAACAGCTTTCATAACAGCTTTCTTTGAAACGTCGCTTCTGTCCATAGCAAGGAGTGCTTCGCTTACATTCTTAAGGTACTCTTCGCTTGCACCAAGCTTATCATTATGGCGGAGTGCTTCAATACGGTTAGCAGCAACTCGAACTGTATTCTTTCTGATATCTTCAATATCCATAAAGCTGAGAGTTCTGTAGGCATAACCAAGATGCATTTCAAGCACCTGACCAATGTTCATACGCGAAGGCACACCCAGGGGGTTAAGCACAATCTGAAGAGGAGTTCCGTCTTCAAGGAAAGGCATATCTTCTCTCGGGAGAACACGAGATACGACACCCTTGTTACCGTGACGGCCCGCCATCTTATCGCCCACAGAAATCTTTCTCTTCTGAGCAATATAGCATCTTACAACCTTGTTTACACCGGGGCTGAGTTCATCACCGTTTTCGCGTGTAAATTCCTTAACGTCAACTATGATACCATTTTCACCGTGGGGAACTTTAAGAGAGGTATCTCTTACTTCTCTTGCCTTTTCACCGAAAATTGCACGAAGAAGTCTTTCTTCCGCAGTAAGCTCTGTTTCACCCTTAGGTGTAACCTTACCGACGAGTATATCGCCTGAGCGAACTTCCGCACCTACTCTTATGATACCAACCTCGTTAAGGTCTTTAAGAGCTTCCTCTGATACATTTGGAATATCACGTGTAATTTCTTCAGGTCCGAGCTTTGTATCTCTCGCTTCACATTCGTATTCTTCTATATGAATAGAGGTAAATACATCGTTTTTAACAAGCTCTTCACTTATAAGAACAGCATCCTCGTAGTTATAACCTTCCCATGTCATAAATCCGATAAGGATATTCTTACCGAGAGCAAGCTCTCCGTTTGACATAGCAGGACCGTCGGCAATAATTTGTGATTTCTCAACAGTTTCGCCAACCTTAACTATAGGTCTGTGATTTATACATGTGCTCTGGTTTGAACGAACAAACTTTGTGAGCTTATGAGTGTGAACTGCTCCGCTTTCGCCTCTGATTTCGATTGCCTGCGAATCTACCTTTTCTACAACGCCTGCTTCCTTTGCAAGGATTGCAGAACCTGAATCCTGAGCAACCTTATGCTCAATACCTGTTCCTACGATAGGTGAGTCTGTTGTAAGAAGGGGTACTGCCTGACACTGCATGTTTGAACCCATGAGGGCACGGTTAGCGTCGTCGTTTTCAAGGAACGGAATACAAGCTGTAACTACTGATACAAGCTGCCTTGGTGATACATCCATAAAGTCGATGTTTGCAGCAGGTACTTCCAGGATTTCGTCACGAAAACGTGCAGAAACTCTCTTGTCAAGGAACTTACCGTTCTCATCAAGAGGCTCGTTTGCCTGAGCAATGATATATTCATCCTCTACATCAGCTGTCATATAAACAATTTCATCAGTTACACAGCCTGTTGCTTTATCAACCTTTCTGTAAGGAGCTTCGATAAATCCGTACTGATTAATTCTTGAGAAGGTTGCAAGAGATGTGATAAGACCGATGTTAGGTCCTTCAGGAGTTTCTATAGGACACATTCTTCCGTAGTGTGAGTAGTGAACGTCACGCACTTCAAAGCCTGCACGTTCTCTTGAAAGACCGCCGGGACCGAGGGCTGATATTCTTCTCTTATGACGGAGTTCTGCAAGGGGGTTCGGCTGGTCCATGAACTGTGAAAGCTGTGATGAACCGAAGAACTCATTGATTGCAGCGATTATAGGTCTTATATTTATAAGTGACTGAGGTGTGATAATCTCAAGGTCCTGAGTGGACATTCTTTCACGTACCACTCTTTCCATTCTTGAAAGACCGATTCTGAACTGATTCTGGAGAAGCTCTCCAACACTGCGGAGACGTCTGTTGCCAAGGTGGTCAATGTCATCCACACTGCCTGTACCGTTTGAAAGATTGAACACGTAGTTAATTGAAGCAAGGATATCTTCACGGATAACGTGCTTCGGAGAAAGTTCACTCATTCTGCGGGCAATCATAGCTGCAGTTTCTTCGGGAACGGACTTCTTCGTGATTTCCTTTGCCTCAACCTGCTCTTCTATTTTGCTGAGTATTTCCTGGAGAACACTTCTCGAAACTTTGAACTTATAAAGCTCCTCTTCTGTTCTGCAGTTATCAACACCGCTGTCAACAAGTGCCTTACGAACTGCCTTATCAACATATTCGCAAAGATAAACCATATCGTTTGAGAAAACCTTAACTTCTCTTTCCTCAATTTTAAGATATACAGTGTTAACACCGGCTCTGTCGATAGCAGTTGCCGCTTCATCAGAAAGAACATCACCTGCTGAAGCAATAACTTCGCCTGTTCTGGGATCAACAACATCACGTGCCAATTCCTTGCCGCGGATTCTTCCGTACATCTCAAGCTTCTGATTGTACTTGAAACGTCCGACTTTTGCAAGGTCGTATCTCTTTGGATCGAAAAGCATATTGAATATAAGGGATTCAGCATTCTCTACGTTAAGAGGCTCGCCGGGACGAAGTCTTTTATAGATTTCAAGTAGTGCCTCATCACGGTTATCAATCTTGTCCTTCTCAAATGTAGCAAGAAGTTTGGGGTCTTCCCCGAACAAATCAATAATAGCTGAATTCTTTTCAAGCTTATGAGGGTTGTCAATGCTGCCCAGGGCACGGATAAGAACCGTTACGGGGAGCTTTCTTGTACGGTCTATACGAACATAGAATACGTCGTTTGAATCAGTTTCGTATTCAAGCCATGCTCCACGGTAAGGAATTACTGTGGAAGTATAAAGAGGCTTACCGGTTTTATCACGGTCAAACGCATAATATATACCGGGTGAACGAACAAGCTGGCTGACAATAACACGTTCAGCACCGTTTATAATGAATGTTCCCTGCTCTGTCATAAGCGGGAAATCACCCATAAATATTTCCTGTTCTTTAATTTCGCCTGTTTCCTGGTTAATAAGACGTACAGACACCTTAAGGGGAGCCGCATATTTTGCGTCTCTCTCTTTACATTCCTCTACAGACCATTTTGGATTATACTCAAGAGAATAATCAAAAAATTCAAGAACAAGATTTCCTGAATGGTCGGTTACGGGAGAAATGTCTTCAAAAACTTCCTTGAGCCCTTCTTCAAGGAACCACTGATAAGAATTTTTCTGAACCTCGATAAGGTTCGGCATTGGAAGCGGCTCTTTGATTTTGGAGTAGCTCAGACGGGTATTTTTGCCTGCTGTTACCTGATGCACCATTAATTTATCACCTCATAAATATAATGTTTTTTCGCCTGAAAGCGGAAACAGTCTTAAACCGTCAACCGACAAACAGGGCAATTTTATCATAATTATACTATTTTATTTTACCACACCAATTAATCCCTGTCAACAGATGATTAATACAAAAAAAGAATTTTTTTACAATTCCTTTTTGTACAAGTTATATCCCAAACGGGAGTTTTCTGTATTTTCTGACAAAAAATACGCACTCTTAAATGCTACAGCATTTAAAAGCACGTATATCATTTAATATTGATTTAAGATATTATTTATTATTTCAAGACTTTTTTCATTATCATAGCAATACTTTTCCCAAAGCTCGTTATGATAAAAATCCGAAACAAGACGTACGACACGTTTATCGTTTACAACAACCGTGCTGAATTCTTCCCACCACCCGTGATAAGAATCAGATGCCACAAGATGCTTATCTCCAAAAATGTGAAATTCTGTTTCGTTCAGGCAGTATTCCGGCTTCAGAATTCTGATTTCATTACCGGGCTTTGCAACAGTCTTTCTGATTACAACCTTGCACTCTTCAATATTAAGTCCTCTAACAGGTTTAAAATGGTCGCAGGTTCTGCCGGTTTTCATAAACTCACCAAGGCCATCCTCAGTCCATATGAACTTACGGGAAATTTCGTGATTTTCTATGTAATCCATACGTTCTTTCATAATTCTGTATAGTTTTCTTACAGTAGGATGATCTTTACCAAGCCCCAGCCATCCGCTGTCTTCATACAGCTTTTGCTGAATTTCAAAGGGAATTAACATATAACATGCCCCTGCCTCAACCTGAACTGAAGTTTTTTTGTCCATATGCCCCATAAATGACATAACCTCAGCAAGTTGTTCGCCTGATTTCCCCTGTTTGATTATAAGATTGGAATTCTTTTTTCTATACTCAATAATTGTGAGCATATGATCGTAAAACTCTTTTGTCACAGGAGTATCCGTAAAGTAGAATTCATTATCACCCGCAAAGCTTACAAATCTCATTTCGTAAGCATTCTCCCGTTCCCACATAATAAGTATTCGCTTAGGCATAGAAAGCTCACGCTCGCACTCATAAGGATAATAATTCCTGTAGGGCGCAAGCTTAAACAGACACATAGCCATTATACTTTTATTAACTATATTATCATCATCGCAAAAAAAGTGTAGAATTTTTGCATTACTCTCCCCGCCTTTCAAGCGTATATGTGTATGCAAAGCTTTAACCAATTCAATACTGAGTACATTTTCTATAATTATTGTACACTTACCATTATGGCACACATCAAAAAGATTTTCCAACAAGATCGTACTTTTCGGAGGTTTAGAATTTACAGATACGCATCGCATCTTCTCAGACTCCGGAATTTGGTCCTTGGTATACAGAAACTTAAGGTTATCCATGGCATCGGAATGTGCCTGTGTAATATTATCATATCTGAGAAGTCGATTCATCTCATCTCTTTCATCCTCTGTAAGAACAACAGCACTGTCAAGAACCTTTGCAAATCTTACCATAGTCTTGTGACTGCACTGATTTTCCATTATGCGAAGAACCGATGTTTTACTCTTGTTTCCCGTTAATGCTGCAAGCTTGGAAGCACTTAAATTTCTGCTCTGCTTTATATATTTAACAAACTCGCCAAAAGTTTTATTATTCACAATAAAACCCCCTATGAACACATCAAAATGTTTTTTTTATACAAAAGTGTCACAATTTGTAAACGTTGTTTATTTTATCATATTTATAACATTTTGTCAATATATTTGGCATTATTTGTAATTGTTGCCATAATAAAGAGAAATTTCAGATTGTACACATGATATTAATATTAGCTTAAAAGCAAACAAAAAAGCTTATAAAAGGGGAATTACAACTCCTTTTATAAGCTTTTATATTTTACAACTTAAAAGTCTACCTATGAAAGTGAGCTGTACGAACGACAGTCACAAAAACGACTTTTTTGCCCCCAGGATTGGGGGGGACAGGGGGTTGAAGATTTTTAAATCTTTTTTATTATCTTACTTTTTCAAACACCCACAGTGTTTCATCAGAATTCTTGCTGACATCACTCACAGCGTGGACCGTGAGAGAAATTTTTTCGCCCGCGGTATTGGTATAACTGATTGCCGGTATATTTCCAAGCTCAAGGTGATGTTTTATTGCATCGTAATGCAAAAAGTTCTCACAAGCACGCCTGTCGTCAGATGACACAAATTCGTCTATATACTTTCTCATTGTGTCAGTAAAATCAGTTTGATTTTCAAAATACTTTCTCAGATACTCGGGCATAAGGATGTGTTTTCCGGTACCTGTATTCAGAGAAACAGCCACAATTGCATAGTAGTGCTTACCCACAACAGACAATGCAGTATCAAGATACGGAACTCCCGTTGTTATAACAAGCTCTGAATGATGGCCCGTTTTTTCAACTGCACGCTCCTTTTGTTGATAATACTCTGCCTTTGCTTCATACATATGGTCCTCTGCAGTTTTAACCACTGTTTCGGTAGATGTATTTTTCTCGCAAAAATCAATTCCCACAGAAACATGATAGTTCATAGACTCTATCTTGTTTATGAATTTCTCTGCATCATTATGTATTTTATCGGAGTTTATTCCTGATGAGAATACAAGAAACTCATCGCCACCCATACGATATATCTGTCCATACGGGAATGTTTCTTTAAGGCTTTTTGCAATGTAAAGAAGCATAGTATCGCCGGCACCGTGACCGTATTTACTGTTAAAGGAATGAAGTTCATTTACATCTATGTATATACATGCGAATTTTTCAGGATTTGTTACATCAAACTCCTCAACATCTTTTTTAAACTGCAAACGGTTATATACGCCTGTGAGTGCATCTGTCATTGCAATCACTTCTGTATTGTTCAGATATTTTTTGTTATAAACCGCCATGGAGCAGCAAACTGCAATATCCGCCAAAAGTTCACATACAATATTACTGCTTCGGGGATTTATTACTCCAAGCACACTCACAAGATTTCTCTTTTCCGAGACAGCTGCGAAGCACACTCTTTTTATACGGTTATTCTTAAGTATACCATAAAATTTAGGAGCTTCTTTTCTGAGCTTTGAATTAACAGGAACATTAAGAATTACCATAGCTTCATTTTTGCTCCGTCTTCGCGCCGCATAACACAAAAGCTCAAGCACAAAGGAAGTTCTTATTTCATCTTTAAGCAAAAATGCTTCGTACTTGGGGGATATGTAATGAAAATCCTCACCGTCAGTATCTACGAAAAATGACGATCTCGCTTTTGAAAACATTGTTATATTCTCAAGAGCCATATGAAGTCCGTTCTTTGTTTGATTAATACCGAGAAGAATTTTTCTTATATGAGATGCACGGTAGTTAAGTCGGGACTGCTTTGATTCTCCTGTAAAAATCAAAAGCAGATACAAAACCATTATACCGATTGCTGCCATAAACATAGTTATAAGGACATTCATCAATTCCCGTGCTTCTTTAAATACTATTCTCTCAGGCTTTGAGAGCATAATCTGCCAGTCACCAATTTTAAGAGGGGCATAATGTGCATAAAAGCTTTCGCCCGCTGTACCTGACATAAATGCAGAATACCCGGAATTACCGTTATGAAGGTCAGCCATAAGAAGCTCATAGCTGAAGCCTTTTTTGTAGTCGCTCATTTTGAATGTTGAAATATTATCAAGTTCTTCATGGAGAGTATCGATTATTATATTACCGTTGCCTCTCTCCAGAACATATAAATCTGCCTCTCTTGCCACCGCATACTCTTCGTATTTTTTATTAATAACATCAAGCTCAATCATTCCGTAAAGCACTGCAACTGTTTCACCATTCACAGTAACAGGTACGGAACTTCGGACAATTCGGTGTTCAGGATGGGTAAGATCCCTTACTCTGCCGCTTACATACGCTTCTCTTTGGGATTCCTGCTCAAAATCAAGTTCTGATTTTGAAACTTCCACCTTGCCGTTCTTTGTGAGAAACGTATTATCGCTCTGCAAAATACCAATGTTATGTATAAGCCCTATAGGCTCAAAGGAATCAAATAAAAGCTGAAAGTTTTCACCATCAGAATACAACTTTGCCGCCATATTTGCTATGGTATACAGGTTTTCCCTGTCAGAAACCATTTGAAGATTAAGGTCTTCTTTTATTTCACTCGTAGCAACGTGAAGCATTTCAAAGCCGTTATCTTCCGCCTCCAAATATACGTATCTTGTCATCATAACAAGTATTGTACACAACGTCACTACTGCTAAAACCGTGTATATAACCTTGTTACGCCTTGTTTTTATGCCACTGTTTTTCATTACGTCACTTCCATATTAATAATTATTCTGTAACTATTACACTGCTCTTTTCGTAATTACGTATAAAATCCTCACATGCCTGTGTGGAAATAACTCTTGAATAATACCAACCCTGCACGTAATCACATTCAGAATTGTCTACAAATTCATTCTGTTCCTTTGTTTCCACCCCCTCACACACCACCGCAAGACCAAGCTTATGTGCCAGAGCTATCATACCTGCAAACAATTTCTTTCCGTTTGGCTTATCAGTTTTAAGAAGAATATCTCTGTCGATTTTAACTATATCAATAGGATACTCGCAAAGATTAATAAGAGATGTATATCCACATCCCATATCGTCAAGAGCTATGCGGAAGCCAAGCTGCTTGCACTTTTTCATATTACTCATAGCTACTTCACGGCTTCTTTCCATAGCGTCTTCCGTTATTTCTATAATCAGACGGCTTCTGTCAAAATTATATCTTTCTGCTATATCTTTAATTTTTCTTACAAAATCTTCTTCCGAAATGGTTATTCTTGTAAAGTTACAAGAAAGAGAAAATCTCCCGAATTCTGTACTGTTCCACTTTTCAAGCTGCTCACATACAAGCTCAAACATATAGTAATCAAATTTGCATATAAATCCAACAGATTCAAGCTGAGGAATAAAGCTCCCGGGGCCCAGAATTCCTTCCGTAGGGCTATTCCATCTGGCAAGTGCCTCCGCAGAAACGATATTCTTCTTTTTGTTTTCCACAATGAACTGAAGGTACAACTCAAACTCACGGTTACGCATTGCACTGTCCAGCTTTGCCATAACCTCCTTCTCGCTTTCAGAACCCTTCATAAGATTACTGTCGCATACGACAAGCTGTGATGTTGAGCCCATAATCTTACTACAATTAAGACGTAGATTGAACAAAACCAACTCGCAAGCATTATCTGCACCGGTAAAATTATAAAGGGCAACATAGAAAACAGGCTTACTGTTATCACCGGAATCTGCATAGCGGTTAAGCTTGCTGATAACCAGCTTCATTTGTTCCTCCGCTGTTTCAATTCCTACCGATCTGAATACAACTGCAAATCCTGTTTCGGTTATACGTGCAACCTCTTCCACATCATCACAAGCTGTGGAAATAACCTCGGAAGCATAAACCATAACATCATCAAACGCAGTATTTCCGTAGCAATTACGCACGTGATTTCCATCCACTATTATGTATGCAACAAAATATTTGCTTCTTGAATAATCAAATATTGCATTCTCGTAGTAATTCTTAAAGTGAGCAAGATTTCCTACTTTTGTAAGCGGGTCGGTAAGCGCATTGATTTTGCTCTGTTTTGCAACAACCTTTACCCGCATTGCAAACCATACTGCCAGAATTGACAAAACAAAAACGGCAAAAAGCAATAAAACAATACGCCAATCTTCATGCCAACAGGTGTTTTTGTTACCCGCATAAACATAATGCACTGCAAACGCCTCTGCTCCAAAAAGCAAAAGCATCATAAGTAAAGAAATGCAAATTTTTAAAACCTTCTTCATATACCACTCATCCTTGTTTGAGATTTATTTGCCGTACCCAGATGAAATTAATGCGATAAACACATTTATATATTATACTTAATAAAATTATACATTACACGACATACTTTGTCAATATATATTACTCAATATTTACTAAGCTTTCAAAACAGAAAGATGGAATATAACAAAGGTCCTCTGCATATAGGTGTAATAAACAAATGCGTTAGGAGGAACATTTTATGGCTGAGTACAATATTTACAGCGATATAGCCGAGCGCTCCGGCGGCGACGTTTATATAGGAGTAGTAGGTCCTGTAAGAACAGGTAAATCCACTTTTATTAAAAAATTTATGGACTTGTTGGTTATTCCCAACATACCTAATTCCTATCAGGCAGAAAGGACAAAGGATGAGCTTCCCCAATCTGCCGCCGGACGAACGATTATGACAACCGAACCTAAGTTTATTCCAAATGAGGCAGTGGATATTTCTTTAGGCGACAATGCCCATCTGAAAGTAAGAATGATTGACTGCGTGGGGTACATAGTAGACAGTGCCCTCGGCTATATTGAGGATGAAACGCCAAGGATGGTTTCAACCCCCTGGAGTGATGAGCCAATTCCATTTTATGATGCAGCAGAAATCGGTACAAAAAAAGTTATATGCGAACATTCAAATATCGGACTTGTTATCACAACCGACGGAAGCATAACCGAAATTGAACGGGATGATTATATCCCTGCAGAAAGCAGAGTAATCAATGAGCTTAAGGAAATTAACAAGCCCTTTATTGTTCTGCTCAACACCAAAAACCCCGGCAGCGATGAAGTGCATGAGCTTAAATGCCGGATGGAGGATGAATATAAAGTTACTGTTGTGCCTGTAAACTGCGCTGAGCTTCAGACAGAGGATATACACAGAATTATTGAAGCTGTATTGTTTGAATTTCCTCTTAAAGAGATAAACATCCGTGTTCCCTCGTGGTTTTCCGCACTTGACAATGAACATTGGCTTAAAAAATCAATAAATGAATCACTTGTTAAAGAAATTGAATGCATATGTAAAGTAAAGGACGCAAAATCGCTTTCAGATGCCATAAAGCATTTTGAATACGTTACCGCTTCTTGCATTGACGGAATGGACTTAGGAATAGGAGAAGTGGTATTAAATGCTGAAATCTCCCCCGAAATATTCTATAAAATATTAAGCGAAGAAACAGGCTTTAACATAAGCGACGAAATGTCACTTGTAAAGCTATTAAGAGAGTTATCGGCAACGAAATCTGAATACGACAAGATTGCAGAAGCTCTTAAATCGGTTAAAGAAACCGGCTACGGAGTTGTATCTCCCGGAACAGATGAATTAACCCTTGATGAGCCGAAAATAGTGAAGCAAGGCGGAAGGTTCGGGGTTAAGCTAAAAGCTTCTGCTCCCAGCATACATATGATGCGTGCGAATATCGAAACCGAGGTATGCCCCATTGTGGGAACGGAAAAACAGAGCGAGGAGCTTGTTCACTATCTGCTTTCAGAATTTGAATCTGACCCGTCAAAAATATGGGAATCCAATATATTTGGAAAATCTTTATATGAGCTTGTGAACGAAGGCTTGCATAACAAGCTTTCACGTATGCCTGACGAATCAAGAACAAAGCTTCGGGAAACACTGCAAAGAATCATCAACGAAGGAAGCGGTGGTCTGATTTGCATAATTCTTTAAAGGCTTCCCTTCTGATTACAGTGTGCTTTCTGTGTGCCTGTTCGAAAAACGGCGGAATAACGATTAAAACGGAAAACATTTCGGAAAATAATGACGCTTACACAATCAACTGTGAATCAGTTGAAATAGAACATAATTCAGATGGCGGAAAGCTCCTGAACGATACTTTTAAAAATGAGCTTGATGAATGGATTGAAACATTTACCTCACAGGCACTACAGGTTAAAGTACCCGGGAGTTCCCCTCCCTGCTTACAGGTGCGGCATATCGTTAAAAACAACAATGGAAAACTACTGAGCATTATTACAGAAAAATACGTGTATCTATCAGGTCTGCACGGTAATACCTGGGTTACCGCCAAAAACTTCGATACACAACAGGATAATGTTCTTAAACTCGAGGACTTATTTTCCGATAAAGAATATCCCGCCATTCTAAATCTTCGGATGGAGGAGCTTATTAAAAACAACCCCGAAACCTATCATGATTTATGGGAAAAACCTATCATAGACGGGAACCGTGAGGATAAATTTTATTTAGATGGCAAAAATCTTGTGATTTTTTATGAACCATACGAGCTTTCATACTATGCACGTGGCGTCGTTGAATTTTCCATACCAATTGAAAAAATAAGAGGCTACATAAAAGCTGAATATCTCCCATCATAATCACTGTATAAACAAAGGAGGAATATATATTGAGATGCTTTGTTATAAAAACAAGACATTTACCCCGAATTAATTTGCATCATATAAATTCCTTGTTCCGACTAACAGGACTTTTTAAACGGATTTTCAAAAAAAGACTTATTCGATTTCATTCAGGTAAAGCCTGCAGCGACAAAAAAAGAAAATACATTTCAGCCATATCGGTTGTTGCTGCAGGCGGAATCCTGATTACCCTCAGTATTAAACCCCAGGAAGAAAAAAGTGTCACCGTATTCAATCATTATAATGCAGAAAAAATCGTATCGGATGTACTTCCGTCTTCAGAGGAGGCAGCAGTTATTTCTTATTTAAAAAAACAGATTTCGTCAATCACCAAACCCGAGCCTGGGGAAATAATAAAGAGGCACGGAGGAGCTTTCAGCAAGCTGTCTTCACCAACACCAGCCCCAGTTCCCACACCATCAGAAGAGCCTGAAGAAATAATCACTGAGGAGAGGACTTCCCCCACAAATCAAATGTTCAAAAACGAAACAGATTACTCAGTATCCGAAAAAACATTTAAAAACATACCTCTTGAATTTTCAAACAACCCTACTGTTTTGATTATACATACCCACACAACGGAATGTTATACCCCGGAGAATAATATAAGTCTTCCCGACAACGGAAGAAGCACGGATGAATCGAAAAATATGATTGCAGTAGGTAAGGTTATAAAAGAAACGCTTGAAAGCTTCGGAATATCTGTTGTTCACGATACTACCTTTCATGATTATCCAAGCTATCAAGGAGCCTACGGAAGGTCGCTTACCACTGCAAAAAAGAATTTGTCTGAAAACAATAAAATAGAGCTTATTCTTGACATTCACAGAGATGCCGTAACAGGCGAAAACGGCAGCAGGGTAAAGCTTATCAAAGAAATAAACGGAGAAGCCTGTGCTCAGCTTATGATTGTTTGCGGAACTGACGGGGGAGGTCTTTCCCACCCCGGATGGCGTGATAATCTGAACTTTGCAGTAAAACTTCAGCAAAACATGAACTCCGCCTATCCCGGGCTTATGCGCCCCATAAATCTAAGGAAAGAAAGATTTAATCAGCACCTCACCTCAGGCAGTCTGATTGTGGAAGTAGGGACACACGGAAACAGCCTTAAAGAGGCAAAAACAAGCGCTGCATATATTGCTTCGGAAATCGGGAAATTGATTAAAAATTGAATAAATAAAAAGGTGGCAAAGCCACCTTTTTATTTATTCAATTACAGTTTCCTCTGTTTTTATATTATGAAGCACTGCAGTGTTTCCTTTACGCATTGCTTCCTTTTCGTCACCTTCTGAAAATTCGTCAAAATTCTCATCCACACCCTCTGTACTGTCTTTTACAAACATTGTTTTAACAGTGAGAATTACAAGCTTAATATCAAGCCAGAATGAATACTTTATGGCATAAATCATATCCATAAGTATTTTGTCCGAAACGCGGGTGTTATACTTTCCGTAAACCTGGGCATACCCCGTAAGTCCTGCTTTCATTGTGTATCGCATATTATAGTGCCTTACTTTTTCACAGAATTCATCCGCAAAAACAGGTCGTTCGGGACGTGGGCCCACAACGGACATTGAGCCCGCAAGAATATTCAAAAACTGAGGCAGCTCGTCAAGGCGGAGCTTTCTGAGTACGTTGCCCACTCTCGTTATTCTACTGTCATTTTTAGTAGCGAGCATTTCACCGTTTTTCTCTGCATCCTGACACATTGTTCTGAACTTATAAAGCTTAAATCTCTTTTTGCCTACAGTGTATCTTTCCTGAGTATAGAAAACAGGTCCGGGAGAGTCCAGCTTTATAAATATTGGTATAACGAGGAAAAACGGAGAAGTAATAATAAGGCCAACAGCTGCAACAAACAAATCAAACGCCCTTTTCAGGAATTTCTGATGCTTTTCCATATATATGCTTCCAAGCTCTATAACAGGGGTATCTTCAAACTGATAAATTCTTCCACCCATCAGAGATACATTCGCAGGAACCGCAAGAAGATTAACCGTTTTATTGGCAAGTAGAGCCTTTTCAAAAAGTCCGTTCTGAATATCATCACAGAATTCCTCTGAAATAAATACTGTATCATATTCATCAATCAATTTGTCAACAACATATTTATAATCTTCGTCGTTATCCTCGTCCAATATGTAATACCACGCTTCATTTACATTGGTACAAGAGTACTTAAGCTTTCTTGCAAGCCTTGTAGGCACTTTTGATGATTCCAATATCAGGATTTTATTCTTTTCTCTGAAGCGTACCAAGGCAAAGGAAAGGATTAAACGCCATAAAACAAGGCTTATCATAAGGGTTACAACAAGTGATGCTGTAAACGCCAGAGTATACTTATCAAAAACAAATATGGAGATTATTGCACCGCATACAGCCGTCACCACAGATGACAGAACAACGGATATAACGGTCTGTTCTCTGCTTCCTTCTTTTGCAGCATATAAATCAAACATATAAAAGAAAAAAACATTGAGAGCTTCTGCTATAATAACATTCTCATAGCAAAAACAACTTTCATTTATAAAATTCTGAATGAACAAATCTGTGTAGTAAAACACAAAACCAACCAAGAGCATATCAACAACAAGGGAAAGCACTCTTACTGCTCCGTTTTTTATGTTATTTCTCACCTTTGTTTTATCCCCCTTTAAATAATCATCTCTCCTGTAGATTATATATCAACAAACACTTTATGTCAATTGAAACTCAATAATTCGTATGATTTGTATGGTTTTTAGAAAAAAATATATATAATTTACCGCAAAGCAACATCATTTTGCCTTGTACCCCTGCCATAAAAAAAGAACGCTTACTCTATTCGTTTTTATACGCTACTTTTCCCGGACGGACTACGACTCGCTTCGCTCCCATGCATAAGTTCAGCTTGCCAAATCACAGATTTGGAGCTTCACTTATCGAACCTACGGTTCTTCGCCTTGTACCCCTGCCATAAAAAAAGAACGCTTACTCTATTCGTTTTTATACACTACTTTTCCTGGACGGACTACGACTCGCTTCGCTCCCATGCATAAGTTCAGCTTGCCAAATCACAGATTTGGAGCTTCACTTATCGAACCTACGGTTCTTCGCCTTGTACCCCTGCCATAAAAAAAGAACGCTTACTCTATT